>JBFHLI010000022.1:0-21371 GCA_041594935.1 Gammaproteobacteria bacterium | reverse complement strand
TCGCCGACCACGTTCATGCCGTCCATCAGCGGACCCTCGATCACATCGAGTGCCCGCTTGGCGGTGACTCGCGCCTCCTCGGCGTCGTCGACGATGTGACTGTCGATCCCGTGCACCAGCGCGTGCACCAGGCGCGCATGCGTGTCCTTCTCTCGCCAGCCGGTGTCCGCGGCCTGCTGCCGCGCCTGGCCCTTGACGTCGTGCGCGACCTCCAGCAGGCGCTCGGCTGCGTCGGGGCGCCGGTTCAGCAGCACGTCATCGATGCGCCCGAGCAACGCGGGCTCGATGTCCTCGTAGACCGGGAGCTTACCGGCATTGACTATCGCCATGTCGAGGCCAGCCGCGATGGCATGAAAAAGAAACGCCGAGTGCATTGCCTCGCGCAGGGGGTGGTTGCCCCGAAATGCGAACGAGAGATTCGACACCCCGCCCGAGATCAGCACCCCCGGCAGCGTCTGCTTGATTCGCTTCACCGCCTCGATGAACGCCCGGGCATAATCGTTGTGGGCCTCGATGCCGGTGGCGACGGCAAAGATGTTGGGGTCGAAGATGATGTCCTCGGGCGGAAATCCGACCTGCTCGGTGAGCAGCCGATACGCGCGCTCGCACACCGCCACGCGGTGCTCGACGGATTCCGCCTGGCCCTTCTCGTCGAACGCCATCACCACCACGCCGGCGCCGTAGCGCCTGATGAGCTTTGCCTGCTCGATGAAGGATGCCTCGCCCTCCTTGAGGCTTATGGAGTTGACGATCCCCTTGCCCTGGAGGCACTTGAGCCCTGCCTCGATGACCGACCACTTGGAGGAGTCCACCACCACCGGCACCCGGCTGATGTCGGGCTCGGCCGCGATCAGCCGGAGGAAGCGTTGCATCGCTGCCTCTGAGTCGAGCATCCCCTCGTCCATGTTCACATCGATCAGCTGCGCCCCGTTCTCCACCTGCTCGCGGGCGATGCCGACGGCGGTGTCGTAATCGCCGGCCTCGATCAACCGGGCGAACCGGGCCGAGCCGGTGACATTGGTGCGCTCGCCGATGTTGACGAACAGGCTCTGCGCTCCGATCGTGACCGGCTCCAGCCCCGAAAGACGGCAGCCGGGCGGCCGCTCGCGCACGCGCCGCGGGGGCTCACCGGCAACGGCGTCGGCGATGGCGCGAACATGCGCGGGCGTGGTGCCGCAGCAGCCACCAACCAGGTTCAGCAGCCCCGAGCGCGCGAACTCGCCCAGTGTCTGCGCCATGTTCTCCGGCGTATCGTCGTAGCCGCCGAGCTCGTTCGGAAGCCCTGCATTGGGGTGGCAGCTGACATGGGCATCGGCGACCCGCGCCAGCTCGTCGACGTAGGCGCGCAGCTCCTTTGCGCCGAGCGCACAGTTGAGACCGACCGCGAGCGGCTTGCAGTGGCGCAACGAGTACCAGAAGGCCTCCGCCGTCTGGCCCGAAAGGGTCCGACCGCTCAGGTCCGTGATCGTGCCGGAGAGCATGATCGGCAGCTCGAGCCCACGGTCGTCTTCGAACGCGGCGATCGCAAACAGGGCGGCCTTGGCGTTCAACGTGTCAAACACGGTCTCCACCAGGATGACATCTGCCCCTCCATCGACCAGTCCCCGCAGCGCCTCGGTGTACGCTTCGCGGAGCATGTCGAAGTCCACGTTGCGGTAGCCCGGATCGTTGACCTCGGGGGAGATGGAGGCGGTGCGACTGGTCGGTCCGAGCACGCCCGCGACCCAGCGGGGTCGGTCCGGGGTGCCGGCGGCGTCCGCGGCCTCGCGCGCGAGGCGTGCGCCGGCGAGGTTCAGCTCGTAGACGATCGCCTCGAGACCGTAGTCGGCCTGCGAGATCGAGGTCGAGTTGAACGTGTTGGTCTCGACGATGTCCGCACCGGCGGCGAGGAACTGGGCGTGGATGCGCCGGATCGCCTCGGGGCGGGTGAGACACAGCAGGTCGTTGTTGCCCCGCAGCTCGGTCGGATGGTCGATGAATCGCGCGCCGCGGAAATCCTCCTCGCCGAGACCGAGGGCCTGAATCATCGTGCCCATCGCTCCGTCCAGAACCACGATGCGCTCTGCGAGCGCGCGCGAGAGCGCCGCCACCCGTGGTGGCCGGGCGCATGCCCCGAAGGCCGCGGGCGAGGTCACGGCCGGCCCGCGCCACGTCGCGAGCGCCGCCGGGCCGCGTCGGCGTCGGGCTGAGCGCGCATCCCGAGAATGTGGCACACGGCCGCGCTCAACGAGGCCCGGTTCAAGGTGTAGAAGTGAAACGCGTTCATACCCTGCTCCCGCAGGCGGGTGCAGAGCTCCGCCGCCACCGTCACCGCCACCAGCTGGCGCACGTCGGGTACCTCGTCCAGCCCTTCGAAAAGCTGCGCGAGCGGGGCCGGAATGCTCGCCCCGCAGGCGGTTGCAAAGCGGCGCAGCTTGGCGAAGTTGGTGATCGGCAAAATGCCCGGCACGATGGGCACGCTGATGCCGGCGGCCCGCGCGCGATCGAGGAAGCGGAAGTAGACGTCGGGGTCGAAGAAGAACTGGGTGATGGCCCGGCTCGCCCCGGCATCGACCTTGCGCTTCAGGTTATCCAGGTCGGCGTCTCGCGACCGGGCGTCGGGATGGACCTCGGGGTAAGCCGCGACGCTGATCTCGACATCGCCGTGTTGCGCGACGCTCTCGACCAGCTCCGCCGCGCAACGATAGCCGTCGGGGTGGGGCGCGAACCTCCCCGCCGGGTCGGGCGGATCTCCGCGCAGCAGCACCAGGTGGCGGATGCCCGCTTCGCGATAACGCGCCACGACCCGGTCGACCTCGTCCCGGGTGGCGCCGACGCAGGTCAGGTGCGCCGCCGGATTGAGCGTTGTCTCCTCGAGAATGCGTGACACCGTGGCGTGGGTTCTCTCCCGGGTGCTGCCAAGCGCACCGTAGGTGACCGACACGAAGTTTGGCCCGAGCGGCGCGAGACGCTCGAGCGATGACCACAGGGTGCGCTCCATCTCGGCGGTGGACGGGGGAAAGAATTCGAAGGATACCTCGGGCTCCCCGCGTATCGCGGTGAATCCCGGTCGTGGCCGTCTTCGCAGACGTTCCGCCGTCTCCGCCGCGCTGAGCTGCAGGGCGTCGTCCGTTGCTCGGTCCGGTCTCATCACGCCACTTCCCGTGCGGATTGCACCGATAAGTCCCGGTCCTGCTCGAACCGCCACAGGGAGACGGTCAGCTTGTCGCCCTCGCCGTCGGGCTCCATGTGGCTGACCCGGCCATTGACGAGCCCCGCATTGCGGCCCCAGGCGATCACCTCGTCGTCGGCGAAGCCAAGTCGGCGGTGAGACAGCTCGGTGCGTAGAAACTCGAACTGGTGGGGTGCGAAGTCGACGATGATGAGCAGGCCGCCGCGCCTGAGAGCGCGGGCCGCCTCGCGCACCGCCGCCGCCGGATCGTCGAGAAAATGCAGCACGTGGTGAATGGTCGCGACGTCGGCCGACCCCGGCGGCACCGGCGGCTGGTAGATGTCACCCTGGCGAACCTGGCAGTGGCGCAAGTCCGCTCGCTCGAGATTGGCCCTCGCTACCGCCAGCATCTCTCGACTGAGATCCACGCCGAGCCCGTGGCGGATGCGCCCGGCGAACAGCTCGAGCATCCGTCCCGTGCCGGTTCCCAGATCGAGCAGGTCTCGAATCGGGCGGTCTCCCACCGCCGCGAGGATTGCCCGCTCCACCTCCGCATCGTCCACGTAGAGAGACCGGATGCCGTGCCAGCGCGCGGCGTTCTCCCGAAAGTAAGTGTTCGCAGCCTCGGCGTGCGCTCGCTTGATGTCGTCCAATCGCTTCCGGTCGCCCAATAGCTGGGGGGCGTCGTCGGGCAACAGGCCCAGGAGGGTGCGTGCGATCTCGCCGCACTCGCCTTTGTCCGCCAGGCGATAGAACACCCAGGTTCCCTCCTGAAAGCGATCCAGTACGCCAGCGTCGGCAAGCAGCTTGAGGTGCCGGCTGACGCGCGGCTGGCTCTGGCCGAGAATCTGGGTGAGCTCGGAGACCGTGAGTTCGCTCCGCGCGAGGACGGCGAGCAGCCGTAGACGGGTGGGCTCGCCGACGGCTCGCAGGGCGGTGAGAAGACGGTCCATGATGCGGGCCTTTTACGTGCTTTATAGAGATGTGCGTATATAAATATATTGTTATATAAACGTCAAGCACTGATTTGATCTTTCCTCGAGGACGAACGGCCTCGGCCCGCCGTTTTGTGACACCGGTCAGGCGGTAATGGGCGTCGCAGACACCCATCGGGGTGCGGTGGCGGAGACCCCCCGGCCGGCTCGGATCAGCCCCGGCGGCTGCTGTGCAGACGCGCGAGCTCTCGGTCGCGCACGTCGCGCACCTCGCGCTGGGTAAGCGGCGAGACCATCAAGGTGGCGCGCGGCGGAACGTTGAGGTAGTGCCCCTGCTTCTCTACCGGCACCGACCCGCGCCGGGTCATCCGGTACAGGGCGAAAACCCCGATCGCGGCATGCGCCCCGGCGAGGGCCCAGAAGAAGCCGTCGTTGCCGAGCACCGACATCAGGCCCGACGCGGTGAACGGGCCGAAGCACGCGCCGATACCGCCGACCAGGATCAGGCTGCTGCTCGCCGAGACCATCTGCGCGGGCTCGAGGTGATCGTTCGTGTGCGCGATGCAAAGGGAGTACATCGGCAGCGACAGCCCGCCGAGCACGGTGGCGAGAACGAACAGCCCGACGTGTGACGTATGGGCAACCGGTATGCTGATGCACGCGGTGAGCGCCGCGAGGATGGTCACCGCGGTGAGGACCTTGCGCCGGTCGAACTGATCGGAGAGCCATCCGACCGGCCACTGGAACAGGATGCCGCCGAGCGTGAGCAGCCCCATGAAGATGGAAATCTGTGCGATCGAGAAACCCATATTGCGCCCGTAGACGGCTCCCATGCCGAAGATCGCGCCGTGCGCGAGACCGGTTGCCACGGCCCCCATCACCCCGAGGGGTGAGACTCGGTAGAGCTGCCTCAGGCTCATCTTGGCAGGCTCGGAGAAATGCGGGGCGGGGGTAGCGGTGATCAGGATCGGGATCACCGCAGCCGAGACCAGCACCGAGACCAGCACGAACAGCTCGAAGCCCTCCGGGCTCGCCACGTTGAGCAGGAGCTGGCCGGCCGCGAGGCCCAGGAACAGCACCACCATGTAGATCGACAGCAGCTGCCCGCGGGTCTCGTTGGTGGCCCGCTCGTTGAGCCAGCTCTCGGCCACCACGTAGAGGCCGGCGTATGAGAATCCGGTCACCACCCGCATCGCGAACCAGCTGACTGGTTCCACGTAGAGGATGTGAATCAGCACCGAGGTCGAGGCGAGGGACGCGAGCGCGGCGAAGACCCGTATGTGCCCCACGTTCTTCACGATCTTGGGTGTGAGGGTCGAGCCGGCCAGGAAGCCGAGGTAGTAGCCGGTCATGACTACCCCCACGGTATTCGTTGCGAAGCCTTCCAGCGTGGCGCGCAGGCTGAGCAGGCTGCCCTGCAAGCCGTTGCCGAGCATGATCAGGGCGAGACCGAGAAACAGCGGCCAGGCGGACTTGACGGCGGTGTACATGGAAGTCTCACCGGGCGAGAAGCGGGCGGACCGACTGTATACAGGAGAAACCGTAGACGGAAAAGCGTTGCCTCGGCGTCTGCCACTGGACAGGCGTCGGCGCTTCTCTACACTACCCGATCTCGAGCGCCAGCGGCGCGGACGTCCGCGCCGCGCCAGCCAAGCCGAGGGGGCAATCATGAACTACGAAGTTATTCTCACCTGCGCGGTGACCGGGGCGGGCGACACGGTGGGCAAGAGCCCCAACGTTCCGGTCACTCCCGAGCAGATCGCAAAGGCTGCGATTGATGCCGCGAAGGCTGGGGCCACCGTCGCCCACTGCCACGTCCGCGACCCCGACACCGGCAAGGGAGCGCGTGACCCGAAGCTGTTCGCGGAGGTGGTGGATCGGTTGCGCGATAGCGATACCGACGTCGTGGTCAACCTCACCGCCGGGATGGGCGGCGACCTCGTGCTGAGCGATGACGATCCCCCGCGGCCCGGCCCCGGCACCGATCTCGTCGGACCGCTCGAGCGCCTTGCGCACGTCGAGCAGCTGCTCCCCGAGATCTGCAGCCTCGACTGCGGCAGCCTGAATTTCGGCAATGACAAGGAGCTCTACATCAGTCCTCCGGCGTACCTTCGAACCATGGCGAAGCGAATCCAGGAGCTTGGGGTGAAACCAGAGCTCGAGGTGTTCGACACCGGCCATGTCCGATTCGCGAGCCAGCTCATCGCGGAGGGGCTGGTGAATGACCCGCCCCTGTTTCAGATCTGTCTCGGGATCCCCTGGGGTGCGGCCGCCGATACTCACGCGATGAAGATGATGGCGGATATGCTGCCGACCAGTGCCGTCTGGGCGGGGTTCGGCATCTCGCGCATGCAAATGCCGATGGTGGCGCAGGCGGTGATCCTCGGGGGCAACGCGCGCGTCGGTCTCGAGGACAATATCTATCTCGATCGCGGCGTACTCGCCACCAATGCGCAGCTCGTCGAGCGCGCGGTTACGATCATTGAGAATCTCGGCGCGCGGGTGCTGACGCCCGAGGAAGGCCGGCAGAAGCTCGGCTTGCGAAAGCGCAACTGAGCCAGGGCCTGGAAACACCACGGCGCACACGAACAGTAAGAACCACGCGGAACACGGGAACTGATTATCTGTGACGGTGCCCCCGGCGTGGGTCGCGGTTGTGGGTGAGGCCCAGTCGCTGTGCTGGAAGGGGCGAATCGATCGGGTCGAGCATACAAGTTTGCCGTGTCCCTCGTGGTCGGTCTTCTTTCGTGAAGGTGCCGTGTTCCGTGGTTGCTCTCGGATGGTCGGAGCAGGTCAAGGACTGAATTCGTTGGAGGCATAGCATGGCGTACGAGCATCAATCCATCCGTCGAGTGTGTGTGGTGGGCACCGGCGTCATCGGCAGTGGTTGGGCGGCGCGCTGCCTCGCCAACGGGCTCGACGTGGTGGCGACCGATCCGGGACCCGATGCCGAGGCGGGTCTGCGGGCGAACGTGCGCAACGCCTGGCCCGCGCTCGAGCGGGTCGGCCTCGCCAAGGGGGCAAGCGAGCAACGTCTCCATTTCGTCGGCAATCTCGAACACGCCCTCGAGGGGGCGGATTTCGTGCAGGAGAACGCGCCGGAGCGAGAGGACCTGAAACGCGAGCTGCACGCGCGCATCGATGCCGCACTCCCCGCCGAGGTGCTGATCGCATCGAGCTCGTCCGGGCTGTTGCCCTCGCGAATTCAGGCCGACTGCACGCACCCGGGTCGGGTGCTGATCGGGCACCCCTTCAATCCGGTCTACCTGCTGCCGCTGGTGGAGCTGGTGCCGGGCGCGAAGACCGATCCGGCCGCGCTCGACGCGGCGCAAGCGTTCTACGCCTCGATCGGCATGCATCCGCTGCGGGTCCGGAAGGAGATCGAGGGTTACATCTCGGACCGTCTCCAGGAGGCGATCTGGCGCGAGGCGCTGCACATGGTGGCGGAGGGGGTCGCCACCACCGGTGAGATCGATGCCGCGATCACCGAGGGGCCCGGTCTGCGCTGGGCGTTGATGGGTCCGTGTCTCACCTTTCATCTCGCCGGCGGTGAGGCGGGCATGCGCCACATGCTCGAGCAGTTCGGGCCCGCCCTCGAGCTCCCGTGGACCAAGTGCCCGGCCCCAAAGCTCACCGCCGAGCTGACCGATCGCATGGTCGAGGGCACCCTGGAGCAGGCTGCGAACCGCTCCATCAAGGCTCTCGAGCGACGTCGGGACGACTTTCTGATCGAGCTACTCGCGCTCCGCGCTCGCATCGGTTGAGGCCTTGAGCCTCCCGGATCGACAGTGAGGTCCAGATGGAATTCGGGTTGAGCCACGAGCAGCAGATGCTCATCGAGAGCGTGCGCGCGTTCGTCGAGAAGGAGCTCTATCCTCACGAAGAGGAAGTGGAGCGTACTGGAGTGGTACGCGAGGAGCTCGTGCAGGCGGTCAAGCAGGCCGCCATCTCGCAGGGGCTATACGCCGCCAACATGCCCGAGGGGCTCGGCGGGGGCGGACTCGATAGCGTCTCGCTCGCGCTGATGGAGCGCGAGCTCGGGCGGGCGACTTTCGCGCTGCAGTACCTGGTGGCCCGGCCGAGCAACATTCTGCGTGCGTGCGAGGGCACTCAGATCGAGGCCTATCTGCTGCCGACGGTGCGCGGTGAGCGTATCGAGTGCCTGGCGATGAGCGAGCCCAATGCGGGCTCCGATCTTCGGAGCATGCAGACGCGGGCCGAGCCCGACGGCGACGACTTCGTGATCAACGGCACGAAGCATTTCATCAGCCACGCCGACCTCGCGGACTACGTGATCCTGTTCGCGGTCACCGGCGTTGACACGACCGAGCGCGGACCGCGCAAGCGAATCACCGCGTTCTTGGTGGACAAGGGTACGCCGGGCTTCGATCTGCGTGATGGCTACGTGAGCGTTTCCCACCGCGGTTATCACAATTCAATCCTCGAGTTCAACGACTGCCGGGTGCACCGGCGTCAGATTTTGGGCGAGGAGGGTCGGGGCTTTGACACCGCCAACCAGTGGCTCGGCTCGGCGCGCCTGCAGCTCGCGGCGATGTGCGTGGGGCGGGCCCAGCGCTGCTTCGAGCTGGCGGCCGAGTGGGCCGCGACCAGAAAGCAGTTCGGTCAGACGATCGGCCGATTCCAGGGGACATCGTTCAAGCTCGCCGACATGGCGACCGAGATCGCGGCCGCGGAGCTCCTCACGCTGCAGGCCGCCTGGAAGAACGACCAGGGGACGATGAGCGATCTGGACGCGGCGATGGCGAAGCTTGCCGCCACCGAGATGCTCGGGCGGGTGACCGATCACACCCTGCAGATTCACGGCGGCATGGGCTTGATGGAGGACTTGCCGATCCAGCGATTTTGGCGCGATGCGCGCATCGAGCGCATCTGGGACGGGACCAGCGAGATCCAGCGACACATCATCGCGCGCTCGGTACTGCGACCGCACGAGAGCTGAGCAGCGCTGCCCCGGGCTAGCGGCTCGGTGAGGGCGTGCCCGCGACCGGGTGGCGGGTGCAGCCTCGGTATCGGATTTCACAACGGGAGCTGAGACATGTCGGAGGCGGTTAGCACGAAGCGGCGAGATGCGGTGCTCGAGATCACGCTCGATCGACCCAAGGCCAATGCCATCGATGCCGCGACCAGCCGCAAGCTGGGGGAGACCTTTGTCGCTTTTTCCGAGGACCCGGGGTTGCAGGTGGCGATCGTCACCGCGGCGGGTGAGCGTTTCTTCTCCGCCGGCTGGGACCTCAAGTCGGCCGCGGCCGGGGCGGAGGAGGGCGCCGATTACGGACCGGGCGGGTTCGCTGGGATCACCGAGCTGTTCTCCCTCAACAAGCCGGTCATCGCGGCCATCAACGGCCTGGCGGCCGGGGGCGGATTCGAGATGGCGCTCGCCTGCGACATGATCGTGGCGGCCGAGCACGCGGAATTCTTTCTGCCGGAGGTGAGCATCGGGCTCGTCGCCGATGCGGGCGGCGTGTTGCGCCTGCCCCATCGGTTGCCTCGCTCCATCGCCTGCGAGCTCCTGTTTACGGGCCGGCGCGCGAGCGCGGCGGAGCTGGCGAAATGGGGGGTGGTGAATCAGGTCGTGCCGGCGCCCGAGCTGATGCGCTCGGCCCGCGCACTCGCCGAGCGAGTCGCCGCGAACGCACCCCTCTCCCTCGCCGCCACCAAGGAGGTCCTGCGCGAGACCGAGGGAATGAGCGTGCCGGAAGGCTACGCTGCCCTGCGTGCGAACAAGGGCTTGCCCGCCTATCGCAAGCTCCACGCCTCGGAGGACATCAAGGAGGGTCCGCGCGCCTTCGCCGAGAAACGCAAACCCGTGTGGAAGGGGCGCTAGGAGCGTGTACCCCATGCGGTCCACGCTCCTAGGCCCGGGCTGACCGGGCTCTTGGGGCGGTGATAAGATGCTACTGGACTGAGTCGCCGCCGGAGATCTGCGAACCGTGAAAGCGCATGCCGAAGAGCCGACTTCGCTGCTCGATGAGCTCAGGGGGCTGGTCGGCGATCGGCTGTCGACTTCGGCGGCGGTGCGAGAGCAGCATGGGCGGGACGAGTCGTATCATGCCGCGCATGCGCCTGATGCGGTGGTGTATGCGCTCGGCACCGAGGAGGTCTCGGCCGTGGTGCGGGTGTGCGCGCGCCATGGCGCTCCGGTCATCGCCTACGGTGCCGGAACCTCGCTGGAGGGGCACGTGGCGGCGCTGCGCGGCGGGGTTTGTATCGACCTCTCCGGGATGAACGCGATCGTCGCGGTCAATCCGGACGACCTCGATGCGCGCGTCCAGGCGGGGGTTACCCGCAAGCAGCTCAATCACCACCTGCGCGACACGGGGTTGTTCTTCCCGGTGGACCCCGGGGCCGATGCCTCGCTCGGGGGGATGGCGGCGACGCGTGCCTCCGGCACCAATGCCGTTCGCTACGGGACCATGCGTGAGAACGTGCTCGGACTCACCGTAGTGCTCGCCGACGGCCGGGTAATCCGCACCGGAGGGCGGGCGCGCAAGTCGGCCGCGGGCTATGACCTGACCCGCCTCTTCGTGGGCTCGGAAGGAACGCTTGGGATCATCACCGAGGTTCAGCTGCGCCTGTTCGGGATCCCGGAGGCGATCGCGGCCGCGGTGTGCGCATTTCCGACTCTCGAGGGCGCGGTCAGCTCGGCGATGCTCACCATCCAGTCGGGCATACCGGTGGCGCGGATCGAGCTGCTAGACGAGGTGATGATGGATGCGGTCAACCGGTTCTCCGGACTCGACTACCCCGTTCAGCCAACCCTGTTCTTCGAGCTCCACGGCAGCGCGCGCGGGGTCGAGGAGCAGACCGAAGCGCTCGCGGCGATCGTCACGGAGTTCGGTGGCGGTGATTTCCGCTGGGCCGTGCGCCCGGAGGAGCGCTCTCAGCTCTGGCAGGCACGGCACGATGCCTATTACGCGGCGATGGCGCTCAAGCCCGGTGCCCGGGGCTGGGCCACCGATGTGTGCGTGCCGATCTCGCGCCTGGCCGATTCCATTCTGGAGGCGAAACGGGATATCGAGCGCGAGGGGTTGTGCGCGCCGGTGGTGGGGCACGTGGGCGATGGCAACTACCATCTGACCCTGATCGTGGATCCCGAGGACGCGGCCGAGATGGCGCGCGCAAAGCGGGTCAACGAGCGTATGGTGGCCCACGCGCTGGAGCTCGGGGGAACCTGTACCGGTGAGCACGGCATCGGCTATGGCAAGGTGAGCTTCCTTCGGGCCGAGCACGGGGAAGCGGTGTCGGTGATGCGCGCGCTCAAGCAGGCGCTCGACCCCGCGGGGCTCATGAATCCGGGCAAGGTGTTCTAGCGCGCATATCTCACCCGTTCGTGAACCGAGGGGCCGGCGCGGTCCGGGCGCGCCGAAGGGTCCGCGAGGGCTTTGATCGCCGGAGGTCGTGTGGCAGGTTTCCCCTGCGAGGAGGGTACATGCACAAGAGTCGACTGGGCGGCATCATCATCGATTGTCAGACCGACGACCTGGAGGGCGCGGCGGCGTTTTGGAGCCAGGCGCTCGGCTGCGCGGCGTCGCGCCACGAAGATCCGGCCGAGAGGAACTACATCCAGCTGCGCACCGCGCCGAACGATCCCCACGTCGAGATCCAGCGGGTGGAGCATCCGAGTCGGGTGCACATCGACATCGAGACCGACGATATCGACGCGGAGGTCGAGCGCCTCGAGAAGCTCGGCGCACGGCGAATCGATCGCATCCGCAGCTGGGTGGTCATGGAGGCGCCGACCGGCCAGCGTTTTTGCGTGGTGCAGCCGCAGCGCGCGGCGTTCGAGGCCGAGGCCCATCCCTGGCTCGATTGAGCCTGGACCCGCAGCACCGATCAAGGGAGTCAGCTCGAGATGGACAAGAAGGCGCTGCGAGACCTACAGGCGCCCCTGAAGGCGCAGTATCGCGACCGGCCTCAGACAGCCCTCATCACCCTGAAGGCCCATGGCGAGGTCGGCACGGGTATCGGCTGCAACGTGGAGACCGGCAAGGCGTTGGTGGAAGCGGGCTTGCATCCTGCCACCGGTGGCGACGTACGCTTCGCGTGCTCGGGCGACATGCTGCTCGAGTCGCTGGTGGCCTGTGCGGGGGTGACGTTGACCGCGGTCGCGACCGCGATCGGGGTGGAGCTTCGGAGCGGCGAGATCCGGGCCGAGGGTGACCTCGACTTTCGGGGTACGCTGGGGGTGGACAAAGCGGCGCCGGTCGGCTTCAAGGACATCCGGCTCGACTTTCAGCTCGAGACCGACGCGGGCGAGGCCGAGCTCGCCTCGCTCTTCGAGCTGACCAAACGATACTGCGTCGTGTATCAGACGCTGCGCGGTGGGCGAGAGATCACGACCACGTACGCCGCACGCGCGGAGGGGTTCAGTTGAGCGAGCCGGTGAACGTTCGCGATCGAATCTCGGGCATCCTCGCGGCCGAGGCGGCGGCGATCGCGGCGATACCGGTAGGCCCGGAGTTCGATCGCGCGATTGATGCGCTGCGCGTGTGTACCGGGAACGTGCTCACCACCGGCATGGGAAAGGCCGGTCACATTGCGCGCAAGTTCGCCGCCACCCTTTGCTCGACCGGGACGCCCGCGATCTACGTGCACCCCGGCGAGGCCGCCCACGGCGACCTCGGCCTGGTGGGCGAGAATGACTGCATCGTCGCGTTGTCGACCAGCGGCAAGACCCGGGAGGTGTTGGAGATGCTCGAGCTGGGCCGGCATCTCGGCCTACAGACGGTGATTGCGATCACTTCCCATCCAGAATCACCTCTACGTGAGCTGAGCGATATCGTGATCGACATGGGGGAGGTGACCGAGCCGTGCCCGATCGGAATGACCCCGTCTGCCAGCATCGCGGTGATGCTGGCGATCAGCGATGCGTTGGCGCTCGTGTTGCTCGAAGCCAAGGGGTTCACCCGTCACGATTTCGGGCTGCGCCACCACGGTGGCTATCTCGGACGCCAGGCACGACTGAGCAACGAGTGAGCGCCGCCTCTTTACCGCCTTCGACTTCGGTCGCGGCCCTGCTGTTCGACCTCGGTGGGGTGATCATCGAGATCGACTTCGAACGTGCTCTACAGTGCTGGAGCGCACACGCCAACGTCAGCCGGAGCCGCCTGCGCTCACGGTTTCGTTTCGACCGTGAATACGAGCGTCACGAACGCGGGGAGATCACGGCCGAGACTTACTTCGAGTCACTGCGTCACACGCTCGGCATCGATCTCACGGATGGACAGTTTCTCGATGGATGGAATGCCATCTTCGTGGGGGAGGTCCCGGGCATCGCGGATCTCCTCGCGCGGGTACGTCGCATGCTGCCGACCTACGCCTTCACCAATTCGAACGCCGCCCACCAGCGCACGTGGTCACGCGGATACGCGAGCGCGCTGAGTGGTTTCGAGCGCGTGTTCGTCTCTTCGGAAATCGGGCAGAGAAAGCCCGAGCCCGAAGCCTACGCGAGGGTTTGCGCGGAGATGGGGTTCTCACCCGAGCAGGTCGGCTTCTTCGATGATTCCGAACCGAACGTCACTGCCGCCACCGCTCTTGGGATGCAGGCGGTGCACGTGCGTTCGATTGCCGACATTCACGACGGGCTGTCGGCCATCGGCCTCGGCTCGCGCTAACCTGAATATTTCGCCAAGGACCCGGGCGATGGCGCTCAGGCACTCGCCGTTGCGGTCTCGGGCTCGAGCGCGAACCCCTTTGCCTCCAGCGCCGCGATCGCTTGCGCCCCCATGCTCTCGTCGAACGAGACGAGCGGCGGGCGCACCCGGCGCCAGCCGGAATCGTGGCGGTAGTGCGCCACCACGTGCTTGAGCACCGGGATCATCGGGTACTGGTCGAAGACGTCGCGAATCGAAGTGATATCGTCCTGACGCGAGCGGGCGTCGGACGCCTCGCCGCGCCATGCATCGAACACCGCTCGGATTGCGGCCGGGTTCGCATTCGCGGTGGCGGTGAGGCACCCGGCTCCCCCGATCTCGAGGCCGTCGAGCAAGAATCGCTCGGAGCCGGGAAAGATGGCGAGATGCGGGAAGCGCTCTCGAAGCGCGACCGAGTTGTTCCAGTCGCCGGAGCTGTCTTTCACCCCGATCACGGTATCGGGAAATCGACGCAACAGTCGCTCGATGAGCCCGACCGTGATCGGGACCGCAGACATCCGCGGGAAATGGTATAGGACGATCCTCAGGGCCGGGTCACCCACCTCATCGATCACTCGCGCGAAGTAATCGAACAGCCCCTCGTCACTGGCGCCTTTGTAGTAAAACGGCGGGAGCATCAAGACCTTCTTGCAGCCGAGGTCGGCCGCGTGTCGGGTGAGACGAACGGAATCGGGCAACGCGCAGCAGCCGGTGCCCACCATCAGGCGTTCGGGCGCGATGCCCGACTCCAACGCAAGCTCGACCACCGCGGTACGCTCCCCGACGGAGAAGGAATTCGCCTCGCTCGTCGTTCCGAACAATGCGAGCCCGTGACAACCCGCCGCCAGCAACCAACGCAGGTGCTCGATCAGTCGGGGATGGTCGGGGGCCAGGTTCCCATCGACGGGCGTGAGGGGGGGGACCCAGACGCCGAAGGCGGGAAGGGATTCAATCTCGCGGGTAGTCGACTCTTTCCGGGTGCTCATCGTGATCGGGTTTCCTCGTCGGTACGGGGTCATCGTCATCGTATCGTTCGGCGCCGGCGAGGTCATGGCAGGCTTCTCGGAAGACTCTCGACGGCCGCCTTGTCGCCGGGCGGACGGGTTGCAAGATACACTGTAGGCAGACGCGGTGCATCCGGCACGCGGACCGTGCTCTGGTAACATTGCGGCGCGGGCGTGGCCTTGCCGCGCGACCGGCAAAAGCAAGAACGGAGGACTCGATCGATGGCTCGGGAACGGGTGCAATCCGCGCTCGATGCAATGGGCATGGGGGATCGGCTGAGGGTGCTGCCGGTGTCGACCCGGACCGCGCGTGAGGCGGCCGCGGCGCTCGGATGTGAGGTCGCTCAGATCGCCAAGTCGCTCGTGTTCAAGCTGGCGCTGAGCGGCAAGCCGGTGCTGGTCGTGGCGAGCGGCGCGAACCGGGTCGACGTCGCGAAGCTGGCGGCCCTGGTCGGTGAGCCGGTCGAGAAGGCAACGGCGGGATTTGTCAGGCAGGCGACCGGATTCGCGATCGGCGGAGTGCCGCCGATCGCGCTCGAAAAGCCGATGGAGACGGTGCTCGACGAGGCCCTGTTCGAGCTACCGAGTCTGTGGGCCGCGGCCGGTGGTCCCCACAGCGTCTTCGGCGTGACTCCGGCCGAGCTCGAGACCATGACCGGCGGCCGGCGCGCGGCGATTGGGATGCCCGGCGTTTGAACCTGCGCCGCTCGGTTGCGCGCCGCTGGAGCCGCTCACTCGTCGAGCTTTGATGCAACGCTGCAATTGCCGCCCTGAAACTTCGCTCGAATCAGATTATCGTTCGCTTCGTCGAGCAGCTCTTGCATCTCGCAGATGTCGTTCGCTCGCAGTGTCGCAATGCCGACCGATACGGTGACCGGGATGCGGCGGCCTTCCCATTCGACCCGGCCGTCGTCGACCGCGCGGCGAATGCGCTCGGCAATCTCCCAGGCGCTGTGTTCGTCCTGGCCGCCAAGCAGCAGCGCGAACTTCTTTGCCCCCCAGCGCGCGCAGATCCCCGCCGCACTCGAGGCTTCGGCGATGATCTCGGCAACTCGGACGAGGACGAGATCGCCCGCCTCTTGGCTGAAAACCTCGTTGATGTCGCGGTAGGCATCGATGCTCAGCTTGATGGTGCTCACCGCCTGGCGTGCACGCAGGTGGTGCGCGTGCTCCTCGCGAAGCTTGTTTAGAAAGTACCGCTTGGTGAAAACGCCGGTGAGATCGTCCCGGACTCCCCGCTCGGACAAGGACTCGTTCTCGGGCTTCCGGACCGCGCCCGAAGGCGCGAGCATGAGCACGGTGTCTGAACCGATGATAACCTGCTCACCCGCGCTCAGCACGTGAGTCTTGATGCGCTCGTTCCCGACGAAGGTCCCATTGGTGCTGGCGAGGTCCTCGATGACGAGATGGCCGTGGGCATTGCGATCCACGCGCAGATGTCGCCGGGAGACCCCGGGGGCATCCAGGGTCACCTCGCACCGGCGGCCGCGTCCGATCGTAGCCGGCAGCTCGGCGAGGATCAGTCGACGGCCGGCGCACGGGCCGGCGGTGACGAGCAGGGTTGGCTCTTCATGCGCTGAATCGTGGTGCCGGTCGCGGGCGGCGGATTTCGCGGGCCGGCCCGCTAACGACCACTCGGGCTCGAGCGTGTTCTCGTCGGTCTTCATCTGGTATTACCACGCCTGGCTTTATCAGCCATTCATTGAGGATAGCAGCTCGATGAGCGCTCGCAGCGGCCCGAAGGCTGGTCGAGCCGCGTAGCGACGTAAGTGTCTTGCGGGGCGTTAGGCTAGTGTTTACTTCAAGAACCGGGCCGCGAAGTCTCGGCGGTCTTGCGGGTCTCCGAACGACGCGAAGAGCGGGCCCGGCCGCAGCGATCAATAGACGAGAGGCAGGCCGGCGACGCGGCAGCGCCCGACGTGGGCGAGTCACTTGCGGTACCGAGGCCTTGGAAGGCATGCCGTGTGGGGCGGGAGAAGCGAGGGGCCTCGCGCGCGAGTGAGACGTCCCCATTGTCCGGAGACAATCGCGGCCGCAAATCGGGGGGCAGGGTCGCGTCATCTGGCGGCTAACTGCAGGTCTCGTTCGCGTTGCTCGGGAGCCGTCGAGAACTGTAAGTTATTTGCGGCACAGTACACTAGCTTGCGTACACCATGGCGAGACGAACCGACATGCACGAGCCGCCGTCCGCCCTCTCGAAGCTCGGAGCGGACGCCGGGGCCACGGACCTCGACCATCACGTCGGGGCGTTTCTTCGTGTGCTGGCCGCCTCGAAGCCCGGCGGAGTCTTCCTGCAGTCCGGCAGCGGGTCGCCCGGCCTGAGCCTGTGGCTGCTCGAGGGCATGGATATCACCAGTCGGCTGATCACGTTGGTGACCGATCCGGCCGCGGTCGAACCGGCGCGACGGCACGTCGGCGACGACATCCGCGTGGCGATTCACCGCCAGGATCCGCTCGAGTTCTTCAACGACATCCGTTCCCACGAAATTCAATGCGCGGTGTTCGACGAGGTCCCCGGTCGAGTGGAAACGCTGCGCGCCGCGCTCGGTCTGATCGCGGTCGGCGGATGGCTGGTGGTCCTCGGCAATCGCCCGCGGGTGCCGTGGCCGGATGCCGATGGGTCCGTCGGCGCCGACGTGCTCGGATTTCTCGCCGGCACCGCGGAGTTCGAGTCGACCGCCCGGGATTCCGGCCCCGGGGCGATTGTGGCGGTGCGCCGGGCGCGGGTAGCACGCTCGAGGCGCCGGGGGGCGAGGCGCGGTCGGGAGCGGGGTCGATCCTAAAGCTCATAAAACAAATGAAAAAAACTCGTCAAGCTACTGAATCATTGATAGTTACTGAATGCCGGCGATGGAAACATTCAGCACCACGCCGAGCGGCGTAGGTTCAGCCGGCCCGGGACCCTCGACCGCTCGAGTGTGAAGCCGCCTATGGCGCACGCCGCTGGCGATGCCAGCTCAGCATCGGGAGCGCCAAGCTCAGCAGGAAGATTGTCCCGAGCACCACCGGCACCCCGTGGCCGCCGAGCCGTTCGAGGCCGAAGCCGCCGATCGCCGGACCTATCATCGCTCCTAGGCAGAACATGGTGCTGAATACCGTGGCGGCCGCGCTCAGGTCACCCCCTTTGAAGCGTTCCCCCAGCAGCACCATTGACACGGTGTAGAGCCCCCCGAGCCCGCCCCCGAACATGAACATGAACACCGCGTTGTAGGGCGTGCTTTCAATCACGAACGGGAGCGACGCGCTCGACGCCAGCAGCAAGAGCAGCAATGCGACGGTGAGCAGGCGCCGGTCGAACCGGTCCGCGAGCCACCCAACCGGCGGCTGGCAGGCGATTGCACCGACCGCCATGACCGTGAGCAGACTTACTCCCACCGCCTCGCTGAGCCCCGCTTGCAGGGCGTACAGCGGTAACAAGGTCAGCAGGAGGCTGTCGGCGGCCGAGAACGCGAGGTACACGAACATCGACACCGGCGCGAGCAGAACGTAGCGCGGCAGGCTCGCCGACGGTCGGCCCTCGATCCGCGGGGCGTCGTCGGTGACGAGCCACATCGGCCCGGCTGCGAGCGCCATCAGCACGGTGGCGATGACGAAGGGCAGCCAGCCGTCGCTGCCGGTGAGAGTGAGCACGATGGGCCCCAGCGCAAAGCCGCCCGCGGCCACCATGGTGTAGACGGCGACGACCCGTCCGCGGGTGTGCTCCTCGGCCACGTGGTTAATCAGCGCCTCTCCCGAGATCCACAGAAAGCTCAGCGCTATCCCGATGAGGAAGCGCAGGACGAACCAGGCCAGAAAGTCGATGTACAGCGGCAGCATGATGAACAGCACTGCCGTGCTGAGCGTGGACCAGAGCATGAGCTTGACCGGTCCCACCGAGCCGAGCAGGCGTGCGGTGAACGGCGCTACCACGAAGACCGAGAGGTACTGGGCCGCGGCGCTCAGACCGATCAGGGTCGGGTCGACGCCCGCCTTGTTCAGTACCAGCGAGAGGAGCGGGAGGGTGAGGCCGTGAATGAGCGACGCGACCGCAAGAGAGGCCATGACCGCGATCAGATTGCGGCGCCGATCGCGCGCGGTGAGCGTCATCGGTGCGCGGGGGTAGCCTCTATGTTTGCACCAAGGACCCGGGGCGATGGCGACGGATAGGTGGGATTGGACGCCGGGCTGGAGCGCAAGAGATAGCTGTAGCTATCTCTTGCGCGAAGCCCAAGTGCCAGACCCGCGTAGCCGAGCCAGCGTCCGGGTAGCCTCGCCGCGGCGGCGAAGTGCACGGACCCGAGGTTACCGGAAACGGACATTTCTCTCCCACTGCTCAGAAACTTGACGCATAGCGGCGCGGCGCCTTGGTGCAACATGGGGGCTAAGGGCCGAAGTGCTGGTTCCAGATCTGTTTCACCGCCGCGCGCGCCCGCACCGCATCACACAGCCCCGCGATGCGCGGGCAGCGCTCGAAGAGTCGTGTGCTCTCGGGGTGCCAGTGGGCCACCATCGTGAAGTAGAGGTCGGTGACGCAGAACAGCTCGCCGAGCAGATAGGGCCCGGGCCGCGTCGTTGCCTCGGCGATGTCCCAACCGCGGTCGAACTCGTCGATCGCCTTGCGCCGCACCGACTCGGCGCAGCCGGGCTCGTCGGTGAAACGCTCCGGGTAGGTGAATCGCAGATCCGTTTCGTAGAAGTTGCTCACCGCGAACATCAGCCACCGATAGGCGCGCGCGCGGTCCGGATCGCCCGGCGGTGGAAGTAGGTTTGCCCATGGGTGGATGTCAGCGATGTGTAGCACCATCGCGGCCGTCTCGGTCACCACGGTCTGATCGGGGAGGACCAGGACCGGCACTTGACCGCGCGGGTTGACGGCGAGGAAGGCGGGTGCGGTGTGCTCGTCGCGGTCGAGATCGATCTCGATGCGTTCGTACTCCGCGGCGGCCTCGAGCAGGGTGGCCTCGACCGCGAACGCGCCGGACCCGGCGGACCAGTAGAGCTTGTACATCACGTCGTCCTAACGGCGGAATTCGTCGGTGGATTCATTATGATTGGCGTGACCACAGAAACAAGGGTGGTGCGACGCCAACGGCTGACGAGTGGGACTCTTGCGGGTCGGGCGCATCGGCCGGCGGCTAAGCCCGAACGATGCAAAGGGGTACATACATCTCTGCTTCACTCAAGCCCCCGTGCACCCCGCGCAGCTCGTAGCGCGCCTCGCCGGGGAGCGTGCTCGTGATCATGGCGTCGCCCCGGGCGATGAGCGCGTAGTCGCCGACCCGGTCCCAGAGCCGGGGATGAGGGTCGCCGGGCCCGAAGTAGCCCTGGCGAATGAGATCGTGGCTCGGTATCAGCTCCACCCAGTCCCCGAGCGCGTGCTCCACGTAGCGCTCGAAGGCGGCCGTCCGCCCGCGCGATACGTAGCAGTAGGCGACCCGGGGCTCGCCGCAAGGCGGCAGCAGGAGCGCACTGGTAAGCTCGGGGTGGGCGGCGAGGTCGAGGCGCCGGTCCGGGGGCGGATCGACGAACCCGTGGTCCGCGGTCACCAGCACCGTGGTTCCAGTGCCCGCGATCTCGCCGAGGAACCGGTCGAAGGTGCGATCGAGCTCTCCGAGGTGGGCGGCCACCTCCTCGCTGCCGATGCCGAACTGATGGCCGAGGGCATCGATCTCTGGGTAATACGCATAAACGTAGCTGCGCTCTCGGGCCTGGCGCAGCGTGCGGGCGATGGTCTCGAACATCGCCGGAAGTGAAGCGTAGGGCCGGGTCACCGCCCGCCCGCAGTGGTGCGCGTTGAACGGGGTGTGAGCGATGCGCTCGGGGGGCACCGAATAGACCTTTGCCTCGAGCGAGTCGAACGCCGAGCGGTGGTCGAACAGGTCGGTGGGCATGATCCCGGCCTCGCTCAGCAGTCCGCCCCCGATCCGCGGACGAAACGGCAGCGGGCTCGCAACGCAGCCGATCTCCTTGAAGTACAGGAACCATCCCACGAGGGCGTGATGCTGCGGCGCAAGGCCGGTCATGAAGGTGGTGATCGCGCTGGCGGTAGTGGTGGGGAACACCGAGGTGATGCGCTGCTCACGGTGCCGGTTGAGCGTTGGTGCCGTAGGGCTCGCGCGCAGATGTCCGTCGCCAAGCCCGTCCACCACGAGCAGCACCACGTGCCGCTCGGGTGAGAGCGCTGCGAGGTCCATGCCGCGCAGCGGGGGGTAGCGGCTGTGCCCCCCGAGCGCGTTCAGTAGCGACGACATCAGATTGACGATGCTTCCGCCCTCATAGTCGGGTAGGGTTCGATCTTTCATGTCACGAGCCGGTTCAATAGCGCCCGGCGCCGGGGTTGAATACCCGCGCCCGGACTGGCGGTTGCTTGGGCGGTAACCCGGGCGGCCTCACCAGTTCCACGTTGAGCGCGGCGAGCCCGGCGAGGTCGGTCTCGGAGAACGGGTGCTCGATGGCGACACTGGCGCTCTCCCCGATCGCCGCCGTCACTCCCTCCTGGAGCTTGCCAGCCAGCGCCGGCTGCCAGGGAAGCACGTAGTAACGCGGTTCCCTCGAGCCCTCGAGCCCGAGCCACAGATAGATCGCTTTGCCCTCGTCGAAGCTCACGCCGAGCACCGTCGCCCGATCAACGTGGGCGAGGGCCCACTCG
>JBFHLI010000021.1:0-22237 GCA_041594935.1 Gammaproteobacteria bacterium | reverse complement strand
GCACACCCAGTACCAGCCGGAGTGAGGAGCGGTCGACACCCCGGTGCGGCAGCGAGGTCTTGGAAAGCCGGTCCGAAATGGAAGATTTCGGTGACGCTGTAACTCATTCGCATCCATCCCTCCCCGATGTGCCTCCTTTAGGTTCGGGGGGGTGGCGATGCCGGCGAGGACGTAGGGGTCAACCTTTCCGACCAGTCGATTAAAGCCGGCATGATGCCGTTAGACACTGCGGTCATCGTTCTACTCGAGATCCTCAACTCGGCGACGATTCTGGCGCTGCTCGCGCTCGGTCTCGCGGTAATCTTCGGGATGATGCGCATCGTCAACCTCGCCCAAGGTGAGTTCTTCACGATCGGCGCTTTCACGACGCTCGCGGCGGTGCGTTTCGGGAACTTGCCGCTATGGGTCGGAATGCTGCTCGCACCTTGCGTGGCGGCGATCGTGGGAGTGGCGATCGAGCGTCTGGTAATCCGCCACCTCTACGGGCGCCCGCTCGATGCGATGCTCGCGACCTGGGGGGTAAGCCTCGTTCTGATCGGCATCATCACCGTGATCTTCGGCCCGGTCACTTACGGGCTGCCCTATGCGCTCGGTCACTTCACGATCGGCCGTTACCAGTACGCCGAATACCGCATCGTCATGTCGCTCGCGGCGGTGGCCATGATGGCCGCGGTGTACCTTTTGTTTCGCTACACACCTTTCGGGCGACGGGCACGCGCGACGATTGCGAACCCGGAGATGGCGGCCGCGCTCGGTGTGAACACCTCGCGGATGTTCATGCTCACCTTCGGACTCGGCGCCGCTCTGGCCGGTGCGGCCGGCGCAATACTCGCTCCCATGATTAGCGTGGTTCCGACCATGGGAATTCTTTATATAGCCCGCGCGTTCATTACCGTAATCGTCGGAGGGCCCGTGGCGCTTCTCGGCACCGCGTCCTCCGCATCGATACTCGGCACAATTGAGGCCCTGGCCGCACGCTTTCCGCTGCTACAGATCGAGACCTCGGGTTTCTGCACGCCGCCGCCGTGCACGATCACGATCGGTGGCTCCGCCTTCTACGGTCAGATGGCCCTGTTCCTGTTCGCAATCGTGCTCCTGCGGCTGATGCCGCAAGGCCTTACCGGGAACGGGGGGCGCCGGTGAAAGGCACCATCGCCGCTCACCTCGAGCGGCGCACTGGCCGGACGGAGGCGCTGTATACATCCCGCCCGGCCGGGCTGCTGGTCGGCGCCGTGGTCCTGGTGCCCCTCCTGCTGGTGCCCTACGGATTCAATCCTTATGCCGCCAGCTCACTGGCGCTTTTCCTGATCTACGGCCTATTGGCGATGTCGCTGAATTTCATTTGGGGGTACGCCGGAATAATAAGCTTCGGGCAGAACGCGTTCTTCGGCGTCGGCGCCTACGCTTACGGGATCATCGCCCTGAACGTCATTGGCCCGAGCGGCAACACCGGTCTTGCTGTGCTCGGTGGAATTGGGACACCCGCGCTACTGTCGCTATTCTTCGCGTATTTTATGTTCTACGGGCGCCTATCCGATGTCTATGCCTCGATCGTCGTTCTCGTTCTCAGCCTCGTGCTCTACTCCTTCGCGGTGTCCACTGCGGGAGACGAATGGGTGATCGGGGTTGCGAGGCTGGGTGGCTTCAACGGTCTTTTCGGACAGGGCTCGACGAGCGGGAACATCGCCAATTTCCAGATTCCACCTATCACGCTGCCGGTGCCCGGAATGAGCGAGCCATTCGCGTTCCGGATTAACCGCACGAACGTGTCCGGGTACTACCTGGTGCTCGGCACTTGCGTCGGCGTATTCCTCTTTGCGTCGTTACTGTTAAGGACTCGGCTCGGGCGCGTCGCAGTGGCAATACGTGAGAACGAGGCCAGGGCAGTCAGCCTCGGCTACGACATCCGGCTCTACAAGCTCGCGATGTTCACGCTGGCCGGCGCCATGGCGGGCATCGCCGGGGTGCTGTTCGCCAGCTGGGGGCGATTCGTCAACCCGGACGTCTTCAACCTGACTTTCGCCGCAAGCGTCGTCGTGGCCGTGTTGCTCGGCGGTCGACTCACGCTGCTAGGCGGATTCGTCGGCGCGGTCGCAATCAACTACTTGACGAGCTACCTCGGCGGGCTCGCGGCCGGCGGTACGGGCACGACCGACACCTCGACGCTTCCCGGGATGCTCCTGGAGATCGCCGGGCGGATGGCCCAACAGGCCCCGATCCTCGTTCCAGGAGTCGTGCTGATCTGCACGGTCCTCATCTTGAAGGAGGGGATCACGCCACCGCTACTGCGCCAGCTCGCGCGCCGACCCCTGATCGGGTGGCTCGTGCTGTTTCCGGCAGTGGGCACTTTTTTCGTTCTTAAGGTCGCCTGCCGACAGGCCGAAGTCTGCCTCTTCTAGTCGATGTCAGACCCCATCTTGTCGGTCACCGGCTTAAGGCGGAATTTCGGCGGCCTGCGAGCCGTGGACCTCAGCCTCGAGATCGAGCGAGGCGAGCTGCGCTGCCTGATCGGCCCCAACGGCGCCGGCAAGTCCACCTTCTTCAAGATACTTACCGGTGGACTGAGGCCCGATGCGGGCAGCATCCGCTTTCAGGGCCGGGACATCACCCGCCTAGACGCGTTTCGCATCGCATGCCTCGGCATCAGCATCAAGTACCAGGTGCCGAGCATCTTCGAGCCCCTTTCCGTATTGCAGAATCTCCACCTTGCGGCCGAGCGTCGGTTCGGCTTCGCGCGCGGGCAGCGCCGCGCGCGGCGAATGCTCGAATTCATTGGATTCGAGGGGCGCGAGCGAGAGCCGGCCGCCTGGCTCTCGCACGGCGAGAAGCAGCGGCTCGAAATCGGCATGGCGAGCATCGCCGACCCCGCGCTCATCTTGCTCGATGAGCCCACTGCGGGGATGAGCCCGAAAGAGATAGACCGCACGGTGAATTTGATCGAAAAACTGATCGCGCGTTCGGCCCTGATCGTCGTTGAGCACAACATGGATTTCGTGCGCCGCATCGCCCGGGGGGTCACGGTCATGCACGAAGGGAAGGTCTTCGCCGAGGGTACGATGTCGGAGATCGAAGGCGATGTGCGGGTGCGGGATATTTATCTCGGGAAGAAGGTGCGCGGCGATGCTCAGCGTCCATGACTTGAGCGTATCCTATGGCGCCACGCCGGTGCTGCACGGCATCAACCTCGAGGTGAATGACGGCGAGATCGTTGCCGTGATCGGGCGCAATGCAGCCGGCAAGACCACATTGATCAAAGCGATCATGGGATTGCTTCCGATCCGCTCGGGAACTCTCTCGCTCGACGGCAAGGACATCGCTTCCCTCCCGGCCTATCGTCGCGCCCGGCGCGGTCTCGGCTATGTGCCCCAGGGTCGCTTGATATTCGCGGATCTCACGGTTTACGAGAACCTCTTGGTCGGCGCCGATCTCGATCGCATGCGTGGCCGAGAGCGAATCGAGGCGACTTTCCTCCAGTTCCCGCGCCTCAGACAGTGCCGACGTCAACGTGGAGCAACCCTCTCGGGTGGCGAGCAGCAAATGCTCGCGCTTGGTCGAGCGCTCGTCGGCAACCCCAGCATGCTCCTGCTCGATGAGCCGCTGGCCGGCGTCCAGCCGAGCATCGTCGACGAGATTGCGCAGCAGCTACGCGCGATAAATGCGGCAACCGGGCTGCCCATGCTCCTGGTGGAGCACAATGTCGAGATGGTGGCCGCACTGTCGTCCCGAATCTATGTGATGAACAAGGGTAAGATCGTTACCGAGATTGCACCGGCGGAGATTCACGACGAGTCGATCGTGCGCGCCTACCTCGCGATCTGACTCGCTGCTCTCCCCGCAACGGCAAGGAGAGGCCTCGATGAGCGTCGAAGTTCCTGAAGCCAAACAAGTCCTTCGAATCGCGGATGACTACGGGCTGCACCTTACCTCTCACGAGGTCGACGCGATGCTCATCTTCATGGCCGACATGAAGCGCTCCTACGACGACCTTGACCAGCTTCCTGAGCCGATCGCGCCGGCGACGAATCCTCGCGACCCGGGCCATCGGCCGAGCAAGGCCGAAAACCCCTACAACGCCTGGTGCTGGAGGACCGAGATCGTCGGGGCGGCAGATGGTCCTCTCCGGGGTAAGCGGGTCGCGGTCAAGGACAACATCTGCGTCGCGGGAGTCCCGATGATGAACGGATCCCGTCTGCTTGAGGGCTACGCTCCCGCGGTCGACGCGACCGTAGTCATGCGTATCCTCGACGCGGGCGGGACCATTGTCGGCAAAGCGGCCTGCGAGGACCTATGCCTGTCCGGCTCGAGCCACACCGCCAAGACCGGTGCGGTGCGCAACCCCCGACGGCCCACCCACTCCAGCGGCGGCTCGTCGTGCGGTAGCGCCGCCGTGCTCGCGTGCGGGGATGCGGACCTCGCGCTCGGCTGCGATCAGGGCGGGTCGATTCGAATTCCCGCGAGCTGGTCGGGAGTCTACGGCCTCAAGCCGACCTACGGGCTCGTTCCGTACACCGGAATATTTCCGCTCGAGCTCACCCTCGACCACTGCGGACCCATGGGGCGCAGCGTGGGCGACATCGCATGCCTGCTTGCCGTCATCGCCGGTAGCGACGGTCTCGACCCACGGCAGGTCGAGCTTCGGACCGATGATTACGTCGGCGCGGTTCGCAACGCGGACGCCCGCGGTCTTCGCATCGGGGTCGTCGACGAAGGCTTCGGGCATCCCGAGAGTGAGCCGGTGGTCGATGCCACAGTTCGCGAAGCGGCCGAGCGCTTCCGCAAACTCGGCGCTGCGGTGGCCAGGGTCTCGATCCCAATGCACCGAAGCGGCTACGCCATCTGGGCAACGATCCTGCTGGAGGGATCGACGGACCTGATGTTCCGGGGCCACGGCATGGCTTTCAACTGGCAGGGCCTTTATCCGGTGGACCTGCTGAACGCCTTTTCTCGTGGGTTAGGTTCGCGCCCGAACGACCTCGCCGAGACCGGCAAGCTGAATCTGCTCATGGCCGAGCACGTCCAGCGAGGTAATCAGCGACGCTACTACGCGAAGGCGCAAAGGTTGCGGCCCCGGTTGCGCGAGGCCTACAGCGCCGCGTTGCGCGAGTTCGACGTGCTGCTCATGCCTACGGTGCCGTTTCGAGCGACCCGACTCCCTTCACCGGGATGCTCATTCGAGGATACGGTCGCGCGGGCCCGCGACCGCATCGACACTAACACCGGCCCATTGGATGCGAGCGGACATCCGGCGCTAAGCGTTCCCTGCGGTCTGGCGGACGATCTTCCCATCGGGATGATGCTGATCGGGCGGCACTGGCATGAGTCGACCGTCCTTCGAGCCGCGCAGGCCTTTGCCGCCGCTACCGACTGGACGGCAGCTTGAGCCCCGCTTGGCAACGGCTCCTCAACGGTCAGTTGAACGGCGCTCGATGAATCAAGGGTAGTAGCTTAGCCCGCGAATCCGAATCGAGCACGCTCGCCGGCTGGGGATGCCCCGCCATATGAATGAGCCAAGCGCTTGGTCTCCGCCGGGGAGAGTGGAGGGCTGCGGGTGAGGAGCCGTCGTTCACCCGGGCGGGCGCAATTGATTACACTAGAGAGTTGGAACTACGGAGATACCAAATGCACCCGACGCGATCGCGAGCTGCCCGATGCACGCATCTCGTAACCGCGCTGCTGCTCGGGCTCAGCCTGCTCGGACCACGACCGGCACCAGCCGAGACCGCCTCGGGGCTCTACGAGGATGCCCTCGTGCGTTTCAGCGAGGGCGATCCTGACGCGGCCGAGATCCAGCTCAAGCGCGCACTCCAGTTCGACCCCAATTACCCACCGGCGCGGATCCTGCTCGGCAAGCTGTACCTGCTGGCGGGAAAGGGGTTCGCGGCCGAGAAGGAGCTTCGCCTCGCGCAGAGCGCGGGCGCGGACCCCAACCTGGTCCTCCCAGCGCTCGCGAACGCCCTGCTGATGCAGCGCAAGTTCCAGGTGCTGCTCGACGTCGTCAAGCCCACGGGCTTGCGGGCGGCGGCCGAGTCCAAGGTGCTCACCTTCCGGGGCCGCGCCGCCCTCAAGCTCAATTGGCTTGATGACGCGGAAGAGGCATTCACGCTTGCGGCAGAGCTGGACCCCGGCGACGTCGACGCCCTGCTCGGACAAGCCGACGTGCTGCTGCGACGGGCCAAGGTCAAGGAGGCGGGGACGCTCGCCGACACGGCCGCAGAGCGTGCTCCGATGAGCACCGACGCCTGGATGCTGAAGGGCGAAATAGACCGGATCCAGGGCAATTTTGAGGCCGCAGTCGCCAACTACGACCGGGTAATCGAGCTCGCGCCGCTGCACCTGCCCGCGCGCACCGCGCGGGCCGCAGTGCTCATCGACCTCGACCGAGACGCGGCCGCGGGCGAGGACCTCAAACTCGTGCGGGAGCTCGCTAAGCACGACCCTCAGGCCTCCTACCTATACTCGCTGGTGCTTGCCCGGGCCGGCGACGACACAGGAGCACGGGAGGCACTGCGCGAGGCGGACCTCGCGCTTCGGATCCTGGGTGACCAATTCATCGAGTCGGATCCACCGACGCTTCTGCTCTCCGGAATCATCCGTTACGGGCGGGGCAACTTCGAGGAGGCCTACCAGCAGCTCAAGCGCTTCAGCCTACTCAACCCCGAGAACACCACCGCGCGCAAGCTGCTCGGCAGCATTCTGATCGAGAAGAACGACCTCGTGGGCGCGGCCGAGGTACTCGAGCCGGCCTTCCTCTTCACCCCCAACGACCCGGTGCTCTACGCGCTCGAGGGCAGCATCTCCATGAAGCGCGGTGAGTACGACGCCGCCAGCACGAGCTTTGAGCGGGCGGTGGATCTCGCTCCGAATCGCAGCGCCCTTCGCACCGAGCTCGCCTTCAGCCGCCTCGCCGCTGGCGAGCGCGAAGCGGCGATCGCAGACCTCGACGCCGCCGTAAAGACCAACGCCACCGAGACGCGGGCCCAGATCCTGCTGGGCCTCATGCACTTGCGGCGGGCGGAGTACGGGGCCGCCGAGCGCTCGCTCAGCCAGTTCAGCGCCCTTGAGCCGGACAACCCCACCGCCCTCAACCTGCTTGCCTCGGCCCAGCTGGGTAACGGCGACTTGGCAGCAGCCAGGGCGACCCTCGAGCGCGCGCTTCAGATCGACCCGCGGTACAACACCGCCCAGCTCAATCTCGCAAAGCTAGACCTAGGGCAAGGCCGGCTCGATGGCGCGAAGGTGCGCCTCGAGGCACTGCTCGAACGCGATCCCGAGGAGACTCGCGCGATGGACGAGCTCGCACGCATTGCCGAGCGCGAGGAACGACTTCCGGATGCAATCCGGTGGCTCGAGAAATCACGCGACCTCGACCGCGAGTCGATTCGCAGACAGCTTGGCCTCCTTGACCTGTATCTGCGCGCCGGGGAGACCTCGAAGGCTCTTGAGGTCGCGCAGGAGCTGGAGTCCCGCCAACCCAACAACCTCGACGTCCTCACCGCGGTCGGCCGGGTGGAAGTCGCACGCGGCGAGGTGGACCGGGCCCGGGTCACGTTCAAGCGGATGTCGGAGCTGGTCCCGAACTCCCCTGCCGCCCTATACCGGATCTCGCAATTTCAGATGCGAGTGAACGACCCCGAGCACGCACGCTGGTCGCTGGTGCAAGCCCTGCAGGCCGATCCGGACTATCTGCCGGCGCGGGCCGCGCTGGTCGAGGTGGAGGCCGGACTCAGGAAATATGATGAGGCGTTACAGCTCGCCGAGGCCCTGGCGCGGGATCACCCCGCGCTCTCGATCGGGGAGGTGCTGCAGGGCGACGTTCTGAGCCACCAGGGTCGCTTCGCAGAGGCGGCGACGGCCTACGCCTCGGCCCAGGCGAAGGAGCCCACGCCGGCCGGGGCGGTGCGGCTTTTTCAGGCCCGGTGGCGCGCCGGCGAGCGGGCGGTTGCCCTCGCTTCCCTCGGCAAATGGGTCGAGACCCACCCCTCGGACCCGGTGGCGCGCCGAGCCCTTGCCAGCGGTCTCATGGCATCGGGGGACGCGCGCGCCGCCATCAAACAGAATGAGATCCTGCTCGCGGCGTCGCCGGGCGATGCGGTGGTCCTAAACAATCTGGCCCTGCTCTACTTCGCAATCGGAGATGCAAGAGCACTCGAGTACGCCGAGCGGGCCCACAGCCTCGCCCCGACTGACGCCGCGGTGCTGGACACGCTCGGGTGGCTGCTGGTCAAGCGCGATCAGCCCGAGCGCGGGCTCACCTTTCTGCGCGAGGCCCATTCCCGGCTCGCGAACGACCCGCGGGTGCGGTACCACCTCGCGGTCGCGTTGAGCCGACTCGGCCGAACGCAGGAGGCACGGCGCGAGCTCGAGCGGGCACTTCAGTCCGGAGAGGATTTTGAGGAAGCGCGCGACGCTCGCGCTCTGCTACTCGAGCTCAAGGGCTGAGGGGGCTTGCCCATATCACCACCGCACGGGCACTGGATTCTCAAAACGCTCGACAAGAACTAGCGTCTTGAGTCAGTCACAGCACACTTCGCGGTCAATCTGGCGCGCTCGGCGCAGATCCGCCCGAGCGAGCGCAGCCGGTCGACGCGGCGGGCCGGGGTCGGAAAGAGGAGCGGGCTCAGCCCTCGTGTGCGCGCTGGCGCGCGACGTAGCTCAGGCCAAGGAGACCAAGCCCAAACAAGGCCAGGGTACCTGGCTCCGGGATGGATCTCGGCAGGTTATTGGAGGTCATAAGAAAACCGCCCCTCAAGTCCCGGTCCTGGGCAGCCAGCATACTTGCCGACATTCCCATCACGGGATGCACCGTCGCCTCGACGCCGCCGATACCCACGTACCGCGAGCAGTCGTCGTGGGCGGGGAACTGGCCCTGGATCTCGTTGAACTGCTCGCCGGTGATGACGTCCTTGGTGCCGCAATTGTAGAGGTCCCCGCTCGCATCGAACTGAAAGTATGTGTCGTTAAACTCCCCCGCCGCGCCAGAGGGATTCATCAGCACCTTCTCGATGAAATCCTTGGTGACGCTGCCGTCTTCGGCCGAGAGCTGGAACGCATCCCCCGCGTTCCATAGCACAAGCGTAGACGACGCGCAGTCATTGCTAACGCACACCGTGCTGTCCGCACTCAGATTCGCGCTAAGCGTGGTAGGCCCGACCGAGTCGAGCACCTCCCCACCGTGGTCCAGCTTGTCGACGTAGAGCTCGATGAGCTCCGCGCTCGTATCGTCGAGCACGCCGAGCAGCTCGGCGTGGCGGGGCGGCAAATCCCCTTTCTCGACGTCCTCTATGTTCTCCTTACGCTCATTCCTCGTCTTGTGAGCCCCGTACTGCCCGTCTCCATAGAGCGAAATATCGTCCTCATATACGCCCTCGTGCAGCGAGCCGTGGTAAACGACATCGAAAGTCCAGACCCCCCACTCCGACCAGTCGGCGTCACCGTCGGTGTGCAGGCCGCCGACCACCTTGCCCTGGATGGTGATGCTCTCCCCGTAAATGGGGTCGGCGTCGGTGTAAGTGAGGGTGAGCCGATCCGTTTCGGCAATCAGGCTCATCCCGGCCGCGCCGAGGCGCTCGTTGTTTGCCGCCCAGTCGAAGCTCCAGCTGAAGTCCTGGGTCCTCTTGTCCAGGTTCAGGCTGTCCACGTCGTCCACCGGCAGCACACCCGCGATGATCATGCCGTAGCTCGGCCCGACCTGGTTGCACTTGGGCTCGTCTTTTTGCGGATAGCACCAGTCAGGGTGGTCGCCAAGGTTCACCCATTCGCGGGTGAACGCCCCGGCCGGAGTCGAAAGGACGGCCGCGCAGGCGAGGGCGAAGGCGGGGAGGATTGCGATTCTGAGCTGTCTAGGCATGGGTTTCCGGGTTTTAGGCATTACTCGCGGTCATGGCACAAGCGGCCTGGCTCACCTCAGGTGTCCTGCATCGAGCTATAAACAGGCAAGAATCGCGCCAAGAATTAATATCTCTTTGCAAATAGTCGCTTAGCGCATCGACAGACCCGGCTGACGCGGTAACCTGGGAGCGAGTGTAAAATGTTTCGACACTTTGGGGGCGGGTTCTCGGCCCAAGCTCGGAAATACGTACCCATCGCGACTGAGTCTTACGCGTTTCGCCTTTTTGATCAGAGAGTTAACGCCATCCAGGGCAGTGTAAGAAGTTCCGACAAATCCGCCGGGTACGACCTGACGTTCATCGCGAAGGACGCAGCGAGTGCAACTTGGCCAGGCACGCCGCCACCATGATCCCGACCCCGGCCAGAAAAACCGAGTTCGACTCGAGCCCGAACGCGAAATAATGACCGAAAAGGCGCGCGGCACCCGAGAGCAAACACATGATAAGCCCCGCCACGCCTGCCACATCACCCAACCTCCAGAAAAATCCATTCATTTCATCCTCCGGCGCCGACCCATCGAAAGCATACCCCCTCGCCAGCCGAGAACGCCACCGCCCCCGCTCCGAGCACCCGGAAACGCCAACTGCGCCGCACCGGGGAGCCCATGGCCGTTCTCCCAGCCAGACGCTGGCGTCGATTCAGCGAGCGATTCTGGACCGCGAGGCGCCGGGAAGACCGGCGTCGGAATTCTTTACACATCGACCCACTCGATCCCCTGGAGCGTAACCCAATGAATTGCATCGGGTTGCTTCGCAGGCTGGCTCACTTTGGGGCAATCCCGGCGTCCGCAGCGCGGTTTGCCGGACGTCCGCGGCGCCTATACTGTCGACATTTCTTACACACCCCCCCTCGCAAGCCGGGGCCGAGCGGGACGGCTCACGCTATAAGTCATTGACTTATATGGGCCACACCAGATCTGGCACGAGTTATGCTTATTGACACTCGAATAGTGTGTCCCGTCCGGTCCGGACAATGGTGCCGTACGCCGGCCAACAGGCGAGACGAAATGCGGGCGTTTTCACAGTCGGGTGGAATCGAAAACGCGTACAATAAGCGCGACTGACCGAAGAGTTAAGACACTTCATCATGGCCCACGACGACGAAGCACCGAACGCACCGCGACATCGCGAGGAAAACGCGACCTCCTCGTCAGCCGCGGGGAGTTCGGCCTCCACCGCGGAGAAGAAGCGCCGCCGGGCGCGCCGACGCTTCATGAAAACCGGGGCCGCCGGCTCGGCCGCTGTCGTCGTGACGCTGCACCACCCGAGCGCCCGCGCTCAATACGACGGGAAGAAGCAGATCACGAGCGTGCTCTGCCTCATTGACGGCGACAAGCGAAAGGTGATCCCCTCGGTGTGCATGTCGGTCGGAATGATAATCCAGAAGCAGTGACGTAGCGGCAAACGCTTGCGTGCGCCTCTAGGCACCCAGTAACTCACGGTTCTTCACAGCTCTGACTCGGTGGACGGCAGGTTGCCGGAGTTCGCAGACGACCTCGACTGGCGCGTTGGCGGCCAAGGGCGGCTCCGCTACCGATGCTGGGATGGCGAGTACGTGGTCTTCAATCCCTCTTCCGGCAGCACCCATCTCATCGGCATCGTGGCGGGCGAGGTGCTCATAGGCATCCTCGCCGGCCCGGTCTCCACGCGAGTCCTCGGCGAGCGCCTCGCGGATTTTCTCGAGGTCGAGAACGACGCCAAGCTCAGAGCGAATCTGGACACTATACTGGGGGAGCTAGACCAGCTGGGGTTAATCGAGCCCGCTCACGAATGCTAGTCGGGGATATCCCTGAGAATCAACTGGCGCGGCGCCTGCGCGGCACCGGAATCAATCTGAGCACCGGAGCGCTCACGGTGCGGATCCGCTCCAACATTCAGACTTTCGTCGACGAGTTCACGGGCATCTATGGCGGTTATCCGATCGAGGATCCGCCCGGCATCGACGACGGCTGCATTGACATCGCGTTTTCATCGCGGTGGCGGCGATATTTTCGACCCAAGGCCCAGGCCTATCTAGACGGCTGCACGTACTTCCAGCCCCTACCCGGACGCCTCGCGTTTCCGATGCTGGAGTCGATGCTCAACTGGTGCCTCGCGATCAGCGACTGCCCGAATCTGCTCCTGCACGCCGGGGTGGTCGAGCGCGACGGTCATGCGCTCATCCTGCCGGCCGAATCGGGCTCCGGTAAGAGCACCCTGTGCGCGGCGCTGGTTGCGCGCGGCTGGAGGCTGCTGTCCGACGAGTTTGCGATCATCGGCGCGCGCGACGGTCGCGCCCTCCCCAATCCGAGGCCGGTGTCATTGAAGAACGAGTCCATCGATGTAATCGGCGAATTTGCCCCGGATGCACGCTTGAGCCGACGCTACCCCGGTACCCCCAAGGGCACGGTGGCCTTCATGCGTGCGCCCAGCGATGCCGTCGCGCGGGTGGCGGAAACCGCGCAGCCAGCCCTCGTGCTCCTGCCCGCGTTCTCGCCCCGATCGCCGGTGAAGCTCGATACCGTCGACAAGACCCAAGGCTTCAAGTGGCTGACCGACCAATCGGTCAACTATCATGCCCTTCTCGAAGTCGGCTTCAACACGCTGGCGGACCTCGTTGACCGGTGCCCGATCTATCATCTCTCGTATTCCCGCCTCGACGAAGTCATCGAGCGCATCGAGCGACTTCACCATGACGCAGTCGCTGCCGTCCGGGCAGCGTAGCTGCGCCTCGCCCTCGCCACTGCTTCGCGCTCTGCGTGAGCCGGGGAGCGTCGTCGAACTCCCGCCGCAAGGGTGGAACACACTCCTCAAACAGGCCCGCGCCTACGGCGTTCTCGCCCGGCTCGCGGTGGAGCTCGAAGCGCTGGGATGCGTCTCGGAGATTCCCGAGAAGGCGAAAGACCAGCTGCTCGGCGCACGCCAGGTGTCCGCGGTCTGTCATACCGGGCTTCGATTCGAGATCGGACAGGTACGCCGCGCGCTCGCCGATCTCAGGGTGCCCGTGATCCTCCTCAAAGGCGCTGCGTACCTGATGGCAGGGCTGCCCCCGGCCCGGGGCCGGGTATCGGCCGACCTCGACATCCTAGTCCCGCGGGCCACCATCGACGCGGTGGAAACCGCGCTGCTCGCGGCCGGCTGGGAAGGGGGCGAGCTGAGCGCCTACGACGAACACTACTACCGAGCGTGGGCCCATGAGATCCCCCCCCTCCGCCACCGCGAACGGGGCGGAGAGCTCGATGTGCACCATACGATCTTGCCCCTCACCCATCGGGCCCGACCCGACGCGGCTGCGCTAATCGCTGCCTCCGAGCCGCTCCCGGTGCCCGGTCTAGCAGTGCTTGGGCCAGCCGACATGGTGTTGCACGGCATAGCCCATCTGTTCGCGGACCAGTCCCTGCGACCGCTGCGAGACCTCGTCGACCTGCACGACCTACTGGAGCAATTCGGGAATGGAGCTTGCTTCTGGGATGAGCTCCTCGCCCGCGCCCGCCTGCACAACCTCCAGCGAGCACTGTACTACGCACTGCGCTACACCGAGCGAATACTCGGCACCCGCATTCCGAGCGAGGTCAAGAGCGCGGCCGCGGCTCACGCACCCGTCACCCCGGTCCGGGCCCTGATGGATGAGGCGGTTGACTCGGTGATGCGTCCCGCCGTGCCCGGCGCGAAGGGAAGGCGATCCTCGATGGGAGAATTTGCGCTCTACGTGCGTTCACTCTGGATTCGCATGCCGCCGCTGCTGCTATCGCGTCATCTCGCGCGCCAGGCACTGCGGCGTGGGACGAGTCGATTGCGGGACGCTGTGGCGCGCGAGTAGTGCCGGATCCGGGGGCCAGAGGACCCGGCGCCGTTCAGTCGGGTTGCAGTCCGACCGGACGCAGCAGCGGCCCGAGGTCACCCTGCAGGCGGATGAGGTAGGTTCTGCCAAATCGCCGGGGGATCACGTAGAGCAGGGTTCCTATCGGCTTCCAGCCGAGCCGCAGCAGCCCGCGGCGCGATCCCGTCGCCTCCAGACCGGTCGAGGTGTAGGCCTTGCGCCGGCCAAGGCCCTGGGCGAAGCGCAGCATCGCGTTTAGCACCGCGGTGTGAATGGACTTGCCGCGCCACTCGTCAGGAGTGAACGCATCGGTCGTGAAGACCTCGTCGGGGGCAAGGTCGAAAACGCATCCGGGCACCGGATGGGCCCGTGGATAACGGCTCCAGTTGATGTGAACGATCTCCTCTCCCACCCTCGCAACGAAGCACTTATCGCCGATGCGAAGGTCTTCGGCGTAGCGCTCGCGATAAACCGCGCGCTGACGGGTTCGCAGCGCCTCCTCGTACTCCTCATCGTCGCTCAGCCGGGCATCGAGCGGTAGCGGGGTCCCGTACTGGACTCTCACTAACCTTTCAATCTCTGCTTCGCTCGCCTCGCGAATATCGATCTCTATTCGCGCGTGCTTCTCCGACAGGGGCTCGCTCAAGTCCATGTAAAACAGGATATCGATTCCTACCCGCGCGAAGGGCGAAGCGCACTTGATGAGGATCTTATAGAGTAAGACGAGGAGGCCGTGATAGCGAAGAGTATCCCGCGTCTCCCGGTAATATCGTCTCAGAATATACATCCAACGATCGCGAAGGTCGGGTGGCTCAGACCTACAAGTAGGTGCGAAGATTACCCCAGCGCAGGCACAGCGCCTCGGGGTGCCGAAGCAGCTCCCGGCGCCGATGCCGGTAGCGAAAGAGCACTGACACGGAGTCGTCGAGTGAATGCACTTGGTGCCACCAGCAAGACGGGATGAAGAGCGCGTCACCGGGCTCGAGCACCGCCTCCCACCGCGTCGCGCTCGCGAGCAGGGGAAATTCCTGGAGATCGGCATCGCGAAAGTCGTCGGGCAAGAGCGTGGGCGAGCGAGCGTTGTAGTCCCGACAGAAGAAGCTCTTGTGATAGAGGTTGAATAAAGTCCCGGGCGGGAACAGAAAGGCTCGTTTTCGACCCACCGCTTGTCCGAGAAAGCCCTGCCAGGGGTCGCAGTGCAGCGGGGTGATATTTCCGGCCGAGCCGATCCAGACCATGCAGTGATCGAGGTGACGGCGGATACCGAGACTCAGTATATCGGGGATCATGAGCGGACTCGGCACCCCGAATCGCGAGTAATACCTCGCATCGGGACTCGGCGAGAAGAAGACCCGGTCGATGAAGTCGGCATAGTTCATGCACCTCGATTGCGCAGTCTCCTGAAGGAACCCGCGGCGCTCACTCGGGTTCACGAACACATTCAGCGACTGGTCACCGAACTGCCGGCGCAGGGCTTCGGGCTGGAGCGCGGGGAAGCAATCCCAACCGCGGGTGAGGCCCTTGATGACCACCGCCTGCTGCGCGTCGACGAGGGCCGAGAGGTCCACGCCGCCGACCTCCACCGCCGGCACCACGCGATGCTCGCCCGCGGCAAGCCTTCCGGCGCGGCGCGCGAGCGCGTGACGGGCGCGGCCGGCGAGCCACACCGGTACGGTGAGTCCCGCGTAGGCCCCCATTGCCCCCGCGTAAGCCAGGCGTTTCAGTGCAGGCATCTGCTCATGATATTCGAGCGCCTTGACAGTTTGAACCGGCGTTGTCTGCCGATAGTGTGACGAGGCACTCAATGCGCAACCGCGGTGGCCAAGAGCGGCCGGCGCCAGCGGGCGAATGAGCCCTCGCAGCTCGACTTGAGCCACAGTCGGAGCTACGGGGATCCCCCAATCGGAGCGTGCGTCGGCTCAGCGAAGGACGTCTCGCAGCCGATTGCGAATGTGGCGAAGAGGCGACTTCACGCCGCGCCCGCCGATGTGACGCACCGCCTGCATCACACCCCGGCTCGTCCTCGGGTTGAAGGCGGCGATGCCGTACGCATCGAGCCTGTGCGACAACCAGTCTTGCTTGTACGCGAACTCACCCACGCCGAAGTTGACCTCCGACACCCGATCCACGTCGAGAACGTGCTCCATCACCCGTTGCATCACGTAGTTGCCGACCGACAGCGGCCGGTAGCGCTCCGCATACCCGGTACGGGTGAAATGAGCCACGCCCCCGGAGGCGATACAGAACTCGTAGGCGGCGGGCTCCCCGTCGATGTGGACGAGCCCCAGGCGCAGCACGCCGGACTCCGCCGCGCAGCGCATGATGCTCGGAATGTAGGCGTGAGGGGTTACTTCACCTTGCAAACGGCGCTCGGAAAACACCTGCTCGAAGTCGGCGAGGCCGCGGTCGATCCCCTCCCGGCTGGTGATGAGCTCGAACCGAGCCCGCCCGGTCTCGAGGAGTCTTCTCGCTCGGCGCCGGAGGTTTTGCCGAAACCGCGCCGAGCGTGACTGCAGGTAGTCCTGCCAGGACAATCCGGCCGTCGGTTCGTGCCAGATGCTGAAGTTGTAATAATCCTGCATCAGAAAGCCGTGGTCGCGCAGCGTCTGCTTGACCTGGGAAAATAACGCCCCGGCCCGGTCGAAAGGCCCGAATCGCAGCACGTCGTAGGGCAGGTCCTCACCGAGCGCGTGTCGGATAACTTGCGCCAGGACCGCATCAGGGGAAGTGGCCGCGCTCGCCATTACCGGCTTGAACGGCAAGCCGTCTGACTGATGAAAGTACAGCACCCGCGACCGCCCGTGAACCTGGTAGAGCCGCGACATGAAGCCCACCACGACCGCCAACGGCTCGCCAAGATCGTCCGCAACCGTATAGAGACGAAGCTTGTCGCCAGCCGGCAAGCCGTTCGCGAGGTAGTTCTCGAGCCAGGCCCGGCTGCGAAAGATATCGCCTTCGGCAGGGTCCTCGAACAGCGCTTCGAAGGGCGGGGGCAGATCCTCGAGTCTCAAATAAACGTGGGCACTCATCAAAATCGGGGTGAAGTCGCGGCTCGACGGTGACGATAGAATAGCGCAACCGTTTGCCCCTGGACCCCGTCTTTGGAGATGCCGTCTCATCGTGACTTTTCCGCGCGGCCCACCCTCGCTTCGGTCGCGACCGATCGGGACCCACCTCACACCGGCACGGCATTGCCGCCGGCCCTCGCTTCGTGGCCATCACCTTGAACCTGTCTCTGGTGCGCCACTTTCTGTCGGCACCGTTTCTCGCCGCGCGGGACGCATGGCGCGCGTTTCGGATTACACCGTTCGTGCACGTGGCGGGCGGCTCCGTTTACGACTACCGCGAAGGGCAAAGTCTGCTTTGGACCTTTCTGCGACGGCTGCGGCTGAAGCTGCGTACCGCCAAGTTCGTTTGGCACGTGAACATGAGAACACGGCTCGCGCCCCGGGTGTGGATTCCTCTCAATCCCGGTGAGGGATTCTTTTCGAACTTCAACCACGTGCTGACCACGTTGTACCGGACGCGGCCGGGCGCGGAGGTGCACGTCGAGTGGACTCTGAGCGGCGAGGAGACTGGATTTCGTTACGGGCAGGTCGGTGATAACGTCTGGAATCACCTGTTCAGACCGATCCAGGCGAAGCAAAGCGGGCATTTTTTTCGCCCCGCTCCGGCGTTGTGCTACACGTTCTGCGGGCACGGCAAGGTCTATCTGAAGGGCGCCCCTCTGGCGCGGCAGCGACAGAGCTATCACCGCCTCTACGCCGACCGGGTACGCGTCGAGAACCCACGGGTCCTCGCGGAGGTGGAGCGAATTTGCGACCCGGCGTTCGCCGGACGCTTCTGTGTCGGAGTGCACAAACGAGTCGCCAACGCCGGGGTCGCCGCCTGCCAGGAGGCGGGCTCGCTGCCGTCGACCAAGGTTTTTATCGAGCGGGTACGGGCGCTCATCACCGATACGGGCACCGACCGGTACGTGGTGTTTCTCGCCACGGACGATGCGCCCGCGGTGCGCCGCTTCCAGCGCGCCTTCGGCGCGAACCTAATCGTACGCGACGACGTCAAGCGAACGAGCGGCGATCAGACCGAGGTGCATTACCAGGACTGGGGTGTCCTATCCCTCACCGACGCGGAAGACGTGCTCATCGATGCTCTGGTCCTCGCGCGATGTCACGCCCTCGTCCATGCTTCGAGCTCGATCAGCAGCGCGGTTGGCATCATCAATCCCACACTTCGGATGGTGCACATCTGAATTGGTCGCTCGATGAGAAGTTGGGGCAGCCCGCAAATCACGCGAATGCACCGAGAGCAAGCGGTAGGCTAACCTCTAGCTCATGGGTTTATCCGTGATCTTCAGACGGCCGAGTTCATTGCCGGCCCGCGGCGGCGACCGCCGTCGCCCGGGCATCAGATACGGAATTGTGCCCTGACCGATGTTGGAATCTCGCGAGGCTTTCGCCGATCGCAACGTCCTGATCACCGGCGGGCTCGGCTTCATCGGCTCGAACCTCGCCCATCGGCTGGTGGCGCTAGATAGCCGCGTGACCCTGGTCGATAACCTGCAGGCTGAGTTCGGCGGAAATCGGTTCAACATCGCCGGCATCGAGGACTCGGTGCGAGTCGAGATCTGCGACCAGCGCGACGAGCGGCGGATGCGCGACCTGGTACACGGTCAGCATTTTGTGTTCAATCTCGCCGGGCAGACCAGTCACATGGATTCAATGCTCGACCCCTACCAGGATCTCGAGATGAATTGCCGGGCCCAGCTGTCGCTCCTGGAGGCCTGCCGGAGGTCGAATCCGGCGGTGAAATTGGTGTTCGCAAGCACCCGCCAGATCTACGGCAAGCCAGCCTACCAGCCCGTCAACGAGAAGCACCCTGTGCACCCGATAGACGTGAACGGCGCCAACAAGCTGGCCGGCGAGTGCTACCACCTGGTCTACGAGTCCGCCTACGGAATCGCGGTGAGTGTGCTCAGGCTCACCAACACCATCGGACCCCGCATGCGCATCCGGGACGCGCGTCAGACCTTTCTCGGCGCCTGGATCGGGTTGCTGCTCGAGGGTAAGCCCTTCGAGGTTTGGGGGGGTGAGCAGCTGCGCGATTTCACCTACGTCGATGACGCGGTGGATGCATTCCTGCTTGCGGGCGCGAGCGACGCGGCGAGGGCCCGGGTGTTCAACCTCGGTGGTAACGAGGCGGTCAGCCTCGCCGCGCTCGCGGAGCTCCTGATCGAGCTGAACGGCGCGGGAGAGTACACTTTGCGCCGATTCCCACCCGCCCACGAGAGTATCGATATCGGTGATTATCGCGCCGACTACCGCCTTATCGAGAGCGTCCTCGGGTGGCGACCGCGGCTTCGGCTGCGCGATGCGCTCGCCGAGACATTGACGTTCTACAGACGCCATCTGCGCCACTACCGGTGAGCAACCTCGCCTCTCCCACGATTGCGCAGACGCAGCCTCTTGCCAGCTACCTGGCTCACCGCCCCGAGATCGATGCGGCCATCGAAAGAGTGCTTCTTCGCGGCCAGTATGTCCTCGGGGAAGAAGTGGCCACGCTCGAGACCGAGCTCCCAGCCCGGCTCGGAGTCGCGCACGGAGTGGGCGTCGCGAGCGGCACCGATGCCCTCGCCCTCGCGCTCCGTGCCTGCGGGGTGGGGTCGGGCGACGCGGTGATCACGGTTTCGCATACCGCGGTCGCGACGGTGGCCGCGATCGAGCTCGTCGGCGCGATCGCGGTCGCGGTTGATATCGACCCTGCGACGTTCACCCTCGACCCCAATCGCCTCGACGACCTCATGGCGGCAGCGGACCGCGGCGGTTGCGCTCTACCCGGCCGGGCGGCGGCGATCATCGCGGTGCATCTTTACGGTCACCCGGCCGATATGCCCGCGATCGTCGCAATCGGCGAGCGACACGGGGTACCGGTCATCGAGGACTGCGCCCAGTCCCTCGGGGCGGCCATCGACGGTCGGCCGACCGGGACCTGGGGCGAGCTCGCCGCGCTCAGCTTTTATCCAACCAAGAACCTCGGTGCGCTCGGGGACGGGGGTATGGTCGTCACCCAGCGGTCGGAGCTCGCCGAGCGGATCCGCCGGCTGCGACAGTACGGCTGGGACCGCCGACGCATCAGCGAGACGGTAGGATTCAACTCGAGGTTAGATGAGGTTCAGGCGGCGGTGCTGCGCGCGAAACTCGGATATCTCGACGCCGACAATCAGTGTCGCCGCTTGATCGCGAACGCCTATCGCCGGGGCTTGCGAACGGGCGCTTTGTCGCTGCCGTCATCGGGCAACGGCATCACCCACGCCTGGCACCAGTTCGTGGTGCGCACGCCTAAGCGCGATGCTCTCAAGGACCACCTCGCGCGTGCCGGAATTGACACTACCATCCATTACCCCCGCTGCGTGCACAATCAACCTGCCTATGCCCACCGGCTCTTCATCCACGACTCCCTGTCTAATAGCGAGAAAGCAGCGGCTGAAGTGCTGAGCCTGCCCCTGTATCCGGAGCTTTCCGGCCGGCAGGTTGCCGCCGTCGTCGACACGATTCGAGCATGGGAATGTCCACAGTGTTAGGGCACGCGGGCATCCCGGGCCCGCACTCCCAGGGGGCGCATCGGACGACCGGCTTGAAATGAATGCCTACCATTTCTGCACGTACTTCGACCGCAACTACGCGAGCCGCGGTCTCGCCCTTTACCGCTCGCTCGAGCGCCACTGCCGGCTTCCGTTCACCCTTTGGGTACTTTGCTTCGACGATCACACGCATTCCGCACTGTCCCGCCTCGGGCTCCCGCAGCTGAGACTCATTCGCGAGCAAGACTTTGAGGATGGTGACGAGGCACTCATCGCGGCGAAGTCGGATCGGGATCGCCTGGAGTATTACTGGACCTGCACCGCAAGCCTGCTGATCTACGTGCTCGAGAACAATCCCGAGGTGGAAATTCTCACCTACCTCGACGCTGATCTCTACTTCTTCGCCGATCCGGCGGCCTTCTACCGCGAGCTTGGCTGCCAGTCCATCCTGATTAGCGCTCATCGCTTTGCTCCCGCCTACACCCATCTGGCCTCTACCTGCGGCATCTACAACGTGGGGGCGCTCGCCTTCCGGCGCGACGAGCGCGGGATGGCGTGCCTGCGGTGGTGGCGGGCGCGTTGCATCGAGTGGTGCCACGCGCGCTTCGAGGATGGCAAGTTCGGCGACCAGAAGTATCTCGACGACTGGCCGGAGCGCTTCGAAGGCGTCGTCATCAGCCAGTACGCAGGGACGGGCGTCGGGCCCTGGAACCTGCCCGGACACGAAGTAGGGCGCGACCGCGGGCAGACCCTGATCGACGGGGAGCCGCTCGTCTACTTCCACTTTCACGGCTACCGGCGTGTTTCCGATCGGGTGGTCGAGCCCACCCACATCCTGTACCGGATCTCGCGGCAGCAGATCGACGGCCTCTACCGACCCTACAGCGAGGCCTTGCGCGAAGCAAACATGCAGCTCGGCGAGAGCGACCCAGGGGCTCTCATCGAAGGGGAGGGCACAGCCGCTCTTGCCCTCCTCAGGGGCCTGCTCTGGCAGCGCTACTTTCTGCTGCGACCACGTTTGGCGTCCTGGTGGCTGTGGCGGATCGGGGCATGGCGGCGCGACAACGGCGAGCGGGTGAGAGCGGCGTTAATCGCGCACGCGAGCGGCGATTCGAGAAGAGCTCTGCGCTGCCTGCTTTCCGCGCTGTGGCGAAACCCTTTGTTCCTTGGGCGTCGGCAGGTCGTTGCGGTGCTGTGGGACTGCCTGCTCGCGGGGGACCGCGTTGGCCGTTAGAATCTACATCTGCCCCGGCGATTCCAAGCGGGGACATCGAAGGCTCCACGGCTTCCGCTCGCAGCCGGATGAGCGAGAGCGGCGTGACACCGCCCGGGGGGCAAAGCTCGCGGGTCTTCGTTCCCGATGAGCCTTGCCCAGAAATTAGCGCGGGCCATTTCCGACCCTCGATGGGCCGCACGCGGTCTCTATCACCGAGTCCCCCTGCCCCGCTCGCTGATCATCACGCCTCACTACCTCGGGGGGTTCTTCTCGAACTTCAACCTGGTGATGAACCATCTGGTCTGCTCCCTCGACCTGGACCGCATCCGCGCGATCGAGGTGGACTGGCGGGTGGACGCGAGCATGCTCGGGCGCCCCGACCGGGAGTGTCATTTTTGCTTCGGGCTGCCCGAGGACGGAAACCTATGGGAGCGCTTGTTCTTCCCGTTACCTTTCGTACCGCGCTGGTATTACCAAAAGATTCGCACCAACCGCTATCGGGACTACGCCCTGACCGGTGAGGAGGCCTATCACTTGTACCGCGGCGACCCCGCGTGGCGACAAACCTATCACCGGGCCTATCAGCGATTCATCCGCCCCCGGCCCCCCATCGAGGCGCGTGCGGCGGAGATCGGCTCGAAAGTGCCGCGCCAGAAGTACCGAGTGGGCGCCCACGTCCGCCATGAGGGTCACAGCTACGAGCTACCCGGGGGGGAAAGCCCCGCCCTCGGACAATATTTCCGAGCCATCGAGTC
>JBFHLI010000020.1:0-22281 GCA_041594935.1 Gammaproteobacteria bacterium | reverse complement strand
GCTGTATCATCCCGCCTCACGCAAGGGACGCGCGCTCGCGGAGAATCGGTTCGACGGCGCTTCGCAGCTCGCGAAGTGGAAGGCTCGGGTGCGTAAAGCATGGCCGGGAGTGTCTCTTCGCCGGCTCGATACTCCGGTGAGACAGATCAACTTCGGCGATCGGGTGGGCCTATCGGTTGCCGCGAAGCTAAACGGCCTCGAGCCCGATGACGTCGTCGTCGAGGCGCTGGTCACGAGCCGGAACGACGCCGACGAGTCGGTGGCACGCGGTAACGCCCCCGAGGACGGCTACTTGTTCGGTGGGCGGGTCGAGTCCGACGAGCGACTTACTCGTCTTCAATTCGATTACGCGCAAGCGATGCCGGGCGACGGCGAGTACCAGTACTCCCTCGACCTCGAGCCGGAGTGGTGCGGGCGGTTGAAATATCGCGTGCGGATGTACGCGCACAACCCGCTGGCCGCGCATCCGTTCGAGACCGGCCTCATGGTCTGGCTGTGACCGATTCGAGAGGGGTCTTCGTCGAGGCTCGTGACCGACGGAGCGCGGGTCATGCTCAATCGAGGTCTCCCCATACCGCCCGGTAGACGTCGAGGTAGCGGTTTGCGCTTGCGCTCCAGCTGAAGTCCTTACGCATGCCGTTTCTCTGCACCCGGCGCCACTTTCCCTCTTCCGCGAAGGTGGTGAGGGCGCGACGCAGGCAGGCCTCCAGCTCATCGATCGACGGTTCTTCAAAGACGAAGCCGGTCGCCGTATCGAGCGCCAGGGACTCGGGCGTGGTGTCGATGACCGAGTCGGCCAGCCCGCCGGTCCGGCGCACTACCGGGGGCGTTCCATAGCGCATGCTGTACATCTGATTGAGCCCGCAGGGCTCGTAGCGCGAAGGCATGAGAAACATATCGGCGCCCGCCTCGATCTGATGCGCTAGGGTCTCGTCGTAGCCCCGCTTGAGCGCGAAATCCAATCCGGGGTCGCTCGCGAGCCGTGCAAGCTCGGCTTCGAGTCGAGCGTCGCCGCCGCCGAGGATTGCGACCTGAACCGGCTCCCCGCGAAGCCGCTGGGCAACCCCAACCACCAGATCGATACCTTTTTGAAACGTCAGCCGACTGACCATCCCGAGGAGCGGCGTCTTGGGAGCCAGCGCCAGGGCGCAGCGCTCCTGCAAGGCCTGCTTGTTCGCCGCCTTAAGATGCAAGCTGTTGTCGCCGTAAGGCTGCGAAAGGTGGCGATCCGTTTCCGGGCTCCACGATTTGAGGTCGATGCCGTTCATGATCCCGGTGAGCTGATGGCGTCGCGCACGCAGCAGTCCCTGCAGGCCTCCGCCGAACTCCTCGCTCTGGATCTCGTGGGCGTAGCTTTCACTGACGGTGGTGAGCCGATCGGCGTAGTAGAGCCCGGCTTTGAGGAACGAGAGGTGGCCGTAGAACTCGAAGCCATGCATCGCGAAGCCCGACCAGGGAAGCAATAACGCCGGCACCACCGCGGACGGGAAGCGCCCGGTGAATGCGATGTTGTGCACGCTCATGACGCTGCGGGCGACGGCGCGATCGTCGAAGTGCAGGTAAGCGGGCGCCAAGCCGGTCTGCCAGTCGTTGCAGTGGATGATGTCCGGGCGCCATCGAATCGGGCTCGCGCGGGTGCCCAGCAGCGCGGCGATGCGCGAGAATGCGCCAAACCGCAGGTGATTGTCGGACCAGTCGCGGCCGTCGGGGTCCTGGTACGGGCCGCCGGCCCGATCGAACAGGGAGGGGCAATCCAATACGTAGAGCACGGTCTCGGTCCCGGGCATGCGTCCCTGCAGCAGGCGCCCCGGCTCGACCCCGGGCAAGAGCGCGATGTCCTTTCGCACGCAGCGAAGGCCCGGGGCGTCCAGGGCCGGGGGGTAACCCGGGAGCAGCAGCCTCGCATCGGCCCCGCGCTCGCATAGCGCTTCCGGCAACGCGCCGCTGACGTCAGCGAGGCCTCCGGTCTTTATCAAAGGGTGCGCCTCGGAGGTCGCGTAAAGTACTCGGATCGCCTTCTTCAATCTTCACCTCGGGCGAAGCCGCCGCTCACGGGCTGGCCCGCGTATGGGCGAAGCTCGATTACGAGTCGGACGTGCGCGAACGCGTGGAGGATTAGGCATGCGCCGGTGGCGCGGCATCGGCGGATGCGGTTTGCAGGAGCGCGACGGGGCCAGAATCCGGGCTTCATCAACGTGTCGCGTGCCCCGCGATCCGTCCGCATCCCCGTTGTGGTCGCCATGCGCGATGTTAACATACCCGCAAGTCGCAACCGCGCGGAACTGCCCGAGGTCAAGCATGACGGTCGGCCCCACCACACGCTTCGTCAGCCGTCTCACCCGCGACACGCTCGCACTGATTCTCGCCGGCGGGCAGGGCACTCGGCTCAAGCAGCTCACGGCCTGGCGGGCGAAACCGGCCGTGCCATTCGGCGGCAAGTTTCGAATCATCGATTTTCCCCTCTCGAACTGCATGAACTCCGGAATCCGGCGCATCGGGGTGCTTACCCAGTACAAGTCACACTCTCTCATCCGGCACATCCAGAAGGGTTGGACGTTTCTGCGCGGGGAATTCGGGGAGTTCGTGGAGCTGTTTCCCGCCTCGCAGCGCCTCCAGCCCAACGCGTGGTACGCAGGCACGGCAGATGCGGTTTATCAAAATCTCGACATCATTCGCAGTCTGAATCCACAGTACGTGCTGATCCTCGCCGGTGACCACATTTACAAGATGGATTACGGACCGATGCTCGCGGAGCACGTTGCCAGCAACGCGGACATGACCGTCGGCTGCATCGAGGTGCCGATCGCGCAGGCAAACGCCTTCGGGGTGATGGCAACCAATAGCGAGCATCGAGTGGTCGGGTTCACCGAGAAACCGATGCATCCCGAGCCGACCGCGCATGACCCCCAGCGCGCGCTCGCCTCCATGGGAATTTATGTGTTCAACGTCAATTTTCTTTACGATCGACTGATCGCCGACGCAGACTCATCCACCTCGAGCCATGATTTCGGCAAGGACATCATTCCGTCTATCATTCACACCCACCGGATTATCGCCTACCCGTTCCGGGCCGTTCACGACGGCACCACCGCCTACTGGCGGGACGTCGGAACCATCGATGCGTTCTGGGACGCGAACATGGAGCTGGTTCACATCACCCCCGAGCTCAACCTCTACGATGAGGACTGGCCGATCTGGACCTACCAGGAGCAGCTACCCCCGGCCAAGTTCATTTTCGATGACGACGACCGCCGGGGCATGGCGGTCGACTCCATGGTCTCCGGCGGCTGCATCATCTCGGGCTCCAAGCTGCGTCGCTCGCTGTTGTTCTCAGGGGTGCAGGTGCACTCCTTTTCCTACCTCGAGGATTCGGTCGTGCTCCCGGAGGTCGTCATCAACCGGCACTGTCGGCTGAAACGTACGGTGGTGGACAAGGGCTGCGTCATCCCGCCGCGCACCGTCATCGGCGAGGATCCGGAGGCCGATGCGAAGCGTTTCCATCGAACCGACGACGGCATCGTGCTGGTCACCCCGGAGATGCTCGGCCAGCATCTGCATCAAGTACGCTGAGCCGAGGCGGTTCACAGCCGGTTTTTCTCCTCGCTCTCTCCTATGCTGAACAGACAGTGGCTTGGTGCCTTGATGGACGTTCAGGCTGAGTTCCTTCACGACCGATGAGTGCTCGACAGTCGTTACGTGTAGTTCTGGGCTGGCACATGCACCAGCCCGAGTATCGGGATCTGCCGAGCGGGGAGTACCGGCTGCCGTGGACGTATCTGCATGCGATCAAGGACTATGTCGACATGGCCGCGCACATCGAGGCGACCCCCGGTGCGAGGGCGGTGGTCAACTTCGGCCCGGTACTGCTCGAGCAGATCGACGATTATGCCAACCGCGTGGGAGGGTTCCTGCGAGAGGGAACGCCGATACCGGACGGCCTGCTGAGCGCGCTGGTGGCCGAGCGCTTCGACCCCGAGCCGGATGCCCGTCGGGCGCTCGTGGCGGCGGCCCAGCGAGCTAACGAGCAGCGGCTGATCGCGCGGTTCTCGCCTTACCGCGATCTGTGCGAGCTCGCGCACTTCGTCGAGGCGAGGTCGTGGGAGGTCTCGTATCTCAATGACCAGTTTCTTGCCGATCTGCTGGTCTGGTATCACCTCGCCTGGCTGGGCGAGACGGTCCGGCGCAGCGACCTGCGCGTCAAACGGCTGATGGAGAAGGGGCATCGGTTCAGCCTCGAAGATCGCCGCACCCTGCTCGGCGTGATTGGTGAGCTGCTCGCAAGCGTGATCCCGCGCTACCGGGCGCTCCACTACGGAAAACAGATCGAACTCTCGCTGTCACCCTACGCGCACCCGATTGTCCCGCTGCTCCTCGATCTCGGCTCCGCCCGCGAATCGATGCCGACGGCCGAGCTCCCTGAGTCGGCACCCTATCCCGATGGGCAGGAGAGTGCGCGCTGGCACATCGCGACGGGGATCGAAACGTTCGAGCGGTATTTCGGATTCGTGCCGAAGGGGTGCTGGCCGTCGGAGGGGGGCCTCAGCGAGGCAACGCTCGCCCTCCTAGGCGAGTACGGATTCGAGTGGGCGGCCACCGGGGAGAGCGTGCTGCGCAACAGTGTTAACGCCGAGGGCGCTCAGTTCGACCTGAGCGTGCCGCACCGGTTGTTTCGGATCGCAGACGGGGCAACCCGCTGCGTGTTTCGCAGTGACGAGCTCTCCGACGACATCGGCTTCAACTTTGCCCACTGGCATGCCGACGACGCGGCCGGGCATCTCGTCCATCGCCTCGAGGCGATCCTAGATAGCTGTCGGGCGCCGGCGGAACGGGTGGTTTCGATCATCCTCGACGGTGAGAATGCCTGGGAGTTCTATCCGGAGAACGGATATCATTTTCTGAGTGCGCTCTACAACCAAATCTTGGACAATCCGCGGCTCGAGCTGACCACGTTCTCGGAGTGCATCGAGGCGCGGCTGCCAGAGCGCCGCCTGTCGGGCTTGGTCGCCGGCAGCTGGGTCTATGGCACCTTCTCGACCTGGATCGGAGAGGCGCACAAGAATCGTGGTTGGGCGATGCTAATCGACGCCAAGCGCGCGTTCGATCGAGCGCTGCGCGAGCAGCGGCTGTCCGCCGAGACGCTGGTGTTGGCTCGGCGCCAACTCATGGTCTGCGAAGGCTCGGACTGGTTCTGGTGGCTGGGCGATGTCAATCCCGCCCACTCGGTCAATCAGTTCGACCGCTTGTTCCGTGCCCATCTCGCGAATCTCTATGCGCTGCTAGGCGATTCCCCCCCTCAGTACCTGAGCGAGGCGATCTCGACCGGAGGCGGTGCGGCCGAGGCGGGAGGGGTGATGCGCCGAGGCTCGGAGCCGTTGCGCCCTGACCATTAGATGGTCTCGAATCGCCCATCACCGTCGATTCGAGCTGGCCTCGAGCAACGCGCCGCCGGCATCTTGCTCCACCCCACCTCGTTGCCCGGGCCGGGCGCGAACGGGACGCTGGGCGCCACGGCCGAGGCATTTATCGAATTTCTGCACGCGGCCGGCGTGGGTGTCTGGCAAATTCTGCCGCTCGGACCACCGCATGCCGACCTCTCGCCCTACCGGTGCCAGTCGACCCACGCGATCAATCCCCGGCTCCTCGACGTCACCCGCCTCATCGAGTGGGGCTGGCTCGAGGCGGATTCACCGGCGGCGGGCGCCACCGGCGACGCGGTGGTGGCGCGGGTGGGCGCGACGTTCTCCCGGCTCGCGACAACGGCGGATCGCGAAGACTACGCGGAGTTCTCTCAATCCAATGCGCCTTGGCTGGAAGACTTTGCGCTCTATCGAGTATTGCGGGCAGCCCACGACAACGCTCCGTGGTGGTTGTGGCCGGCGGAGCTCAAGAACCGCGAGCCGGCGGCGCTGGCCGCGGCCCGTTCCCGGCTGGGCGAGGCGCTCGAGCGGTGCCGCTTCGAGCAGTTCCTGCTGCATCGCCAGTGGCGCGCGATCAGGTGTTACGCTAACGAACGGTCAGTTCGTCTGTTCGGGGACTTGCCGATCTTCGTGGCCGAGGACAGCGCCGACGTATGGGGGACGAGAGAGTATTTCCGGCTCGATGCGAACGGCCGTGCGGCGGTGGTGACCGGGGTTCCCCCGGACGCGTTCTCCGAAACCGGACAAAGGTGGGGAAATCCTCACTATGACTGGGAGCGGATGCAGGCCGATGATTTCGCCTGGTGGAAGCGGCGGCTACACTCGGAGCTCGACAAGTCCGACCTCGTGCGTATCGATCATTTTCGTGGGTTCGCCGCCGCCTGGGAGATCGCGGCCGATTCCGAGGTGGCGACCGAGGGCGAGTGGGTGCCGGCCCCCGGCGATGCGCTGTTCGAATCGCTTGCCCGGGAGTTCGGGGGCTTGCCGCTGGTCGCCGAAGACCTGGGATTGATCACCGAAGACGTGCGCGCGCTCCGCGAGCGCTTCGGTATCCCGGGCATGAAGGTCTTACAATTCGCCTTCGACGGGGGAGCGGACAATCCGTACCTGCCGCATAATCACCGGGTAAACGCGGTCGTGTACTCGGCCACCCACGACAACGATACCACCGCCGGTTGGTTCGCCAAGCTGCCCGAAGCCGGCCAGAAGAGGATTTGTGACTATCTGGCGGTCTCGCCTTCGCAAATGCCCTGGGCGTTCGTGAGAACCGCCCTCGCCTCGGTGGGGATACTCGCGGTTCTGCCGATGCAAGACGTCCTCGGGCTCGGCTCGGAGCACCGCATGAACACTCCCGGAATGGCGGAGGGAAACTGGCGCTGGCGCCTGAGCGCCGACTGGACGCCTCCCGACCTCGTGCATCGTCTGGCGGCCCTGGTCGAGCTCTACGGCCGGCGCGCCCCGCATCCGCAGCGCGAGGACCGGAGATGAGCTCGGAGCTCGTCAGCCGCTCCGAGGCCTGGGCCGCACTCGAGCGACACCGGGACTGCGTGTGCGCCTTGCACATGCGGGAGCTGTTCGAGTCAGACCCGCGACGCTTCGACCGGTTCTCGGTCGAGGCGTGCGGTCTTCTGCTCGATTATTCAAAGAATCGAATCACGGAGGAGACGCTTGCGGGGTTGCTTGCGCTTGCCGAGGAGGTGGAGCTCGGTCGATGGGTGGAGCGCTTGTTCCAGGGCGAGCACGTGAACACCACCGAGGACCGGCCGGCCCTGCACATGGCGTTGCGGCACCGGGGATCGGCCGCGTTTCCCTCCTCGAGCTTTGACGTCATGCCGCCGGTGAGGGCCGTGCGAGAACGCGTGCGAGCATTCGCCGGCTCGGTTCGAAACGGGGACTGGAAGGGCTACGGGGGTGAGCGGGTACGCACCGTAATCAACATCGGGATCGGGGGCTCGGACCTCGGACCGGCGATGGTGGCGCATGCGCTCGGGCCGTACCGTCACCCCGCGCTCGAGCTGCGATTCGTCTCCAATCTCGACTCCTCGGCGCTGGCCGACGCGCTCAGCGGGGCCGACCCCGAGTCCACCCTGTTCATCGTCGCTTCGAAGACATTCGGCACCGAAGAGACGCTCATGAACGCGCGCAGCGCCCGCGCCTGGGTATCGGATCACTTTGGCACCGATGACGCGGTGTCAAGGCACTTCGTGGCGGTGTCGACCCAGACCGAGCGGGTGGTGAGCTTCGGGATCGATCCCGAAAACATGTTCGGATTCTGGGATTGGGTCGGGGGTCGTTACTCGGTCTGGTCGGCAATCGGGCTGCCGATCGTGATCCTAACCGGGATGGACTGCTTCGAGGACTTCCTCGCCGGCGCGGCGGACATGGACGAGCACTTTCGAGACACCGAGCCGGCGCGAAACTTACCGGTGCTGCTCGGCTTGCTTGCCGTCTGGTACCGCAATTTTCTTGCCGCCGCCACGCACACGGTGCTGCCCTACGACTATGGGCTTCGTCTGTTTCCCGATTACCTCCAGCAGCTCGAGATGGAGAGCAACGGCAAGCATGTCACCCGCGAAGGGGTCGCGGTTGACTACGAGACGTGCCCGGTCGTGTGGGGCGGGCTCGGCAACAACGCGCAGCATGCTTTCTACCAGATGATTCACCAGGGGACGAGCCTCGTTTCCTCGGACTTCATCGTTCCGGTGCGCAGCCAGTATCCGCTGCCGGGGCACGAAGACGCGGTGCTCGCGAATGCGCTCGCCCAGACCGAGGCCCTCATGCGCGGTCGGACCGTCGACGAGGCCTCGGCGTCGCTCATCGCGAGCGGGCTCGCCGGCGAGGCCGTAAGTGCGCGTGCCCCGCACCAGGTGCTCGCGGGGAATCAACCGAGCAACACGATCGTCTACGAGACGTTGACCCCGCGGGTGCTCGGTGCCCTGACCGCGCTCTATGAGCACAAGGTCTACGTGCAGAGCGTGGTCTGGGGCATCAACCCGTTCGACCAGTGGGGAGTGGAGCTCGGCAAAGAGTTGGCCAAGGTCATCCACGCCGAGCTAGACGGCTCCGGTCGCGAGAGCGAGCACGATGCTTCGACGTCGGGATTGATCGCCTACGTGCGAACGCGCCGGCATCGGGGCTGATGGAGGGAATGCCTCGGTCCCGAATCGGCCGACCGGCGACGCTGGGGGTGACACCTGCAGGTCGGGAGCTGCAAAGTCGATGAACTATCTCGCCCACCTGTACTTGGCGGGCCCCAGCGAGGCCGAGCTGGTGGGGGCGCTGCTGGGCGACTTTGTCAAGGGCCGGGTTCCCGATCGGCTCGACGAGGGCCTGCGGAACGGCATCGTCCTGCATCGAAAGATCGACGCCTTCACCGATGCGCATGCTCTGACCCTGGTGAGCCGACAGCGCTTCAGCCGCGGACGCCGCCGCTTCGCGGGGATCATCGTCGATGTCGTTTACGATCATTTCCTCGCGCGGCATTGGCGCCGGTACTCGGAAAGTTCGCTGTCGGATTTCGCCGGCTCGGTCTACCGCGTGCTGCACGCGAACCTCCACCGGTTCAGCGGGCGCGGGCACCGAATGGTTGCGCGCATGATCGGCCAAGACTGGCTCACCGGGTATCACAGTCTTGCTTCCATCGGCGACGCTCTCGACGGGGTTTCCGCGCGGCTACAACGGCCCAATGCGCTGCGGGGCTCGCTCGAGGAGGTGAGGTCGAGCTACGCGGGGCTCGAAGCGGATTTTCTCGGTTTCTTTCCCGAGCTTGACCGGTTCGCGCAAGACACACGCGCGCAGCTCTCGCCGGACTCGAACGTTGCCCCGGCGCGGAAGGCGAGCGCCGGGTCACGCGGGCTTGCTCCAATGTCGTCGCCCGGGACGACGGTTGAAACAACTTATCCAGAGGAGGGCTAACCCATGGCTTCGAACCTGTCCGAGCTTCGCCCCGAGGCGGATTTCAGCGCCGGCGTCGCGTTTGTCGACGGGGCGTATGCGCCGATCGGCGAGGCCAAGATTTCCATCATCGACTGGGGATTCACCCGTTCGGACGTGACCTATGACGTCGTTCATGTCTGGCGGGGCAGCTTCTTTCGCCTCGAGGATCACCTGGACCGCTTCGAGCGCTCGGTGCGCGCGCTGCGCCTCGAGCTGCCCCATCGACGCGACGAGGTGCGCGAGATTCTCGCTCAGTGCGTGCGCAGGAGCGGCCTGCGAGAATCCTACGTGGAGATGGTGTGCACTCGGGGCGTGCCCGCGCCCGGCTCGCGTGACCCGAGGACCTGCCGGAATCGATTTCTTGCGTTTGCGATTCCGTTCGTCTGGGTCATCTCACCCGAGGTCCAGGAACGCGGCGCCCACCTGTACATCTCGGATGTGCCCCGGATCCCCCCGGCGTCGGTGGACCCGACCGTGAAGAATTTTCACTGGGCCGATCTCACCCGGGGCTTGTTCCAGGCTTACGACCATGGCGCCGACACCGCGGTGCTGGTGGACATGGACGGCAACGTTTCGGAAGGCCCGGGCTTCAACGTGTTCTGCGTGCGTGACGATCGGGTGACCTCGCCCGATACCACCGTGCTCGAGGGTATCACGCGCGCCTCGGTGCGCGAGCTCTGTGCGGAGATGGACGTCGCGTTCGCGCTCGCGACCCTCACCCCGGAGGAGCTGCGCAATGCCGACGAGGTGTTCCTTGCAACCACCGCCGGGGGCATCATGCCCGTGAGTCGGGTCGACGATCGCATTCTCGGCAACGGCGTGCCGGGGCCACTGTCGCGGCGGCTGCGCGAGCGCTACTGGGCCAAGCACGAGGAAGGATGGCACGCGACGCCGATCGACTACGGCTGAGCGCGGCTCGGTCCGGCCCGTAAGCCCGCTCGACCCGTTCAGCCGACCGGGCCGGGCGGCGCGGTGAGTGGTTGCCAGCACCGTTCGTCGTTGTTGGCGGGCTTGTTCACGAACGTGCTCACGGGGTAGGCGTGCATGTCGTCGTCACGGCAGGGCCGCAGCAGCGGTTGCAGCTTCGCGGTATCGTTCTCCTCCCGGTCCAGCCAACGGTCGAAGTCGGCGGGATCGAGAATGACCGGCATGCGCTCGTGGATCGGGCGAAGGGTCTGATTCGCGTCGGTGGTGATGATGGAGTAAGAATCGATCACCTCGTCCTCGGACTTGCGCCAGCGTTCCCAGAGCCCGGCGAACATGAAGGGGAGCTCGTCGCGCCGACGAATCAGAAATGGCTGCTTGCGCCCGTCAACGCGTTGCCATTCGTAGAATCCATCCGCCGGCACCAGACATCGACGGAAACGAAACGGGGTTCTGTAGGCCGGCTTTTGCGCCAGGGTCTCGGCCCGCGCGTTGATCATGCTGAACTTCGCGCTGTCGCCCTTGGTCCAGCTCGGAATCAAGCCCCAGCGCATGATGCGGAGCACCCGGTGACCTTCGCCGCCTACCCGACACACGGGCGCACCCTGGGTCGGCGCGATGTTGAAGCTCGGTACGAACTCCGGCGCGTTCGTATTCGTCTCGAGGTCGATGCCGAGCATTCGGGCGAGGGCCGGGGTCGAGGAGCGCAGGGCGTAGCGTCCACACATGCAGCGAATGCTAACCAACGCGATGACCCAATACTACACACCAAATAAGGCCGCGCGAGCGTCGGTCGGTCGCGCGCGTACTAGTATTGCTGAAGACGACGAGCGCGGGGTATGGTCCGCAGTGACACCCACTCGAGCCCCGCCAGAGGACTTCCCCGATGAAGAATGTGGTCATTGCCGGATACGTTCGCTCTCCCCTCACCTTCGCGCACAAGGGCGCGCTCACCCGCATGCGCCCAGATGAGCTGGCCGCGCGGGTCGTCCAGGGGCTCGTCGCGAAGACCGGGATCGAGACCGGGGACGTCGAGGACCTGCTCGTGGGCTGCGCGTTTCCCGAGGCCGAGCAGGGGCTTAACGTGGCCCGGCTCATCGGCCTCCTCGCGGAGCTGCCGATCTCGGTGGCGGGCGCGACCATCAATCGATTCTGCGGATCCTCGATGCAGTGCATTCACAGCGCCGCGGGGGCGATCCAGATGGACGCGGGTGAGGTCTTCATCTGCGCTGGGGTGGAGTCCATGACCCGGGTGCCGATGATGGGGTTCAATCCGCTGCCGCACCCCGGATTGTACGAAAGGCTCCCCGCCGCCTACATGAGCATGGGGGAGACGGCCGAGAACGTGGCGAAGAAGTATCGAATCAGCCGCGAAGAGCAGGAAGAGTTCGCGGTCGAAAGTCACCGCAAGGCGGCCGCTGCCCGCTCGGGGGCGCGCTTCGAGGCGGAGATCGTCCCGATCGAGCAGGACGGCGAGCCGGTCTGCGCGGATGGCTGCATTCGGCCCGACACGAGCAAGGAGGCCCTCTCCGAGCTCAAGCCCGCCTTCGTCCAAGGCGGTACCGTGACCGCCGGCACCTCCTCGCCGCTCACCGACGGCGCCGCCGCGGTGCTGGTGTGCACCGAGTCCTATGCGGAGCGCAAGGGGCTCGAGCCGCTGGCGAGGATCAAGAGCATCGCGGTCGCGGGCTGTGCCCCGGAGACGATGGGCATCGGCCCGGTGGCGGCGACTCGAAAGGCACTCGAGCGGGCCGGGGTCTCCCCCGATGAGCTCGATGTCATCGAGCTGAACGAGGCGTTCGCCTCGCAAGCGCTCGCCTGTATTCGCGATCTTCAGCTCAACGCCGCGTACGTGAATCTCGACGGCGGCGCGATTGCGCTGGGCCATCCGCTCGGCGCCACCGGCGCGCGCATCACCGGTAAGGCGGCTTCGCTGCTCAAACGCGAGAGCAAGCGCTACGCGCTGGCGACGCAGTGCATCGGGGGCGGGCAGGGGATCGCCACGATTCTGGAGGCGGCGTAGATGGCGATCGAGAAGGTGGGAGTGATCGGGGCCGGCGTCATGGGAGCAGGTATCGCCGCTCACGTTACCAACGCCGGCATCCCGGTGGTGTTGCTCGATATCGTTCCCGAGGGGGCCGACAATCGCAACGCGGTGGCGGAAAGGGCGGTCGAACGGCTTCTCAAGACCGAGCCGTCCGCGTTCATGCACCCGGGGAACGCCAAGCTGATCTCCGCCGGCAACGTGGAGGACGACCTCGCACGCCTCGGTGGGTGCGACTGGATCGTGGAGGCGGTGATCGAGCGGCTCGATGTCAAGCGGGCGCTCTACCAGAAGCTCGCCTCGGTCGCGAAGCCGGACGCGATATTCTCCTCCAATACTTCGACGATTCCGCTCGCGCAGCTGGTGGGGCAGTTGCCCGAGGCATTTCGACGGCGATTCCTGATCACCCATTTCTTTAACCCGCCCCGCTACATGCGCCTGCTCGAGATCGTGGCCGGAGCGGACACCGAGCCCCAGGTTCTGGAGCAGATTCGTAATTTCTGCGACATCCAGCTCGGGAAAGGGGTAGTCGCGTGCAAGGACACGCCGGGGTTCATCGGCAACCGGATAGGCGTGTATTGGATCCAATACGCCGTGGTGGCCGCAATGCGGGCCGGTCTCACGGTCGAGGAGGCCGACGCGGTGATGGGAAAGCCGATCGGGGCGCCCAAGACCGGGGTCTTCGGCCTGTCCGATCTGGTCGGGATCGACCTCCTGCCCCACGTGCTCGCGAGCCTCGAGGCGAACTTGCCGGCGGAAGACCCCTTTCACGACGTCAGCGCGGTGCCGGACCTGATCGAGGCGATGATCGCCGAGGGCTTCACCGGGCGAAAGGGCAAGGGTGGATTCTATCGGCTACGACGGGACGGGGCCGAGCGCGTCAAGGAGGCCAAGGACCTCACCAGCGGCGATTATCGCGAGGCGCGCAAGCCCGGTCTCGAATGTCTGGCCGCGGCCAAGGAGGGCGGTCTTCGGGCCCTCGTGGAGCACTCGGATCGGGGCGGGCAGTACGCCTGGGATGTGCTGTCTCACACTCTGAGCTATGCCGCGAGCCTGGTGCCCGCCATCGCTGACGACATCGTGGCGGTGGACGAGGCGATGCGGCTCGGCTTCAACTGGGAGCGGGGGCCGTTCGAGCTCCTGGACGAGCTGGGCCCGGCCTGGTTTCGCCGGCAGCTCGAGACTGAGGAGCGGCCGGTGCCCGCCCTGCTCGCAGCCGCGGGGGAGGAGACCTTCTACCGGGTCGAGGCCGGCAAGCTAGAGTATCTCGCGGTGGGGGGCGGGTATCGATGCGTCTCCAGAGCCCCGGGCGTGTTGCTGCTCGGCGACATCAAGCGCAGCTCGGATCCGCTGGCCGGCAACGGCTCGGCCAGCCTGTGGGACATCGGGGACGGGGTGGCGTGCCTGGAGTTCCACACCAAGATGAACGCGATCGACCAGGGCACCTTCGAGATGATCCGCACCGCCCTCGCCCTGGTCCCGCAGAAGGGCCTCAAAGCGCTGGTGCTGCACAACGAGGCCCCGAACTTCTCGGTCGGGGCCAACCTCGCGCTCGCGATGTACGCGGTGAACATCGCGGCGTGGTCGGATCTCGAGGATCTCGTGCGGGCGGGACAGGCGGCATACCAGGCGCTCAAGACGGCGCCGTTTCCGGTGGTTGGCGCTCCCACCGGTCTGGCGCTCGGCGGTGGCTGCGAGGTGCTGCTTCACTGCGATGCGCTGCAGGCGCACGCCGAGAGCTATCTTGGGCTGGTGGAGGTCGGGGTGGGCCTGATCCCCGGCTGGGGTGGCTGTACCGCGATGCTCGAGCGCTGGGCGCAGAGCCCGGCCGGTCCCCGGGGTCCGATGCCACCGATCATGAAGAGCTTCGAGACGATCAGCACCGCGCAGGTATCGAAGTCGGCGGTGGACGCGAAGCGACTCGGGTTCCTGCGCCCCGATGACGGGGTCTCGATGAACCGCGACCGCCTGCTGGCCGACGCCAAGCGCCGGGCGCTGGGCATGGCCGAGCACTACCGGCCCCCGGAGCCGTTCGAGGTGAGCTTGCCCGGTCCCTCGGCCAAGGTCGCCCTGGAGATGGCGGTGCACGGCTACCAGCTGATCGGCAAGGCGAGCGATTACGACGGGGTCATCGCCGGGCATCTCGCGGACGTGCTGAGCGGGGGCGCCTGCGACATCACCGAGCCGGTCGAGACCGACACCTTGCACGACCTCGAGCGGAAGGCTTTCATGGCACTACTGCACGAGCCGAGAACTCTCGCCCGGATCGAGCACATGCTCTCGAGCGGCAAACCGCTGAGGAACTGACCGGGATGCCTGTTTACTCTCCGCCCGTCGAGGACATGCGGTTCGTTCTCCACGAGCTGGTACAAATCGAGCACGTGGGTGAGCTGCCCGGCTACGAGGAGGCATCGCGCGAGGTTGTCGATGCGGTGCTCGAGGAGGCGGCGAAGTTCTGCCGGGAGCGACTGCTCCCGCTCAATGCGAGCGGTGACGAGGAAGGGTGCCGTTACGACGACGGCACGGTCCGCACCCCGACCGGATTCAAGGAGGCCTATCGGAGCTTTGCCGACGGTGGCTGGACCGGTCTCGCCTGCGACGCCGCCTACGGCGGTCAGGGCTTGCCGGGGGTGGTCGCCGTCATGGTCGATGAGATGCTTTGCGCAAGCAACCTCTCGTTCAGCACCTACGTGGGGCTCAGCCACGGAGCCTACAATGCGATTACCCAGCATGCGAGCGAGGAGCTCAAGCAGCGTTACCTGCCCGACATCGTCGCCGGGCGCTTCAGTGGCACAATGTGCCTCACTGAGCCGCAGTGCGGCACCGACCTCGGCCTCATCCGCACCACCGCGGTGCCCCATGACGATGGCACATTCCGCGTGACCGGCACCAAGATCTTCATCTCCGCCGGCGAGCACGACCTCACCGAGAACATCATCCACCTGGTGCTGGCGAGGACACCCGACGCACCGCCCGGTATCAAGGGGCTCAGTCTGTTTCTCGTGCCCAAGCTTGCGCTGGAGCCCGATGAGAGGGTGGGAGAGTCTAACCAAGTGGCCTGCAGCGGTATCGAGGACAAGATGGGTATCAGGGCCTCGAGCACCTGCACCATGAACTTCGATGGCGCGACCGCGCACCTGATCGGTGGCTTACACCACGGCATGCGGGCGATGTTCACGATGATGAACGCGGCTCGCCTCGCAGTGGGCATTCAGGGGCTCGGGATTGCGGAGGCGGCCTACCAGGGGGCGGTCGCATATGCACGCGAGCGTCGGCAGGGCCGATCGCTGCGGGGCGCGCGGCACCCTGACCAGCCGGCCGATCCGATCATCGTTCACCCGGACGTGCGCCGAATGCTGCTCACGCTGCGCGCCTACAGTGAGGGCGCGCGCGCGCTGGGCGCCTGGGTCGCGAAGGAGGGTGACATCGCGGCCCGGCACCCGGACCCCGACGTGCGCGCAGAGGCCGAGGAGTTCATCGGGCTGATGACCCCGGTCGTGAAGGCATTCTTCACCGACCTCGGGTTCGAGGCCGCCAACCTCGGGATCCAGGTATACGGGGGGCACGGTTACATCCGGGCAAACGGGATGGAGCAGTACGCGCGCGACGCCCGCATCACCCAGATCTACGAAGGTACCAACGGCATCCAGGCTCTCGACCTCGTGGGCCGGAAGCTGCCGGCCGACATGGGTCGTCATCTGCGGCGGTTCTTCCACCCGGTGCAACGCTACATCGAGCAGCATCGCGCGGACCCTGCGCTCACCGATCTGATCGAGCCACTCGCGAAGGGCTTCGCCCGTCTGCAGGATACGACCGGCTGGATCGCGCGCGAGGCCGGGCGGGACCCCGAGCAGGCGGCGGCGGGCGCGACCGAGTACCTGCGTCTGTTCGGGCTGGTGGCGATGGCCTATGTCTGGGTGCGGGCGGCGGAGATCTCCTTGCGCCGGCTGGGGGGTGAGGACGACGGCCTGGCCACCCAGGGGGCGGCATTCTACCAGGCGAAGGTCGACACCGGCCGATTCTTCCTCGAGCGATTGTTGCCGCAGACGTCCTCGCTGCGCTTGGCGATCAAGGCGGGCGCGACACCCGTGATGAAGTTCGACGAGGAGTCCTTCTAGCAGTCCGATGCACTGCTAGCCGAATGACGGCGACGACGGGAGGGATCGATGAATCTTCTCAGGCGGATCCGCGCGGATGAGGCGGGCGCCCGGGTGGGCTCAGGGACGTCGGCTGCGGGTGGGGAGATCGGTCCGATACGCGCGTCAGAACCGATAGATGACCTGGACCGCGCCCATGTCGACCTCGGCCTCGTAGCGGCCCACGAGAACATGCCCGGTCGTCGTCTCGACATTGCGGACCTCGGGGTCGTCGACGAACAGGTGGGTGAAGGCGGCATCGACGCTCCAGCGGTCGTTCCACTCGTAGCTCGCCCCGATCGACACCCAGGTCCGGTCCTCGTCCGGGATGCGCGGGGTTCGGCGCGTGGCGCTCGGGATCGGACTCTCGTCGAAGCCGAGCCCGGCTCGCAGGGTCCACTTAGAGTCGGGCCGGAAGGTCACCCCGCCCGAGTATCGCAGGCTGTTGTCCCAGTCCTGCGGGTCGGTGCTCCGGGTGCCGTCGGCGAAGTTGACGGTGAGCTCCTGGAACCGGCTCCAGCGCGTCCAGCTGATGTCGCCATGCACCGCCCACCGGTCGTTGAGCGCGTGGTAGACGTGCAGGGAGGCGGATTCCGGCAGCGTGATCTTGGCGGTTCCCGCCTGATTGACGAGCCCCGTGACGCCGGGCACCGCCACCGTCACCGCCGCCAGGTTTGGGTTGACCCCGCTCAGCACCGCGTCGCCCTCGAGCTCGTGGGAGATCTTGGAGCGGTAGTGAAGGCCCACCCGGGTCGAGGGCCACGGTTTCCACAGCACGCCGACATTCCAGCCGAAGCTCCAGTCGCGGGCGCCGCGCAGATCGGAGTTTGCGTCCGCGGCCGCGTTGCCCGGCATGACGAGGCCATTACCGGCGCAGCCGCCGTTGGGAATAGGGATGCCGGCGCCCGCGAGCCCCAGGCACAGCGTGGATTGGTCAATCGCCTTGGTGAGCCGGGCATCGATTCGCTGGGCGCTCACCCCGGCCCCGATCGAGAGCCGGTTGCTCAGCTCGTAGGAGAGGCTCGGGTTGAAGTTCAGCGTGCGGACCGAGGAGGTGAGGGCGTGATAGCGTCCGACCCAGCCCTCGTCGTAGTCGGTCTTCAGCGCAAACGGGGCGTTGATGCCGAAGCCGAAGTGGGCGCGCCCGTTGCCCCAGCTCTCGATCTGGTGATGCAGGTACAGGTTGGGGGCGAGCGCCACCACGCCGGCCTCTCCCCCGTTGGGCCCGGTCAGGGCGGCGCCGGGTGGTGCGGACAGGGCGGAGCCGCCGTCGCGGAAGGTGGCAGACGGGGCGATCACGTGCCCGGCCGCTTGAATCTGGGTTCCTCTGAGCTCGGTGAGGCCGGCCGGATTGAAGAACACCGTGCTCGCATCCTCGACCGCGGCGCTGTTCGAGAAGGCGGCGCCGAGCCCCTTGACGCTTTGCTCCAGGAGCGCAAAACCGGCGGCACCGGCCGCGGTCGAGCCGAGCGCGGACGCACAAACGACAAGCCACCGCCCGTACCGACCCGCTGCCATGCGTCTCATGAAGCATCCCCCGGAACTGCTTTAATTGATGTCAAGTATAGCAAGAGAGTCGTAAGATACTGATAGGGTTTGGAACAATTGTTCGAGTGAATTCTCAGCTATGTTGGTCGAGACCTTAGTCCCGGAGGCCAACCGCCGCGACGTCGGCCACGGGTAGGGAGGGGCCCAGAAGCCCCCACCCGGTCGCGCTCCGGGTGCGGCAGCTTCGTCCTGCCTTGGCGGGGATCGCCCTCGCCGGAAATACCTGGGCGTTGGATTCAGTCTACGATGCACGACAACTGACCGAGGGAGAATCGGTGGATAAGATTTGGCTTTCGAGCTATCCCGAGGGGGTGCCGGCGGAGATCGACCCCGACGCTTACGCCTCGCTCAACGATATCTTCGCGCGCACCTGCGAGCGCTTCCGCGATCGGCCGGCATTCTCCAACCTCGGTCGCACCATCACGTTCGGGGAGCTCGACCGGCTCTCGCTCAGCGTCGCCGCGTACTTCTCCCAGCGACTCGGGCATCGCCCCGGGGACCGCATCGCAATCATGTTGCCCAATCTCTTGCAGTACCCGGTGGTGCTGTTCGGTGCGCTGCGCGCGGGGCTCGCGGTCGTCAACGTCAATCCGCTCTACACCGCGCGCGAGCTCGCCCATCAGCTGAACGACTCGGGGGCTACCACCATCGTGGCCCTGGCCAACCGGGCCGGCATCGTCTCCGAGGCAGTGGCGGAATCCTCGGTGAGGAACGTCATCGTCACCGAGGTCGGGGATCTGCTGCCGTTTCCGCGCTCGCTCCTCGTCAACCTCGTCATCAAGTACGTGAAGAGACTGGTGCCGCCCTACCGGCTGCCGGGATCGCTCCGGCTCAAGACGGTTCTGAGCGAGGGGGGCAACCTGAGTCTGCCGCCGGTCACGGTCGGCGGGCAGGACATCGCGTTCTTGCAGTACACCGGCGGCACCACCGGGGTTGCCAAGGGCGCGATGCTCACCCATCGCAACATGATCGCCAACCTCGAGCAGGTATCGGCCTGCTTGAGGACCCGGATCAACGACGGGCGAGACATCGTCATCACCGCATTGCCGCTCTATCACATCTTCTGCCTCACGGCGAACTGCCTCATCTACGTCAAGCACGGTGGATTGAATGTCCTCATCACCGATCCCCGTGATCTGAAGCGGTTCGTGGCCGACCTTCGTCGCTGGAGCTTCACCGTCATCAGCGGGGTAAACACGCTGTTCAACACGCTGCTCAATGCTCCGGGCTTCGAACATGTCGATTTCTCCGCGTTGCAGCTCACGGTGGGTGGCGGAATGACGGTTCAGGCCGCGGTCGCGGAGCGCTGGAAGCAGGTGACCGGCTGTCCGATTCTCGAAGGTTACGGCCTGACGGAGTGCTCGCCGGTGGTTTGTGTCAATCCCGCCGACAAGCAGGAGATCGGAAGCATCGGTTTGCCGGTGCCTTCCACCGACGTCGATCTGCGCGACGATGCGGGCGCAACCGTGCCGTTGGGGGAGCCGGGTGAGCTTTGCGTGAAGGGCCCCCAGGTCATGCTCGGTTACTGGCAGCGGCCGGAGGAAACCCAGGGAAGCTTCACCGCGGACGGGTGGCTGCGTACCGGCGACATCGCGACCGTCGATGAGCGCGGTTTCTTCCGGATCGTGGACCGCAAGAAGGACATGATCTTGGTCTCCGGCTTCAACGTGTTTCCCAACGAGATTGAGAACGTGCTCGCCCTGCACGAGGGCATACTCGAGTGCGCCTGCGTGGGGGTTCAAGATCCGAAATCGGGCGAGGCGGTCAAGGTTTTTCTGGTCGCCAAGCCCGGCGCTCATCTCACCGCGGCCGAGATCAAATCGCACTGCAAGGCCCATCTCACGGGGTACAAGGTTCCGCGTTTCGTCGAGTTCCGTGATGAGCTACCCAAGTCGAGCGTGGGCAAGATCCTGCGCCGCGAGCTGCGCTGAGGTGGCGCGAGCCACGCTGATGCCAACTCCTTGTCGCGAGGATCCATGGCGATGAGCGACCGCGAAGACTCATCGTCCGAGCGGCTGCGTGCGGATCTGAACCGTTGCCAGCGCCTGCGGGACGAGCTCGATTCGAACCAGGCGCTCGCGCGCGTTTGCCGGGCGCTTGGCACATGGCAGCGAGAACGCCTCTCGAGAACGCATCGAGACCTGCTCGCCAGCGACCGGTATCAGCCGGCCGCGCGGTTCTTCCTCGACGAAGTGTATGCCGCCAAGGACCTCGCCGAGCGCGACCGCGACGTCGCGAGGGTGCTTCCGATCATGACCAGGGTGCTCCCGGGGCCGGCGGTCGCGGCCCTCGCAACCGCGGTGGAAATTGACGCGCTTACCCGGGAGCTCGATGCGGCAAGTGCCCGGGTGCTCTTGGCCGAGGGCGTGGATTCGATCTCACCCCAGAGCTATGTCGAGGCTTACCGGCAGTGTGACAATCACGGCGCGCGCAAGTACCAGATCGAGCTCGTGTCCCGGCTTGGACGCGAGCTGGAGGGAATTGTCACCAACCGACTCATCTGCACCGCCCTGCGGATGGCGCGCCGTCCGGCTCGCGCCGCGGGTCTCGGCGACCTTCAAGACTTCTTCGAGCGGGGCTTCGCGGCAATGCAGCACATGGGAGAACCGAGGGCGTTCGTCGAGACCATCGTACGGCGCGAAACCGAAGTCCTCGAGCGGATCTTCAGCCGGCATCCGGACCCGTTCGCCGAGCTGTAGCCGGCCACTCGCCATCTGCGGACGGTCCGCGCCCTGCATTGCTAAGGAACGATAGGCCACGGTCCTCGATTGGTGGACAATGTGCGCATTGGCTCCCACGGCAGTCATGGTTCCGATCGGCTCGCAGATGCTCGCGTTACAGTCAACCATCGTACTGATCATCGAGGTGTTCCTTTACGCGTGGGTGGGGACATCGCTTGCTCAGTCGCACGAGTGGTCGACGTTTGGGCTCGCGCTCTGGGTGCTCGCGCTCGGACTGGCGGTACGTTTTGCCGTGGTCATGACCACCTACGCGATCTCGAGAGCCCACGCTCGGCCGCGCCCGCCCGGCAACCAATTGGGTGTTGCGAAGACGATCACAATGCTCGCGCTGGAGTGGTGGGCGACTACGGTGGTTTTCAGCGTCTTGCAGCCGCTCGAGCGCTGGCTCGGCCTACGCAATGCGAAGCAGGCGCCGGATGAGAGCGCGCCGCCCATCCTGCTGATTCACGGTTACATCTGCAACGGGGCTTACTGGTGGCCGCTCGTTCGGTTCCTGCGCGCGCGGGGCATCCACGCCCTCTACACCATTAACCTCGAGCCGGCGTACGGGTCAATCGAAGGGTGCGCGGCGCAGATTTCGAAACGAGTGAATGCGATCCTCTCCGAGCGCGGGGCGAAGCAGGTCATCCTCGTCGCCCACAGCATGGGGGGGCTCGCGGCGCGCGCCTACGCGAGAACCGATGAGGGGGCCGCTCGCGTTCTCAGGCTGATCACCCTCGCCACCCCGCATCACGGGACCCTCTTGGCGTTGGCCTCTCCGACCCGGAACGCGGTAGAGATGCGTCCTCGCAGCACTTTTCTGGCCGGGCTGGACCGGGCGGACAAACCGCTGCGCGGGCGCATGATCGCCATCTTCAGCGAGGACGACAACGTGGTCTTCCCGCAACATTCCCAGGCGCTCGAAGGCGCGACCAACATCGCGGTGTCCGGGGTTGGCCACGTGGCGATGTCCTTCTCACCGAAGATTCAGGAGCTCGTGCACGCGCAGCTGAAGTCTCTCGACTCGGAGCCAGCCCCGCGGTCGAGGCGATAGGTGTCGATCCGGCGGACAAGGGCGTGAGCGATTCCACCTACCTCATCGCGGCCGACCTCACCCTCGCGCTGCATGCGGCCTTCATCGCCTTCGTCGTGGGAGGGCAGGGGTTCGTTCTGGCCGGATGGCTGCGTGGGTGGGGCTGGACCCGGCGGCGCGGGTTCAGGCTTGCGCACCTGGGTGCAATCGGATTCGTGGTGGCGCAAACGTGGCTCGGGTTGCTCTGCCCGCTCACCGTGCTCGAGAGTCGACTGCGAGCGCTCGGGGGAGGAAGCCCCTATTCCTCGACCTTTATCGGCCATTGGCTGCAGCGTCTCATCTACTTCGATGCCTCCGCCTGGGTTTTCACCGCGCTCTATACCGCGTTCGGCGCGTTGGTGGTTGTGAGCTATCTCGCCTACCCGCCCCGTAAGGCCCGCTGGGACGCGGCGGGTACGACCCCGGTGAAGAAGGCCTGACGGGCACGACGGCCCCTGTTGCCCCCGCTCCGCGCGGTCGGCGG
>JBFHLI010000019.1:0-22922 GCA_041594935.1 Gammaproteobacteria bacterium | reverse complement strand
GTGCCCGGACTTGGGCTTCACGCAAGCGATAGCTACGGCTATCCCTTGCGCTCCAGCCCGGCGTCCAGACTCGCCTATCCGTCGCCATCGTCCCGGGTCCTTGGTGAAATATCCGGGCTAGAGCCGGCAAGGGCCGGAGATCTGCTCGGAGATTTGAGATCTTCCGGTGAAGCAACGAGGAGGTAGTGACAAGATGGTCGACATTGCGGAGCCGTGGGTGGACCGTGGCGTGACCGGCGCGGATCGGCAGTGGAGCTGCGAGGCGGTGAACCGGATTGCCGCCGACTTCAATCGGTCTGCGGACACTCACCTGATCAAGCTCGAGCTTCCGGCGCTCGAAGGATCGACCCTGTACCTCAAGGATGAGTCGACGCACCCGAGCGGCAGTCTGAAACACCGTCTGGCCCGTTCGCTGTTTCTTTACGGCCTGTGCAACGGACAAATCAGGCGGGGTACCCCCATCGTAGAGGCCTCGTCGGGGAGCACCGCCATCTCCGAGGCCTACTTTGCTCGCTTGCTGGAGCTACCCTTCGTCGCGGTCGTTCCCGAGCGGACCGCGAGGGAGAAGCTCGACCAGATCGAATTCTACGGCGGCGAGTGCCGGCGCGTGGAGCCGCGCGCGATCTACGCCGAGGCGCAGTCGTACGCCGAGCAACGCAGCGGTCATTACATGGACCAGTTCACGTTCGCCGAGCGGGCGACCGACTGGCGGGGAAACAACAACATCGCGGAGAGCCTGTTCTCGCAGATGTCACGGGAGCCGGCTTCCGTCCCCGATTGGGTGGTCGTTAGTGCGGGCACCGGGGGGACGTCCGCGACCATTGGCCGATACATTCGTTACCGCCCCGAGCTGTATTCGCGGACCCGGCTGTGTGTGGTCGATCCCGAGAATTCCGTCTTCTTCGATTTTTTCGAAACCGGCGATCGAACGCTCACGAGCGAGCGCAGCTCGCGAATCGAGGGTATTGGCCGCCCCCGGGTGGAGCCATCCTTTCAGCCCGCCGTCATCGACCGCATGTTACGCGTTCCCGATGCGGCTTCGATTGCCACCATCTGGTGGCTGGAGGGCGTGATGGGCCGCAAGTGCGGCGGATCGACCGGAACGAATGTCTACGGCGCACTTCAGCTGCTGGCCGAGCCAAGCGGTGAGCGGCGACCCAACAGCGTGGTGACGATGATCTGTGACTCGGGTGAGCGCTACCTCGGCTCGTACTTCAACCGCGCGTGGGTCGAAGCACAGGGGTTGGACATCCGGCCCTACGTGGCGCAGCTCGAGCGGTTCTACGCGTCCGGCGTGTTCGAGCCGGTGCGATAGCGGTCGCGGCGATCTCAACCGAAGTAGCGTCGAATCCGCTGCGCGTTCTTGGCCGCGTATCCTCCCGCATCGTTGTCGAAGAACATAAAGACGTCCTTGCCCTCGCGCTGCCAGCCCTTTGCCTTGACCGCCCAGCCGCGCAGGGTCTGAGGATGGTAGTTGCCGGTGTGGGCGTCGGTGGGGCCGTGCAGCCGCACGTAGACGAAGTCGGCGGTGGTCTCGAGCGCGGTGGTGTGCCCATCCTTGTCGAAGATGCAAAAGGCCGCCCGGTGGGCGCGCAGCAGATCGTAGACTTCCCGGCAATGCCAGCTCGGATCTCGGAACTCGAATGCGAACCGCAAAGGACCGGACAGGCGCTCGAGAAACGCGCCGAGCCGTCTCGTGTTACAGCGCCAACGCGGCGGTAGCTGGAACAGCAATGGCCCGATGCGCTCACCGAGCCTGGCTAGCCGGGTGAGCAAGACGTCGAGCTGATTCTCGCAACTCTTGAGCTTCTTGTAGTGGGTGATGATGCGAGGCGCCTTCAGCGCGAAGCGAAACTCCGCCGGGGTGGCCTCGAGCCATTTCTCGAAGCTCGCGCTCTCGGGAAGACGGTAGAAGCTGTTGTTGATCTCCACACAGGAGAACTGACTCGCGTAGTAACCGAGCCACTGCCTTCGCGCGAGGCCCTTGGGGTAGAAGACACCTTGCCAGTGGGGGTACTGCCACCCGGAGGTGCCAAGCTGGATGGTGACTGCGCTCACCGCTCGAACAGGTCCAGCTGCGGACGCCGGCCAGGCGGCTGAAAGCGGGTCGCGTCGAGCGGGCTCAGGCCTGGAAACCCGAGGCGCTCGCGCGCGACCTCGAAGCGCCTGGCGATCAGCTGCGCGTAGACCCCGGTGCCCCGCTGTCGGGTCCCGAACGTCGAGTCGTATTCCTTGCCGCCGTGCAGGTCGCGCATTCTATTCATGACGTGCTCGGCGCGCAGCGGAAAGTGGGCGACGAGCCACTCTTGAAAGAGGTCCTTGATCTCGAGTGGCAGACGCAGCATGACGTAGGCGGCGGAGGTGGCTCCGGATCGTCTCGCCGCATCGAGAATGGACTCGAGCTCGGGGTCGTTCAGCGCCGGGATTACCGGCGCGACGAGCACGCCGACTGGAATACCGGCTTGCGCGAGTCGGCGCACCGTCTCGAGCCGGCGCTCCGGTGCCGCCGCACGAGGCTCCATCTTACGGGCGAGGGAACGTTCGAGGGTGGTGATCGAGATCGAGACGTGGATGAGCCGCTGCTCGGCCATGGGTTGCAGGATGTCGAGGTCGCGCTCGATGAGCGCCGACTTGGTCACTACCCCTACCGGGTGACGGCTCTCGGCAAGAACCTCGAGAATCTCGCGAGTGACTCGCTTTGCTCTTTCGACCGGCTGGTACGGGTCGGTATTGGCGCCAAGCATCACCGTGCGACACCGATACCCCGGCTTGGCAAGCTCCTGGCGAAGGATCGCCGGCGCGTCGGGCTTGTAGAACAGTAGAGTCTCGAAATCGAGCCCGGGTGAGAGTCCCAGCCAGGCGTGGGTGGGACGCGCAAAGCAGTAGATGCAGCCGTGCTCGCACCCGCGGTACGGGTTGATGGAGCGGTCGAAGGGGATGTCCGGCGACCGGTTGTAGCTGATCACCGTCCGGCTCGCGTCGCGAGTCAATGTCGTGTCGAGAGCGGACAGAGGCTCGTCGAGCGTTCCCCACCCATCGTCGAACTCCTCGCGGGTGCGGCTCTCGTAGCGACCCGCGCGGTTGCTCGTCGCCCCGCGCCCTTTGCGCGGTGCCCGCGGGTTTAAATCTTGCCCGGGCGAAGGCAGCGTCCCTTTCCTTCAGTCCATGACCTCGACCTTGTGCTCGGTTGCGATGAGCAGCAGGTCGGCCGGTCGAATCGCGAACAGGCCGTTGGTGACCACCCCCGGGATCTGGTTGAGATCCGATTCGAGCTTCGCCGGCTCCAGGATCCGCAGGTTGTGAACATCGAGAATCTCGTTCCCGTTGTCGGTCACGAACCCTTCCCGCCATCGCGGGTCGCCGCCAAGTGCCACGAGCCGGCGAGCGACCAGACTGCGCGCCATCGGAATTACCTCCACCGGCAACGGAAATGCACCCAGGACGTCGACGAGCTTCGAATCGTCCGCGATGCAGATGAACTTCCGGGCCGCGGCGGCGATGATCTTCTCGCGCGTGAGGGCGCCGCCGCCCCCCTTGATCAGCTGGCGGTGGCGGGTCGCCTCATCCGCACCGTCGACGTAGACCGGCAGCGAGGCGATCGAATTGAGATCCGATACCGGGATGTCGAGGGCGCGCAGGCGCTGGGCGGTTTCCTCGGAGCTCGCCACCGTCGTGTCGAGGCGGGTCCTGATCGCGGCCAGAGCCTCGATGAAGTGATTGGCGGTGCTGCCGGTGCCGACCCCGATCACCGTTTCAGCTTTCACCAGCTCCAGGGCGGCCCTCGCCGCGGCTCGCTTCTTCTCCTCTTGAGTCATCGACTGGCTCTATACATCCGCTTCGTGGAGATCTCGTCGGATACTTCGCGCGCCGCGTGCTCCGGGCCGGTCCCTTTCCGGGGGACACGAGCTAGGCCGGTTACCCGGACCAATAGAAGTCACCGAGGAAGTCAGGACAGTAACGCCTAGGTCCGGACTCGGAGGCACGCTATCATAGATCGTCTGATTCGTCTTGCCGTCGAGCCACGCCGCTATGCCGAGAGAGTATGTCGAGCGCATCCTGAAGTCTCGCGTCTACGATGTGGCGCGAGAAACCCCGCTCGACTTTGCGCCGCTGCTGTCGAAGCGCCTGCGTAACGAGGTGTTCCTCAAGCGGGAGGATCTTCAACCGATATTCTCGTTCAAGGTACGTGGGGCCTACAACAAGATCGTCGGACTGAGCGAAGCGGAACGAGCCCGCGGCGTGATCGCCGCATCGGCCGGTAACCACGCACAGGGGGTGGCGCTCGCGGCGAGCACCCTGGGAGTGAAAGCGCTCATCGTCATGCCGAAGACCACGCCGCGGATCAAGGTCGAGTCGGTGCGCCGCTTCGGGGCGGAGATCGTGCTGCACGGCAGCTCTTTCGATGATGCCAAGCTACACGCCGACGAGCTCGTCAAGCGGCGTGGAATGGTGTACGTCCCACCGTACGACGATGTGGATGTGATTGCCGGCCAGGGAACCGTGGCGCTGGAGATACTGCGCCAGCACAAGGACGATCTGCATGCGATCTTCGCGCCGGTCGGAGGCGGAGGGCTCATTGCCGGAATGTCCGCATACGTGAAGGCGTTGTGGCCGGAGATCAAGGTGATCGGGGTCGAGCCGCAAGACGCGCCGACGTTGTATCGCGCGCTCGCGGCCGGCCGTCCGGTCGAGCTCGAGCAGGTCGGCCTGTTCGCAGACGGGGTCGCGGTTCGAAAGATCGGGGAAGAGCCCTTCCGGATCGCCCGCGCTTGCGTGGACGAGGTGATCCTGGTCTCAACCGATGAGATCTGCGCCGCCATCAAGGACATCTATGACGATACCCGTTCGATCGCCGAGCCGTCCGGTGCGCTCGCGGTGGCGGGGCTCAAGCGCTACGTCGAGCGCGAAGGGCTTGGCGGAGAGAAGATGGTGGCGGTGGACAGTGGGGCCAACGTTAATTTCGACCGCCTACGTCACATTGCGGAGCGGGCCGAGATCGGTGAGCGCCGAGAGGCGCTGCTCGCGGTCACGATTCCGGAGCGGCCCGGCAGCTTCCGCGAATTCTGCCATGCGATCGGACAGCGCTCGATCACGGAGTTCAACTACCGCTACGCCGATCGCTCCGACGCTCATATCTTCGTCGGGGTGGAGCTGAGGGAGGGCGAGGCGGATAAGGACGCGCTCATCGCTCACCTGCGCGAGCGGGGCTACCCGGTGGTCGACTTGACCGACAATGAGATGGCGAAGCTGCACGTTCGTCACATGGTTGGCGGGCGGGCGGGTGGCACCGCGACCGAGACGTTGTACCGGTTCGAGTTCCCCGAGCGGCCCGGTGCCTTGCTGCGGTTTCTAACCCGGATGGGCGAGCATTGGAACATCAGCCTGTTTCACTATCGCAACCACGGAGCCGCGTACGGCCGGGTGCTGGTGGGCATGCAGGTTCCCGATGACGAGATGGCGAGCTTCCGGGCCTTCCTCGATGAGCTCGGCTATCCCTTCGAATCGGAGGAAGGAAACCCGGCCTACGACCTGTTCCTGCGCGCGCCGGTGGTGCCGGCGAAGGTGAAGCGGCTCGCCTGACCTGGATGTTTCACCAAGGACCCGGAACGATGGCGACGGAGAAGTCTATTCTTTTTCCCGGGCGGCCGAAGCCCGCTGCGGTTGTTCAGCTCCGCGGAGGCGCGCTTGGCGAATCGGCTCGGTGCTGGGCATCGGCGATTCGTTGGTATTGCCAGATTCGCGCGGGGGGAAGATTCCAGGCAACCCAGCCCTTGGCGTTACGGCGAATCTCGCGCGACTTAAGGAGCTTGCGGGGCAGGGGCGACCAGGGAAGGTAGGAGTAGTCGACGAACACCCCATCGCGACCGAGCAGCTCGAAGCTGTGCTCGAGGATCGCGATCTGCTTGCCGCGTGACCAGCCCACGCGGGGCAAAGAGGAAATCACCGCGCTCGCTCGCGAGACCCCCAGATCGGCACACACCGATCGCAGCTCCATCGCATCGGCCTGGACGACGCGGCAACCGGGGAATCGCGATCTCAGCACGCGAGCGAGGGCCGGATCGCGCTCGATTATCACCAGCTGCTCGGGACGAACTCCTATTTCGAGCAGGGCGGCGGTGATGGCGCCGGTGCCGGCCCCGAGCTCGATCACATTGGCGCCGGCGCCCCAGGTCGCGGCGCGGGTGAGCGCGCGGGCGAGCGCCCGGCCCGACGGGGCGACCGACCCGACCCGGATCGGGTGGCGCAGCCAACGTCCGAGGAACAACAGCCGATTCGGTCGGGTATCGGGCACCGCCCGCGACCGGCTCGCGAGCACCTCGACGGGCGGGGTGATGTCCGCGACCTCGCCCGGTTGAGACCGAGCCGTCCGTTGTTGCACCGCAGATTGCATCCAGCGCCCCCTCCCGAAACGGTAGTTTATGGCAAACAGGCGCCGATTCCACCCGCCGAAGCGCCCCCGCGGGTGGATTCACCCCGCCCTTCGCCGATGACTACCCGCCCGGCGTCTCCTCCCCGCATGGATGGCATCGCGCGGGTGCTCGCGGCTCACTCCAGGCCGAGAATGAAATCCCAATGCTTTTTCGCAACGGGCATCACCGAGAGGCGATTTCCGCGTCGCAGCAGAGCAAGACCATCGAGTTTCGTTTCGGCGAATGCTCGAAGCTCGGACAAGGCGATAGTGCGTTTCAGCTTGCGCACGAACTTGACGTCGACGAGGAACCAGCGCGGATTTTCCGGATCACTCTTCGGGTCGTAGTGCCGGTCGGCCGGATCGAACGCGGTTGGATCCGCGTAGGGCGCCGAGGCGATCTCGACGATTCCGACGACCCCGGGCACCTCGCAGGCGGAGTGGTAGAAGAACGCCCGATCGCCGAGCTGCATCTCATCGCGCATCATGTTGCGCGCCTGGTAGTTGCGAACGCCGTCCCACGGCTCGGTCTTCCGCGGCCGTTTGCGCAGGTCGTCGATGCCGAACTCACCGGGCTCCGACTTCATCAGCCAGTAGTTCACGGGCGGTCCTCGGGGTCGAACTCGTGAAAGCCCGATTCGGTCACTACCCCGTCGAGCGGTACGTCCCACGGCTGCACCGGCAACCGCGGCACGCGCTGGAAGTCATAGGCTACACCGACCATGACCGGCTTAGACAGAGCGCGGGGGCGTAATTTGTAGCCGAACGTGGCATCGTAGAAGCCGCCTCCCATCCCGAGTCGGTTGCCATGGCGGTCGAAGGCGACCAGGGGCATCAGCACGACGTCGAGCGCTCGCGGCGCGCAGCGTCGAACCGGGGAGATGTCGGGCTCGGGTATTCCGAAGCGATTGTTGGCGAGCGGGGTGCGGGGCGAGAACGGTAAGAACCATAGCCGCGTCCCGTGCAGCGCGGGTAGGTAGGTCCTGCGGTTGGCTGCCCACAGGCGCTCGACGAGCGGCATCAAGTCCATTTCCCCGTCGTTGGCGAGGTAACAGGCGAAGCGCCGGGCGCGACGCTGCAGCAGGTAGCGCGAGGCCGTACCCCCAAGCCGGGCGGCCAACCCCTGCCGTTCAGCGGGGCTCAGCGCGCGGCGCTCGCGGCGCATCTGCGCCCTCAATGCGCGCTTGGAGACACTCACCGGCCGGCTCGGTCCGGCTCCAGAATGAAGACGCCCTCCGTCGATGCCGTTGCGGGCTTCTGACCCTTGAACCAGGTTTGGCTCAAAGGGGAACCTTGTCCGGCGTATCAGGCTTTCCGCTACCAACGCGGACTTGCACAACAACTCCGCGATACGGTTCCCAAGGGTAGAAACTTAGGCTCAAGTGATGACTGAACCCACTGGCGAACACCACAGAGGGCGCCAAGCTTTAGTCTACTCGCTCTTCCTCGCGGCGTCGACCGAGAACGCCGCCGATCTTCTCTCGCAGCCGCTCGATACTCTCACTCACGACCCGCTCGCTTTCCTCCTTCGCGTCCTCCTGCCGCAGGTACTCGTGCACGATGTTGAGCGCGGTCATCACCGCCATGCGCTCGGTGCCGAGCACTCTTCCCCCGTCGCGAGTCTCCTTCATGCGCTCGTCGAGGTACTTCGCGGACTGCATCAGCGCCTCGCGCTCCTCCTCGGGGCACGCAATCATGTACTCCTTGTCGAGGATCTGGATTGCGATCGCGTTGCTCTGGCTCTTCATGCGCCGATTTCCATTGCTTTCAATCGAGCGATCATCGACTCCACCCGAGAGCGCGCAAGCTCGGATTTCTCGATCAGCGAAGCCCGCTCCGCGATCAGGTGGTTTTGCTGGCGACGCAGCGCACGATTCTCCTCGCGCAGCTCATCACACATTCCGATGAGCTCATTGACCTGTGCCTCAAAGCTTTTCATGTCGAGATCAGTCATAGGCATCATCGGTGCGTCTTTAAAGTCTCAAGCGAGCGCACGGGGATCGTGATCGAGGTACATTTGCACTATAGAATCGGAACCTTAGCCGGTCAATGGCCCGCCCCTGAACGCTTGGGCGCGCTCGGAGGCGGTGGTAGCATACCGCGGGTCTCGGGTTCTCCGAGAGCAACCGGATCGACGACATGCCCGCCTATCAAGACAGTTCAATCCCTACCTTCGACCGGCTGGAGGACAGCCTTCGAGCGGCCGGGGTGGCGATGGGTGCATCCGAGGCACACGGATTGATGTGCGGCGTGATGTGCGCATCCCGTCCGGCATCGCACGATTGGCTCGGTGAGATCCTGCTCGAGTCGGACGCGGGTGATGTGCATGCCGAGGAGTGCCGAGAGCTGTTGCTCGCGGGTTACTCGCACACCGCGCTCGACTTGCGCTCCAAGCAGTTCGATTTTCACCCGCTTCTGCCCGATGACGCAGCCGCACTCGATGAGCGCAGCCGTGCGCTCGCGGAGTGGTGCACCGGTTTCCTGTTCGGATTGAACTGGGCGGGGGTCACGCCGCAGCAAAGTCACCTGCCCGACGACACTCGAGAGGTGCTCCAGGACCTGTGTGAGTTCGCCGGAATTCGAGCGGGGGTCGAGGACTGCGAAGCCGAGGAGCGTGCGTTCTGCGAGATCGTCGAATACGTTCGAGTTGGGGTCATGCTGATCAGTGAGGAGCTCGCAGCATTGAGCGGTTCTCCCGCCGGCGAGCCGGTCGTGCACTGAGTGCAGTCGAGCGCGTTGATCTCGAGGAAGGAGTTCACCCGACGGCGTAAACGGGTGATGGACCTGATGGACTCTCGGAGCGTGGGAATCGTCCCCGGCGCTCCCATCCGGCCGCGAAACCGCGACGTCGAGTTCCCCTACCGGCCGGACAGCGACTTCTATTATTTGACCGGGTTCCCCGAGCCCGAGGCGGTCGCAGTGCTGGTGCCCGGCCGTCCTCAGGGAGAGTACTTGCTGTTCTGTCGCGAGCGCGATCCGGAACGCGAGCGCTGGGACGGCGCGCGCACCGGGCTGGAAGGGGCGTGTGAGCGTTTCGATGCCCACGATGCCTTCCCGATCGGCGATATCGACGACATCCTTCCCGGCATCATGGAGAACCGGGAGCGCGTGTTCTACGCGATGGGTTATTACCCCGAGTTCGATCAGCAGGTGCTCGGTTGGGTCAAACGGCTTCGCAGCCGGGCCCGGGCCGGCGCGAGCGTGCCCTCGGAGTTCGTTGCCCTGGATCACTTGGTACACGAGCTTCGGCTGTTCAAGAGCAAGGCGGAGGTTCGGGTGATGCGCCGGGCGGCGGAGATAAGCGCGAAAGCCCACCGGCGCGCGATGGCGATGTGCCGGCCGGGGCTGACCGAGTACCAGATCGAGGCAGAGTTTCTGCACGAGTGCATGCGGGCCGGAAGCCGTGCCTCGGCCTATCCGGCCATCGTGGCGGGCGGCGCCAACGCTTGCGTCCTGCACTACGTTGCGAACTCCGACACCCTCAAGGACGGGGACCTGCTGCTGATCGACGCCGGGGCCGAGTACGAGTACTACGCCTCCGACATCACCCGCACCTATCCGATCAACGGTGAGTTCAGCCGAGAGCAGCGCCAGATTTATGAGATCGTGCTCGCCGCCCAACGGGCCGCCATCGAAAAGGTCCGTCCCGGTCGTCACTGGAACGATCCGCACGAGGCGGCAGTTCGGGTCGTAACCGAGGGGCTGGTCGATCTCGGCCTGCTTCGGGGAACGGTGCGCAGGCTGATCGAGAAGGAGGCGTACAAGTCGTTCTACATGCACCGCACCGGGCATTGGCTCGGGATGGACGTGCATGACGTCGGAGATTATAAGATCGACGGCGAATGGCGAGCGCTGGAGCCGGGCATGATGACGACGGTCGAGCCGGGCATCTACATCCCGCCCGGCAACCGGCGTATCGCGCGAAAATGGTGGAACATCGGCGTGCGGATCGAAGATGACGTGCTGGTCACTCGCGACGCCCCCGAGGTCATCACCGAGGCGGTGCCGAAGACGGTCGAGGAGGTGGAGGCCTGCGTTGGCAGTAGCGCCTGATGGATGGTCGCGCTCCCCCGCGTTTCGCGGGAGAGGTAACGCTCCGAACGGGTAATGACCGACCTATCCGCACCGGTATCTGAGCCGAGCTTCCCCCCCGAAGCCGATCACGATGTTGTCATCGTGGGGGGCGGGGCGATCGGGGCGAGCCTTGCCCGTGGCCTTGCCGGAGCCGGGGTGACGGTCGCCCTCGTGGAGGCGGTTCCGAGCGAGCGGGATGCCCACCCGAGCTACGATGATCGGGCGATCGCGCTATCCCTCGCCTCGAAGCAGATTCTCGACGGGCTCGGCGTGTGGCAATGCCTCGCGCCTCGCCCCGCGCCGATCCGTCAAGTCCACGTCTCCGATCGCGGGCACTTCGGGCTCACGCGGCTATGCGCGGCCGAGCACGGGTTGGAGGCGTTCGGCTACGTGAGCGATGCGAAAGCCCTCGGGCTGGCGCTCACGCGCTCGCTCGAGGCGCAGCCGGTGCGCTTGCTGTGTCCCGCCGAGGTCGAGGCGGTCTCGATCGGCTCCGACCGGGCGCGCGTCACGGTGCGGGCGCACGAGTCGCAGCAGGTCCTTCAGGCCCGGCTGCTGGTAGCGGCCGATGGCGGCCGGTCGCTGGTCCGCCGCCTGCTCGACATCGAGACCGCCGAGCGCGCGTACGGTCAGTGCGCGTTGATCGCAAACGTCACCACCGAGCGCGACCATGGGGCCACCGCCTTCGAGCGCTTCACCTCTACCGGCCCGATCGCGCTGCTGCCGATGCCCGACGATCGGATGGGGCTGATCTGGACGGTTCGTGAAGAGGACTCCGAACGCCTTCTCGCCCTGGATGACGAGGCGTTCCTCGACGCCCTCGGCGCCGGCTTCGGTACTCGACTCGGGCGTTTCTTGCGGGTAGGGCGTCGTTCGGCCTACCCCCTCGCCTTGATTCAGGCCCGTGAGCAGGTCCGGGAACGTCTGGTCGTCATCGGCAACGCCGCTCACACCTTGCATCCGATTGCCGGACAGGGAATGAACCTGGGCCTGCGCGATGTCGCGGCGCTCGCGCAGGTGATCGTCGACGCGCGGCGCGAGGGGGATGACCCGGGAAGGCTCGGCCGGTTGCGCGCCTATCGGCGGTGGCGACGCCACGACCATCGCGACGTCACCCGGTTCACCGATGGGCTCGTGTGGCTGTTCTCCAATCGCCTTCCCGGCGTTACCGCGGCGCGTAATCTCGGGCTCCTGGCAATCGATTGTGTCCCGGGGGTCAAGGGGCGATTCGTCCGGCGGGCCATGGGCCTCGCCGGACGTCAGACGCGCCTTGCCCGCGGCCTGCCGCTGTGAGACACGAGGTGACCGTGGTCGGGGGCGGTCTGGTGGGCGCGACCCTCGCGATCGCCCTCGGGGAGTCGGGCCTCGATGTCGCCCTCGTGGAGGCGCGGGCGCCGGCGCCCGAGCCGCCGGACGGGTTCGACTACCGGGTAAGCGCCGTCACCCGCGCGACTGAAAGGATCCTTCGCGCGCTGCGGGTCTGGGACCGTCTCGATCCGTCGCGGATCGGTGCGTTTCGAGAGATGCACGTATGGGACGCCCGGTCGGTGGGCGAGATCCACTTCGACAGCGCCGAGATCGCGGAGCCGAGCCTCGGCTACGTCGTCGAGAATCAACGCCTGCAGATCGCCCTCGAGTCGAGGCTTGGAGAGCTCGAGTCGGTGACCTGGTACCGGCCGATGTCAATCGTGCGGCTGGACGTCGAGACCGGGCACGTGGCGGTGACGCTCGATCGCGCCGAGGTGCAATCGGCCCTCGTCGCCGGGGCCGACGGTGCCGACTCCAAGGTGCGCGAGCTCGCCGGCATCGCCTGTGAACGCGGCGAGTACGGCCAGAGAGCCCTGGTGTGCACGGTGCGCACGGAGCAACCTCATCGGGAGACGGCCTGGCAACGATTCCTGCCGACCGGGCCTCTGGCCTTTCTGCCGCTGCCGCGAAACCACTGCTCGATCGTCTGGTCGACGGTACCCGAGCACGCGGCGGCGCTGGTGGACATGCCCGGGGCGCGATTCGAGCGGGCGCTCGAGGAGGCCTTTCAGTCGCGGCTCGGGCGGGTCGAGCTGGTCGGCGAGCGGGCCTCGTTCCCGCTCAGACATCTGCACGCGGAGCGCTACGTCGAGTCACGCGTTGCGCTGCTCGGAGACGCCGCCCATACCATTCATCCCCTCGCGGGGCAGGGCGTCAATCTCGGATTCTCCGATGCTGCGGTGCTGGCCGAGGTGATCGGCGAGGCGCGCGGCAGAGGGCGCGATTTTGCCGCCCGATCCGTCCTGCGCCGCTACGAGCGCTGGCGGCGCGGGCACAACGTCCTCATGCAAGGCACGATGGACGGCTTTTACTGGCTCTTCGGGAGCAAGCTGCCGGCGGTTAGGACGCTGCGCAATCTCGGCCTCGGCGCCGCCAACCAGCTCGAGCCGGTCAAGCGGGCCATCATGCGCCATGCGAGCGGCCTCGCCGGGGACCTGCCTGCGCTTGCCCGCGCTCCCCGGCTCGAATAGGCCGCGGGCGCTCCCGCCCCGGGGCCGGCACCGTTGACGAGGGTGCCCAGGTCGGTGATGCTGATGGGGATCTCACTCATCAACCCAGGTGGCAAGGGCGGCGCGACGGCACGGCAGCATGTCCAGGAAGCACCCCATCATTGCAATCACCGGCTCGTCGGGCGCGGGCACCACCTCGGTACGCGAGGCGTTCGAGCACATCTTCTTCCGCGAGCACATCTCCACCGTCTTTGTAGAAGGCGACAGCTTTCATGAGTTCGATCGCGACGGGATGCGGGACGCGGTGAGAATGGCCCTCGAAAACGGTGAGAACCTGAGCCATTTCGGCCCCGATGCGAACCGGTTCGGAGACCTCGAGAAGTTGTTCTGGGACTACGGGGAGACCGGAACCGGTAAGCGGCGGTTCTACATCCACTCGGAGAGCGAGGCGCTTGCCCTCGGCGGCCCGCCCGGCACCTTCACCGAATGGGAGGACATTCCCGAGGGGACGGACCTGCTGTTCTACGAGGGGCTACACGGGGGGGTCGTCACCGATGAGGTCAACGTTGCGCGGCATGTGGACCTGCTGGTCGGCGTGGCGCCGATCGTCAACCTGGAATGGATTCAGAAGATCCACCGCGACACGGCCGAGCGGGGCTACGATCCGCGCGATGTCACCGACAATATCCTGCGACGGATGTACGATTACGTGCACTACATCACGCCGCAGTTCTCGCTGACCGACATCAACTTTCAACGGGTGCCGACCGTCGATACCTCCAACCCGTTCATCGCCCGCGATATCCCCACCCTGGACGAGAGCTTCGTGGTCATCCGCTTCAAGAACCCGGCCAAGTTCGGCATCGATTTTCCGTATCTGCTCTCGATGGTGCACGGTGCGTTCATGTCCCGGCGCAACACCATCGTGGTTCCGGGCGGAAAGATGGGGCTTGCGATCGAGATCATCTTCACGCCGATCATCGCCGCGATAATGCGCCAGAGAGACGCGGCTCTGGGCTCGGGAGTGGCGGCACGGCCAGAGGTCACCCGCGCGCAGTGACCGACTGTCGCTCATGCCGGACGCTGCCGGCCCCGGGGTCGAGGCCCTTGCATCGAATCACCTCAATCAGGACGCTTATCCCATGACCGACACGCTGGAACCGATCTTCGAAAGCCACCTTACGAGCCTCGAGCTTCTCAATCGCGGCAAGGTGCGAGACATCTACGCGATCGACGATCGTCACATGCTGATCGTGGCGACCGATCGCCTCTCCGCGTTCGACGTCGTCTTGCCCAATCCGATACCGGAAAAAGGGCGGGTTCTCACCCAGCTGTCGAACTTCTGGTTCGCCCGCTTCGATCGAATCATCGCCAATCACCTGTCGAGCGTCACGCTGGAGGAGGTGCTGCCCGATGCGTCGGAGCGCACGCCGGTCGAGTCCCAGGCGACGGTGGTGCGCCGGCTCAAGCCCCTGCCGCTCGAGGCGATCGTACGCGGGTACATCATCGGTTCGGGTTGGAAGGACTACCAGAAGAGCGGCGAGATCTGCGGCATCTCCTTGCCGCCGGGTCTGCGCCAGGCCGAGAAGCTGCCGCATAACCTCTATACGCCTTCGACGAAGGCCGAGATCGGGGCGCACGACGCGAACATCAGCTTCGAGGCGACCATCGACCTCGTGGGGCGAAAGCTCGCGGAGAAGCTCCGCGACGCGAGCCTGCGCCTCTACGCCGAGGCGGCCGAGTACGCGCTCGAGCGAGGTATCATCATTGCCGACACGAAGTTCGAGTTCGCCACCGACGAGGCGGGCGAGCTGGTGCTGATCGACGAGGTGCTGACCCCCGACTCCTCACGCTTCTGGCCGGCTGACAGCTACCGGCCCGGAACCAGCCCGGTGAGCTTTGACAAGCAGTTCGTACGCGATTATCTCGAGACCCTCGGCTGGGACAAGAAGCCCCCTGCGCCTGAGCTGCCGCGAGAGGTCATCGAGCGGACATCGGAGAAGTATCGCGAAGCGCGGCGGCGCCTCATGGACTGAGTGCGTCACGGGCGCGCGTCGCTCCCGGATCCGGAGCGCTGCATCCGGCCGGTCGAGCGGACCGGGCCGCACGCCGCGGATGCCACGCCCGGAGCGCTTGGACGAGGGATGAATTGCCGCCATGTCTGACCCGGGCCACCCCTACGATGCGCTCACCCCCGACGTGATGCTCGATGCGGTCGAGCGGTTCGGGGTGCGCTGCGACGGCACGTTCATCGCGCTCAACAGCTACGAGAATCGCGTCTATCAGGTCGGCATCGAGGACGCCGAGCCGCTGGTTGCCAAGTTCTACCGCCCCAATCGCTGGCCGCCGGCGTCCATCCTCGAGGAGCACGAGTTCGGCCTCGAGCTCGCCGAGCGCGAGATCCCGGTGATCGCCCCGCTGCGCGACGAAGGCGGGCACACCCTGCTCGAGCACCGCGGGTTTCACTATGCGCTCTACGAGCGCCGCGGCGGGCGCTGGCCGGAGCTCGACCGTACCGACGTGCGGGAGTGGCTCGGACGTTTTCTCGGGCGCATTCACGCGGTAGGGGCGGTGCGCCGGTTCTCTCATCGCCCGGCCATCGACGCCGGGAGCTGGGGCGATGAGTCGCAGCGCTATCTGATCCGGAGCGGGCTCATCCCGGAGTATCTCAGCCCGTCTTTTCAAGCGATATCCGACGAGCTGCTCACCCGCACCCGACAGCTGATCTCGATAGCGGGTACGTCGCGCACGATCCGCCTGCACGGCGATTGCCACCCCAGCAATATCCTGTGGACCGAGCAGGGCCCCCATTTCGTGGACCTGGACGACTGCCGCACGGGCCCGGCGGTGCAGGATATCTGGATGCTGCTCTCCGGTGAGCGCGAGGAGCGCACCGCTCAGCTCGCCGACATCCTCACCGGCTACTGCGAGTTCCACGACTTCGACGCGAGCGAGCTGATCTTGATCGAGGCGCTGCGCTCGCTTCGAATCCTGCACTACTCCGCGTGGCTCGCCCGGCGATGGGATGACCCCGCTTTTCCCCACAACTTCCCGTGGTTCAACACGACGCGTTACTGGGAGGGTCAGATCGAGACGCTGCAGGAGCAGTGCGACAATCTGGTCCAGCCCGCCCTGGAATGGGTCACCTGAGCGCGGGGGATATCCGGTACCAGTCGTGGCGGTCCATGCTCGTCAGCGTGAGATGGAGGTGTTCGGCATCCCGCATGATTCCGAGGGGCACTTCCACCCCCGCCTCTCCCTGGGCCCACACCGCCCGGTAGAGCTCGATGAGTGATGCCACCGGTACGCCGGCGACGCTGACCAAGAGGTCGCCGGTCGCGAGACCCGCATTCGCGGCCGGCCCGTCCTCGGCGACGCGCACCACCACGACACGCCCGTCGGTCTCGTCGGCGTAAATCCCCAGCCACGGCCGGGCGGGGCCGCTCGGCCGCCCGTTGACGATGAGGTCGGCGAGAATCGGCTTCAGCTCATCGATCGGCACGAACAGGTTGCCCGGAAGCAAGAGGTCCTCGAACGATACCTGGCCCAGAGAGAGGGAGCCGATGCCGAGCAGCTCGCCCTGCGCGCTCATCAGCGCGGCGCCGGCGAAGGTGGGGTGAGGGGGCGAGACGATCAGCGGCCGGTCGAGCAGATACTCCCAGTAGCCGGCGAACGGGCTTCGCGATACGACGAAGGCCGGGCTGAGCGCGGGCGTCATTCCGGCACTCGCGATGAGCACCGGATCGCGAATGCCGACCGACGAGGATTCGCCGAGCTTCATCGGTTGCACCGCGAGCGGCTCGAGCGCGCGCAGCAGAGCGAGCCCGGAATCGGGATCGTAGCCGAGGACGCGGGCGGGGATCGGAGCTTCCCCGTTTACCCGCAGCAGGGTCTGTGAGGCTTCCAGGACGACGTAGCCAATCGTGAGCACGAGACCATTCGAATCGATCACGACCCCCGAGCCCGCCCGCTCGGTGCCGAGCACCGAGGCGGTGCGCGCGTCATCGGGAATTCGGGCGAACACTCCGACCACCGCGGCGAGGATTCTGTCGACCTCGGTGGGCGAGGACTGGGCGATGAGCGGGCTCGGGGAGGCGAGCGCGAGGGCGAAGGCGAGCACGGCGCCGTAGGCGATGCGCGCCCAGCCGCGGTGCGGTATCACCCCTCGCGGGGCGGGGTTTCGCGCCGGTGATGCGATGGCGCGGCGGATGTGAGGTCGATGACGCGTGTCGGCTTCCTCAGGGCGCCTGCTTGCGTTGGTGCCCGCTTGCTTCCAGTCGCTCGAGGTAGTCCGCCCAGTAGCGCTCTCGATGAAGACCCAAATCGTAGAGCAGCTCCCAGGAGTAGATGCCGGTGTCGTGACCGTCGTCGAAGCGCAGCCGTACCGCGTACCGCCCGACGGGCTCGACCGCGGTAACGTTCACGTCCTCTTTCCCGAGTTGAAGCACGGCCTGGCTGGGCGAGTGTCCCCGAACCTCGGCCGAGGGTGAAAAGACTCGCAGGTACTCGCACGGCAGCTCGAAGCGGGCCCCGTCGTCGAATTCGATGTCGAGGCGCCGGCTGCCGCGGTGAAGCGTGATGTCGGTCGGCAGCGGGACGGGCTGGCTCATCGATTTACTTCGACGCGCGCTGCAAGCTCCGATCGACGGCGACCATCAGCCGAGATCGGGGGGCGCGGCGCGGGCCCCGGGCGCGTCATCCCGGCTACGCCGCCTTCTCCATCGCGGGCGAGTACTGGCCGCGCGCGGCGGCGCCGTTCAATTGCTCTCGGTGGAAGAGGGCCTTCTGGGCGGCGTCCACGTTGGATGCTTTTCCCGCCCAGGTTCTCAAGCACGGGTCCTGCAGCGCCCGCCCGTACGAGAAGCTCAGCGCCCACGGGTGGGCCGCCCCGCCGGCGTTCATCGCGTTCAGGTGGGCGGTCGCGGTCTCCGCGCTCTGGCCGCCGGAGAGGAAGACCACTCCGGGAATCGCGGCCGGCACCGAGCGGAGCAGGCAGCCGACGGTTCGTTCCGCCACCTCTTCGACCCCGGCCTGGGTCGGACAGTCCTTGCCAGAAAGCACCATGCTCGCCTTCAAGACCGTCCCCTCCAGCGCCACCCGCTGATCGTACAGGGCGCCGAACAGCGCCCGCAGCGTCGCTTCCGTCACCTCGTCGCAGCGATCGATGGTGTGATTGCCGTCCATCAGGACCTCCGGCTCGACGATCGGCACGATGCCCGCCTCCTGGCACAGTCCCGCGTAGCGCGCGAGCGCGTGGGCGTTGGCGGTCAGGCAGCCCGCGCTCGGGATCGATTCGCCGATGGTGATCACCGCTCGCCACTTGGCGAAGCGGGCCCCGAGGTCCCGGTATTCCGTCAGGCGCTCGCGCAGCCCGTCGAGGCCTTCGGTGACTTTCTCACCGGGATGGCCGGCGAGATTCTTTGCCCCGGCGTCGACCTTGATGCCGGGAAGGATGCCCTGTTTGGCGAGGGAGTCGGGAAACGACACGCCGGCCCGGGTGGACTGGCGTATCGTCTCGTCGAACAGGATCATTCCGCTGATGAACTTCTCGGCTCCCGGCGTGGTGATGAGCAGCTCGCGATACGCCTGGCGATTCTTCTCGTTCGACTCTACTTTGATCGAGTCGAATCGCTTCTTGATGGTCGGCATGCTCTCGTCGATGGCGAGGATACCCTTGCCGCTCGCAACCATCGCCTCGGCGGTGGCTCTCAGACTCTGCTCACTCATGGATCTGGACCTCTCGATATCTGGTGGGTAACGGGTGGTCCCGCGATTCGCGGACGGCACCGGTAGCGACGAACGGGAACGCGCACCCTGGCGCTCGATTTCGGACCTTCATACCGCGCCCGCCCGGGTCCGTCAAGTAAGCCGGCGGCGCCGAGCCTCAGCCGCGCGCCCGAGTCTCGAGGATGGCCACCGCCGGCAGCGTCTTGCCCTCGAGAAACTCGAGAAAAGCGCCCCCGCCGGTGGAGATGTACGAGACTTGGTCCGCCACGCCGTACTTGTCGATCGCGGCCAGGGTCTCCCCGCCGCCGGCGAGCGAGAAAGCATCGCTCGCGGCGATGGCGGCGGCGACGGCGCGGGTGCCGCCTCCGAACTGGTCGTACTCGAAGACCCCCATCGGCCCGTTCCAGACGATGGTCTTTGCCTGCGCGATGATCTCACCGAGACGCAGCGCGGTCTGCGGCCCGATATCGAGAATCATCTCGTCGTCGCCGATCTCCGCGACCGCCTTGACTCTCGCGGGGGCCTGGGCGGAGAGCTCGGTGCCGACGACGACGTCGGAGGGAACCGGGATCTCGGCGCCGCGGCTGCTCACCGCCGCGGCGAGCTGGCGCGCGGTCGTTACCAGATCGGGCTCGAACAGCGACTTCCCCACCCGATGCCCGCTCGCCGCGATGAAGGTGTTCGCGATCCCGCCGCCGACGATGAGCCGATCGATGCGCCGGGACAACGCATCGAGCACCTGGAGCTTGGTCGATACCTTGGCGCCGCCCACGATCGCGATCATCGGCCGGGCCGGATTCTCGAGCGCCCGCCCCAGCGCATCGAGCTCGGCGGTGAGCAGGGGCCCCGCGCACGCGGTCGGCGCAAACTTCGCGACCCCGTGGGTCGAGGCCTGGGCTCGGTGCGCGGTGCCGAACGCGTCCATCACGAACACGTCGCACAGCGCGGCCATCTGCTTGGCGAGCGCGTCATCGTTCTCGGCCTCGCCGCGGTTGAACCGCACGTTCTCCCCGAGCACCACCTCGGCGTCCTCGAATGTCACCCCGCCGAGCCAGTCGCGCTCCAGGCGCACGGGGCGTCCGAGCAGCTCGCCCATGCGAGCCGCAACCGGGGCGAGCGAGAATCCGGCGTCGAACTCTCCCTCCGTGGGACGGCCGAGGTGGGAGATCACGAGCACCTTCGCGCCCGCGTTCAAGGCTTGCTCGATCGTCGGCAGGCAGGCTCGAATGCGAGTGTCGCTGGTCACCCGGGCGCCGTCGATCGGCACGTTGAGATCCTCGCGGATGAGGACCCTACGACCCGCGAGATCGACCTCGCTCATGCGCATCACGGTCACGGTGAAATAGCCCCCGGCTACTTCTTGCCCGCGCGCATCAGGGCCACCGTCGTATCGAGCATCCGGTTCGAGAAGCCCCACTCGTTGTCGTACCAGGCCAACACTTTAACCAGCGTGCCCTCGATCACCTTGGTCAGAGAGGAGTCGAAGATCGAGGAGGCGGGGTGGTGGTTGAAGTCCACCGACACGAGCGGCTCGTCGCAGTACTCGAGAACGCCCTTCAGCTCGCCGTCGGCCGCCTCGCGCATGATCGAGTTGACCTCGTCGGGGCTGGTCTCACGCGCCGCGGTGAAGGTCAGGTCCACCACCGACACGTTGATGGTCGGCACCCGGATCGCGAAGCCGTCCAGCTTGCCGTCGAGCTCCGGGAGCACCAGTCCGACCGCGGCCGCGGCCCCGGTCTTGGTGGGAATCATCGAGTGGGTGGCGGAGCGGGCGCGGCGCAGGTCGGTGTGATAGACATCGGTGAGCACCTGGTCGTTGGTGTAGGCGTGCACGGTGGTCATGAGCCCGCGCTCGAGCCCGATCGTCTCGTGCAGCGGCTTGACGAGTGGCGCCAGACAGTTCGTCGTGCACGAGGCATTGGAGATGACGGTGTCGCTCGCTTTCAGACTGCGGTGATTCACGCCGTAGACGATGGTGGCATCGACGTCCTTGCCGGCCGGAGCCGAGATGATGACCTTCTTGGCGCCGCCGGCGATGTGCGCGCTGGCCTTGTCCTTCGATGCGAAGAACCCGGTGCTCTCCACCACGACATCGACCTTCAATTTTCCCCACGGCAACTTCGCGGGGTCGCGCTCGGCAAGGCAGCGGACGCGATCCCCGTTGACCACCATGCTGTCGCCCTCGACCGACACGGTGCCCGGGAAGCGGCCATGCGCGGTGTCGTACTGGGTGAGATGCGCGTTGGTGTGCGCGTCGCCGAGATCGTTGACCGCGACGATCTCAATCTCGTCGGTGCGCCCGCTCTCGTAGAGCGCGCGCAGAATGTTTCGCCCGATGCGTCCGTATCCGTTGATTGCCAGTCGAATTGCCATGGTCGTCCTCTGGTCTTGCTGCTGTTAGCGGGTCCGGAAACGCATCCCGCCGGTGACTTCGATGAGGGCCGCGTGGATATCCCCCATCGCGTTTATTTGGATCCGATCCGCGCGGGAACGTCCGTCTCCGGTCGCGTCGTGACCGAGATCTCGTCGTGCGCAATGAGGCCTCGCCGCCTCGACCCGATCGGAGCGTTGACTCACTTCGTGCCGGCCCGCGCGACCGGGGCACCGTCGGTCTCGGCGAGGGCACTGCGAGCCGCCGCGACCACGTTTTCAACCGTGAAGCCGAAGTGCTCGAACACCACCTCGGCCGGCGCGGATTCCCCGAAGCGGTCGATCCCGACGATCTTGCCGACGGTGCCCACGTACTTGTGCCAGCCGCCCGAAACCCCGGCCTCGACCGCCACCCGGGCCCGCACCCGCCGCGGCAGCACCGCCTCGCGATACTCCCGGTCCTGCGCGTCGAACACGTCGGTGCTCGGCAGGGACACCACCCGGGCCGTGATGCCCTCGGCCTGCGCCTCGGCTGCCGCCGCGACCGCGAGCGCGACCTCGGAGCCGGTCGCGATCAGGATCACGTCCGGCTCGCCTCCTCCGTCGACGAGCACGTAGCCCCCGCGTCGGATCGCATCGAGCTGCTCGGGAGTACGCGGCTGATGGGCCACGCTCTGGCGCGTGAACAGCAAGCAGGTCGGGCCGTCCCGACGCTCGATCGCCGCTTGCCACGCCACCGCGGATTCCACCGCGTCGCACGGCCGCCACAGCGACACGTTCGGGATCAGGCGCAGGCTCGCGGCGTGCTCGATTGCCTGGTGGGTGGGTCCGTCCTCACCGAGCCCGATCGAGTCGTGGGTGTACACGAAGATGTTGCGAAGCCTCATCAACGCGGCCATGCGCACCGCGTTGCGCGCGTAATCGGAGAAGGTGAGAAAGGTTCCGCTGTAGGGGATCAGTCCGGCGTGCAGCGCGATGCCGCTGTTGATCGCGGACATCCCGAACTCGCGTACCCCGTAGTAGATGTAGTTGGCGTCGCGCTCGGCGGCGCCGAGCACGCGCGAGCCGGACCACTTGGTCAGGTTCGAGCCGGTCAGATCGGCCGAGCCGCCGATCAGCTCCGGCAGACTCTGCCCATAGGCTTCCAGAGTGTTCAACGATGCCTTGCGGGTCGCAATCTTCGGGGCGCTGCTCTGTACCTCTTCGATGAAGCGCCGGGCCGCGGCATCCCATTGCGCCGGCAGGTCGCCTCGAGCGCGGCGCTCGAGCTCCGCCGCCAGCTCGGGATGGGCCCTGGCATAGGCGTCGAAGGTCTGTTTCCAGCGCGCCTCGCGCTCGCGACCGGCGGCGCGGGCATCCCAGCCGGCGTACACCTCGTCGGGCACCACGAACGGCGCATGCGGCCACCCGATGTGCTTCCGCGCGAGCGCCACCTCTTCCGCGCCGAGGGCGGCGCCGTGGGCGCTCTCGGAGCCCTGCTTGTTGGGCGAGCCCCAGCCAATCTGGGTCTGGCAGCAGATGAGACTCGGCCGGCCGGTCTCGCCGCGCGCCTCCTCGATCGCCGTCCTGACCGCGTTCGGGTCGTGACCGTCGACGCGCGGCACCACATGCCACCGATAGGACTCGAAGCGCTTCGTCGTGTCGTCGGTGAACCAGCCTTCAACCGGGCCGTCGATCGAGATGCCGTTGTCATCGTAGAACACGATGAGCTTTCCGAGGCCGAGCGTTCCGGCGAGCGAGCTGGCCTCGTGGGAGATGCCCTCCATCAGGCAGCCGTCGCCGACGAAGACGAAGGTATGATGATCGACGACGCGGTGATCGCCGCGATTGAAATGGGCGCCGAGCACCTGCTCCGCAATCGCCAT
>JBFHLI010000018.1:0-22934 GCA_041594935.1 Gammaproteobacteria bacterium | reverse complement strand
TGCTCGAGGGCCGCGCCGAGCCGGACACCGCGCGGTGCGTGGACATCGCGACGACCGCGGCGCTGAAGAAGATGGTCACCCCCGGGGTGATCGCGGTCGCCATGCCATTCGTCGTCGGTTTCTGGATCAGCCCTCATGCGCTCGGCGGTATGCTGGGCGGAGCGCTTCTCGGCTGCGTGCTGCTCGCGCTGATGATGGCGAACGCGGGTGGCGCCTGGGACAACGCCAAGAAGTACGTGGAAAAAGGCCACCACGGCGGCAAGGGATCGAGCGCCCACAAGGCAGCGGTCGTCGGCGACACGGTGGGCGACCCGTTCAAGGACACCTCCGGGCCGTCGATGAACATCTTGATCAACGTGATGGCGATCGTGAGCCTGGTCATCGCGCCGTTACTGTGAGGCGATCGGCGCGCCGGCGTGTCTTGAACTGCCGCGAGCGGAGCGAGCCGGGCCCCGGACCAGCGCTTCGCCGGCTGTTCAGGACCGAGACGCCCGTCAGGTCGGCTCGAAATCGGTCTTGAGTCGCCTCGGAACCGCGACGTTCCGGAGCCGCACGTAGTCCGGCAAGCCGTTGCGGTAAGGCGGATAGGCCTCGCCCATGATCAGCGGCCGCAGGTATCTTCGGCACGCCTCGGTGATCCCGAACCCGTCCTCGGTGATGTACTCGGGCGGCAGGGTCTTCTCGACGTTCGCGATCTCACCTAGCTCGGCGCTCCCGACCTCCCACTCGTAAGGGTCATCGGACTTTCGCACGATGGTCGGCATCACCGCATTGCGCCCCTCGAGGGCAAACTCGACCGCGGCGCGCCCCATCGCATAGGCCTGGTCGACGTCGGTCTGCGAGGCGATATGACGCGCCGAGCGCTGCAGGTAATCCGCCACCGCCCAGTGGTACTTCAGGCCGAGCTTGTCCTTGACGAGCCGCGCGATCACCGGAGCGACGCCGCCCAGCTGGGCGTGGCCGAACGCGTCGCGCGACCCCGCATCGGAGAGAAACTGCCCCTCCTGATTGCGCACTCCCTCGGAGACCACCACCGCGCAATACTCCTGGTCGCGCACGCATCGCTCGACCCTGTCCAGGAACCGCTGCGGCTCGAACGTCACCTCGGGGAGGAGGATGATCTGGGGAGGGTCGCCTTCGTTCTCCGCCGCTAACCCCCCCGCGGCGGCAATCCACCCGGCGTGGCGGCCCATGACCTCGAGGATGAACACCTTGGTGGAGGTCCTGGCCATGGAGGCAACGTCGAAAGCCGCCTCGCGAATCGACACCGCGACGTACTTCGCAACCGAGCCAAATCCCGGGCAGCTGTCGGTGATCGGCAGGTCGTTGTCGACCGTCTTGGGAATGCCGATACAGGTCATGGGGAACCCAAGCCTCTCGCCCACTTGAGACACCTTGTGGGAAGTGTCCTGGGAATCGCCACCCCCGTTGTAGAAGAAGTAGCCGATATCGTGCGCCTTGAATACGTCGATCAGCCGCTGGTACTGCGCCTTGCCCTCTTCCAGGCCCTTGAGCTTGTAGCGCGCCGAGCCGAACGCCCCGGCCGGGGTGTGCCGGAGCGCTGCAATCGACGCGTCGCTCTCGTGGGAGGTATCGATCAAATCCTCCTGGAGGGCACCGAGGATGCCGTGGCGACCCGCAAAGACCTTGCCGATCTTGTCGGGGTATTGCCGGGAGGTTTCGATGACCCCGGCCGCCGTGGCATTGATGACCGCGGTGACCCCGCCTGACTGTGCGTAGAATGCATTCTTTGCCATCTTGCCTCCCGTCTCTTGATTTGCCCTGACCGCCCCGCGGCCCGCCGTGGTACCGCTCCCATCTTAGGACTTGTATGATCAGAGTAGTGCTCAAAGCAAAGCAAATGGCAATATGCGAGAGATTCGCTTCGGGTAGCGGCGCGGGCAAGTCGAACTGCGGCTCGAGGTCATCGATTGCGCTCGTGGCCGGGTGGCTGCTCGTCGCCATCGTGAGCCTGCCCGGCCCTAAGGCCCGATCCCAGATTCTTCTTCCCGAGATCGGCGACTCGTCTCAGTCAACGCTGTCCGCGGCCAACGATAAGGAGCTCGGGGAATCTTTCATGCGCGAGCTCCGGGCCAACGTCGCGTTCGTCGACGACCCCGAGATCGAGTCGTTCGTGAGCTCGCTCGGTTACCGGCTCGCATCGAACTCGGATCGGGCGAATCTCAACTTCACCTTCTTCGTGGTCGACAACCCCGGCATCAATGCCTTCGCTGCCCCGGGGGGATTCATCGGCATCAATGCCGGGCTGATCACCGCCACCGAGAGCGAGAGCGAGCTCGCCGCCGTGCTCGCGCACGAAATAGCGCACGTGACTCAACGCCACATTGCTCGCTCGCTCGAGCTCCAGGACCGGGCGATGGTACCGGTCGTGGCCGGCATGATCGCAGCGATTCTCATCGGCACCCAGAACCCGCAAGCCGGGGTGGCGACCGCGGCCGCGGTACAGGGCGGCGCGGTTCAGAGCTTGATCGATTTCACCCGCGCCAACGAGCAGGAAGCCGACCGGGTCGGCATACAGATCCTGTCCGCGTCAGAATTTGATCCTCGCGCGATGCCGTCTTTCTTCGAACGCCTGCAGGAGACGGCGCGCTACTACCAGATGCCGCCGGAGTTTCTCTCGACCCACCCCGTCACCTCCGCGCGCATCGCCGAGAGCCGGGACCGGGCGGAGCGCTACCCGTACCGTCAGTACAAGAGCAGCAACGGCTATTTCCTGGCGAGGGCAAAGCTGCAGGTGATGCACGCGAGCACGCCGGCCGAGGCGGTAAACCGGTTCCGCGAGGAGCTCGACTCGGGAAAGTACCTTGACCTGGAAGGGGCCACCTACGGCTATGCGCTGGCGCTGCTTCGCACCGGCCAGCTCGACGAATCGAGGAAGCTCGCCAAGCAGCTCATCGACAAGAACCCCGAGCAGCTAAGCCTTTACGTACTGCTCGCCGAGATCGAGCTCGCGGCGGGCAATCTGGAAGAGGCGCTGTTCGTCTACCGCGACAATCTCGAGCTCTATCCGCAAAGCCCCATCCTCATGCGGGGCTACGCGGGCGCGCTCGTGCGCGGCGGCAAAGCCCGGGAGGCGCTCGCCGCACTGGACCGTTACGCGCGCCATCAGCCGCTCGACGCGGAGATGCATCGCCTCGCGGCGCAAGCTCACGATCAGCTCGGAAACCAGCGCAGCGCCCACGCCGCCCTGGCCGAGCACCACTACATCAGCGGCCGACTTCAGCTCGCAACCCAGCAGCTGGAGCTCGCAATGCGCACGCCCGGCGCCGGTGACTTCTATGCCGATTCAAGGCTCGAGGCTCGCCTCGAGCAGTTCAAGCACGAGCACGCGCTGCGCACCAGGAAGAAGTGAGGCGCTACACCCGGCCCGCCACGAGACGCTCATGAAAGAACACTATTTTTTTGATAACGCCTCCACCACCTGGCCGAAACCGGAGGTCGTCTACGACACCATGGCATCGGCGGGGCGCGAGCTGGGGGTCAATCCGGGGCGATCGGGTTACGGCCTCGCCTTCGAGGCCGAGCAGATGATTGCCCAGACGCGGCGCAGGATTGGAGAATTCTTCAGCTACCGCGGGGATCCGAACCGGGTGGTCTTCGGTCTCAATGCGACCGACTCGCTCAACGCCGCGTTGTTCGGGGTGCTCGAGCCCGGCGACCATGTGGTCACCACCCGCCTCGAGCACAACTCGGTGCTCCGACCGCTGCACTACCTCGAGCGCGACCACGGCGTCTCGGTCAGCTACGTCGGATCGGATCCCGAGGGCTACGTGGACCCGGAGAAGATCCGCTCGTCCGTGACGAACAAGACCCGGATGATCGTCGTCAATCACGCATCCAACGTGCTCGGAACGGTGCAGGACATCGAGAGCATCGGTGCGATAGCTCGCGAGGCGGGCAGCGTGTTCGTGATCGATTCCTGCCAGAGCGCCGGTGTCATTCCGATTGATTTCGACGAAGCGTGCATCGACCTGCTGACGTTCACCGGTCACAAGGGGTTGTTCGGTCCGATGGGCACCGGGGGCATGATCGTCCGCGAGGGCGTGGCGGTGCGCCCCACCCGCTACGGCGGCTCCGGCGTGGACTCCCTATCACCGTTTCAGCCCGAGCAGTACCCCTACCACCTCGAGGCCGGCACCATCGCACTGCCCGGCGTTGCGGGGCTCAACGCGGCCCAGACCTGGTTCGCGGCCCTCGGGCGGGAGCAGGCGCAGGATCGGGACAAGGCGCTCGGGCACACCGAGGCCTGCCGCCTGGCTCAGACCCACATCCACGCGGTAGAAATGCGTCATCTGATGCGACTCGACCGGGCCTTTCGCTCCCTCGATCGAGTCACCGTTCATGGGCCAGCCACCCCGGACCGCCGCGTCTCGACCCTGTCAATCAGCATCGAGGGGATGGCCGCGGACGAAGCCGGGGCGATCCTGGATGCGGACTACCATGTCTGCGTTCGGGCCGGGCTACACTGCGCGCCGCTCGTGCACCACGATCTTGGAACCGTCAGCGAGCACGGCACGATCCGCTTCGCTCCGGGGTACTTCACCGACGATGAGGACGTGGACCACGCGATTCAGGCCGTCACCGAGATCGCGGGACTGCCGAAGCCGACCGGCGGGAAATGACGGCAGACAGCCCCCGCATCGGCGGCCCACCCCGGCGGGGAAACCAAGCCCCGTCCGCTCCTCAGCCGAGCCTCACCCTGCCGACTCGGCCGCCGCAGTGCTCGAGCGCGGCTCGAACCAGCTCAGCTTGTCTCGAAGCCGCACGACCTCGCCGATGATGGTGAGGGTAGGGGCCCGCGCCCCGGCTCGCTCGACGATCCCCGGGAGCGACTTCAATGTGCCGGCGTAGATGCGTTGGCGAGAGGTCGTGCCTCGCTCGATCAGAGCCGCCGGCATGGATTCCCGCATTCCGTGGCGAATGAGCTGATCGCAGATTATCGGCAGCCCCACCAGGCCCATGTAGATCACCAGCGTCTGCTGCGGCTGCACCAGCGATTTCCAATTGAGATTCGGACGGTCACCCTTGAGATGGCCGGTGACGAAGGCGCACGAATGCGCATAGTCGCGGTGGGTGAGAGGAATGCCGGCGAACGCGGCGCAGCCCGACGCCGCGGTGATTCCAGGGACGATTTGAAACGGAATCCCGTGCGCAGCCAGCTCCTCGATCTCCTCGCCCCCGCGCCCGAAGATGAACGGATCTCCGCCTTTCAGCCGCAGGACTCGCTGGCCTTCTCCGGCGAGCCTGACGAGCAGCTGGTTGATGCTCTCCTGGGGAAGCACGTGGCGACTGCGCTCCTTGCCGGCATAGATCCGCTGCGCGTCACGGCGGGTGAGGTCGAGTACCCCGTCCGAGACTAGCCGGTCATAAACCACGACATCCGCCCGTTGCATGAGGCGAATCGCGCGGCTTGTGAGCAAATCCGGCTCTCCGGGGCCCGCCCCCACCAAATACACTTCACCGACCGGCGCGCTCGACTCGTCCTCCAGGGTGCTCGCGAGCGCGCTGCGCGCCGAGTCTCGCCGCCCGGCAAACACCATCTCCGCGACCGGACCGTCGAGAACCTTCTCCCAGAATCGGCGTCGGGCTCCCGAGTCATCGAGCCGAGCCTTCACCTGCTCGCGAAACTCGCGGGCCAGCTCTGCGAGCTGTCCGAATGCGCTCGGAATCAAGGCTTCCAGCCGAGCGCGCATCAGGCGGGCGAGAACCGGCGACGCGCCCCCCGTCGATACCGCCACCACCACCGGCGAGCGGTCGATGATCGAGGGCATGATGAAGCTGCACAACGCCGGCTGGTCGACCACGTTGACCGGCTGCTCGCGCTCGCGGCACAGCTTGGAGATGCGCCGGTTGACCTCCGGATCATCGGTGGCCGCGATCACCAGCGCGTTGCCGGCGACGTCATCATCCTCGAACGCGCGGGCCAGGTGGCGGACGCGCCGCGCATCGCGCAGCTCGCCAAGGCTGACGCCCAGCGCCGGCGCAATCACCCGCACATCGGCCTCGGCTCGGAGCAGCAGCTCGACCTTGCGGGCCGCAACCTCGCCGCCGCCCACCACGAGGCAAGGCCGGCTCTTGATGTCGACAAAGATCGGCAGGAAATCCATGCAACCCAGAATCCGAATGCCTGGGGCGCAAAGCTACACCAGGGGCACGCAAGTCGTCCAAGGATCCCGCGGCAGAGCGCTGAATCCGACTCGCCTAGCGCAGCAACTCGGCGCCGCGAGTGAACACCGACGTCGGCACCCCCATTGCCTGCTTGAGCGCCACGTCGCGGTCCCACTGATTCGAGATGCCACGGATCGACTTCAGCTCGGCGAACGGGACCCGGCCCAACTGGTACCAGACCGAGACGAGGGGGAAGAACTGCAGCGGCCAATCGCTACCGTAGACGAGCCGCGGCACGACCTCCTCGCGTTCGAGGGCTCGCCTCAGATAGCCGAGCTTGTTGATCTGGGTGAGGCTCGAGATATCGGCATAGAGTTTGGGATACTTCGAGAACAACGGCATGATGCGATCGAAATTCGCCTCGCCCCCGTTCTCGCCGGTGGTGGCGATGTGTGCCGCGATCACCGTGACTCCCAGCCGCAGCGGGAGCTCTAGGCGCAGCGGGTCGCCCAGCTCGTCGCGCGCGTGGGCGAAGGAGCGTTCCTGACCGGCGTGGGTGAGAAGCGGCAGCTCGAGCGCTACCAGCTTGCGGTAGAAGGGGACGAGGGTTTCATCGAGGGGGTCGATGTCCATTATTGCGGGTATCCACTTCACCAGCACCGCCCCGTGCCGTTTCACCCACTCCAGCCGCTCGAGCGCATCGGGGCGGTAGGGGTTGACGCTCGCGCCGAAAAGCAGGTTATCGTAGCGGGGGATTTCCCGCGCGAGATACTCATTGGGGACATAGACCTGGGTGCGCTCACGGTCAAGCTTCCCGGTATCGTCAATCACCCCGTCCAGGGCGAGAACCACCGCCTTGTTCACCCGCTTCGAAGCCCCGATCGCCTCGCTCAGCCGGTCGAGCACCAGGGTGTCGCCCTCGCGCTCGAGTTCCTCTTCGGTGACCCCGAACGCGCGCAGATAGAAGGGAAACTTGTAACTCTCACTGAGCGCCGGTGAGACGAAACAACCGCTCCCCCCGGTCCCGACGCAGCCCACGTGCACATGCATGTCCACGAACCCTTCATCGGCTTCGGGCGGCACGGACGGCGGGGCGGCCGGAGTGAGCTGGTAGGCGACGGGCAGGACGAGCGCGAGCGCCAGAAGGAGCACGAGCCGTCGGATGCGAAGCCCGCGGCGCTTCACGTTGCGATCGACCCGCCGTCCACCGACGCGCCCTCGGTCGCCTGAGCGCACCAGCGCTCGCATCCGGGACCCAGACCTTGCCGCGAGCCCGGCGTGCCCATTTCAAAGCCGGAGGGCGACGAGCTGGTAGGCGTAGCCACCGGCCACCGAGCCCGCCAGGCCGAGGAGCAGGTAGGTCAAGAACACGGGCACGCGGACCAACGCATAGACTGCGATCGCAGCCGGGATCGACGACACCGCCCCCGCCGTGACGAAGGCCATCGCCGCTCCCGGTGACATGCCGATGCTCATCAGCCCCGAGACCAGGGGGATCGCGGCGTAGCCGTTCAGATAGGTGGGAACCCCGATCGCCGCGGCCAGCGGCACCGCGTACCAGCTCTGCGCACCCAGCCGAACCGCGATCGACTCCGAGGGCACGTAGGCAAGCATCAGGCTCTCGAGAAAGAATGCAAAGGTGAGCCACTTGCCCAGGAACCAGGCGACCGTCCGGATCTCGGTCATGAAGACGTCGAGGCGCTTGGGGTCCCGCCAGAACCGCCAACCCTCCGGGCGCGAGGCGGACTCGCCCAGGCGGGATCGACAGCCGGTCGGCTGAGCCCTCAAAGGATCGGTCAGCCACCCGACCTCCTGGGCCCCCAGCACCGTGAAACCCGCCAGCAGCCCCATCGCGATCGTGATCAGCGTTTTCCCTACCGCGAACTCGAAGCTGATCCCGGCCGCGGTCAGGATGAACATTTCCGGGTCCATGATGGGAGAGGCGATGCAAAACGCCATCACCGGCGCCAGGGGCACGCCCGCCGCAAGCAGCGCCGCAATCAGCGGAATCACTCCGCAGGAGCAGAACGGAGAAAGCGCGCCGACCGCAGAGGCAAGCGCGATCGTGCTCACCGGAGAGCCGGAGAACGCGCGCGCGATCATTCGGTCCGCTCCGCTCGCCTTGGCCCAGCCCGCAAACAGCACCGCGAGGAGGAAGAAGGGCGCTATCCCGAGCAAAGAGCGCGCGCTGAAATCGATGCTCCGGGCCGCCTGGCCCCAGTCGAAAACGGCCAATCCTGCCAACCCGAGTGCCAGCGCCCAGAGCACGGGCTCACGCCGACGCCGCGGTCCGCCGGCCGGAGTGTCCCGCCAAGGGAAGGCTCGAGTCAGAAATGACATTTCGAATGCGCGAGAAAAGCGTGAAAATCAACGGCGGGGTGGGCCGATCCGATCCTCGGAGCGGAACTCAAAAAGAATCGAGGGCTCATTCCGTACCGGTCATCGTTGGTTCGAAGGTACAGCATTCGGCGGTGAGGAACTCCACCAGGGCGTCGATCATCCGATAGTCGACGCAGCAGTGGAGCGAGGTACCCTCCCGTTCTTGCCATACGAGCCCAACCCCGCGCAGATGGCCCAGGTGATGCGACAAGGTGGACCCCGGAACCTCGAGCTCACGCTGAATATCGCCCACCGTCATTCCCTGCGGTCCGGCCCGCACCAGCATGCGCACGATCGCGAGACGCGTATGATTACCGAGCACGCCGAGCAGCTCGGCCGCCGTGTCCATGTCAATCTTCATGGCTGCGAGCCTATCCGGTGCGGAGCCGACTGTCAACGGTATTTCTAGAAATATGGAAATATATTCGGGGAGATCATAATGAGCACGATCAGCGGATTTCACGCCCACGTCTATTTCGTGCCGGAATGTGCCGAGCAGGCGCGAGCGCTCTGCGAAGCGGCGCGCGAGCGCTTTGCGGTGTCGATGGGCCGTATGCACCATAAACCGGTGGGTCCCCACCCGAGCCCGAGCTGTCAGCTCGCCTTCGCGCCCGAGCAGTTCGGTGACCTCGTTCCCTGGCTCGCCTTGAACCGACGGGGGCTGGTGGTCTTCGTGCATCCCGAAACCGGCGATGACCGTCGCGATCACACCGATCACGCGATCTGGATGGGCGAGATTCGCGAGCTCGATCTGTCGGCGCTGTGAGAACCCGGCCGGGAGACCGGTCAGAGGTCGGAGAGATACGCGATCATACGCTCGCGAGTCGCCCCGTCCGGCAGGCGCCCGTAGGCGGCCCCCATGTTGTCAATCAGGTGCTTCGGCTTGGAGGTGGCGGGGATCACACAGGTAACGGCGGGGTGGGAAACGATGAACTTGAGAAAGAACTGCCCCCAGCTCGCACAGTCAAAGTCGGCCGACCAGGCAGGCAGCTCGAGGCCTTTCACCGCCCGAAACAGCGAACCGCGCTGGTAGGGACGGTTGATGAGGGTCGCGATACCTCGATCCGCGGCCAGCGGAAGCAGCCGATGCTCTACCTCACGCTCGGCGAGACTGTAGCTGAACTGAACGAAGTCGAAGGGCTCCGATCGGAGGATCCTCTCGAGCTCACGGTGATATCGGCCGTGCGACGTCGTGATGCCGATGTAGCGAACCTTGCCCTGCGACTTCCAGTCCTTGAGCGTCTCGAGATGAATCTGCCAGTCCTTCAAATTGTGAATCTGCATCAGGTCGAAGCGAGCGACCCGCATCCGCGCCATCGAGCGTTGCATCTGCTCGATTCCCGCCTCCTTGCCTAGGGTCCAGACCTTGGTCGCCGCAAACCACCGCGGCTGAGATCCGAGCGCCGCCACCCCATCGCCGATCACGCTCTCCGCGCGACCGTACATCGGCGAGGAATCGATCACGGTGCCGCCGTGCTCGAAGAACTGACGCAGGACCTCGATGAGCGGCGCCCGTTGCTCCGCGTCGTCTCCCACGTCGAAGGTCCTCGAGGTCCCCATCCCGATCACCGGCAGCGATTCCCCGGTGCTTGGAATCGGGTGCCGGCGGGGCTCGGTCTCGCGCGCGAACACCGCTGCCGGCAGGCCCATCGCGGCGCCCACGGCCCCCATCCTTCGGATCATCTCCCGGCGCGAAATCATCTGGTCACCTCGCTCGTAAGTTCGTCGTCAGTCCATCGGGCCTTGGCCTCTCGCTCGCGGCCGAGCCGATGGGCGAGGCCCGCCCACAGCACCGCGAGCGGTGCCGCAACCAGGGCAATCGCGGCAAGGCCCAGCCCGAGACCGCTCGCGAGCCCGGCGTAAACCCAGGCGCTCACCGCGTCACCCCCGCGGTAGACGACGGTGTCGATGAAGTTCTTGGCCTTGTACTTCTCCTCCTGGCTCAAAACGGAGTACAGCGTCTCGCGGGCCGGGCGCATGATCGCGTAATTACCCGCGCGGCGCACGACCTGCACCACCAGCAGGACGCCGAGCACGGGCGCGATCGCGAGTGCGAGGAAGCCGGCCGCGAGCAGGATCGGGATCGCCGCCAGGGTCCATCCGAGCCCGAGCTTCGCGATGATTCTCGAGGTGAGAAAGATCTGCAGCGTCAGGGTCAACAGGTTCACCGCGAGGTCGATGGCACCGAACACCGCGGTACGCTCGGCCGAGTCCGAGAAGCTATCGCGGATGATCTCGGCTTGCTGAAAATAGAGAAAGGTCGCGAGCGTGGTCAGGAGCAACATCAGGACGCAGATGCCGATCAGGTAGGGCGAGCGCGCCACCAGACGAAAGCCGTCGAGGACGCTGCCCCCGATCGGGGGGTCGCGGGGGCGAGGTGTTTCGGGCACGGATCCCGCTTCGCGCGCGCGGCCCTGCCAGGCGATGAGGCGGTGCACGCACACCACGGATACGCACAAGAAAAATGCCGACACCAGGAGCAGGTTGGTGGGACCGAGGGACACCGCCAGCGTGGACGTGAGCACGGGACCCGTAATCGCTCCGGCGGTTCCTCCCGCCGCAATCAGACCGAACAGACGCTTGGCTTGATGCGGGGTAAAGGTATCGACCATGAAGCTCCAGAAAACCGAGACGATGAACAGATTGTAAACGCTTGCCCAGATGAAGAATGCGCGTGCGACGTAGGCATGAGTGATGCTCGAGCTGAACAGCGCGAAGAAGATCAGGAGATTGGCGATGAAGAAGTAATAGACGAGCGGCAGGAAGCGCTCTCGCGGATATCGTGAGGTGACCCAGCCGAAGAGCGGGACGGCGGCGAGCATGGTGACGAACGTACCGGTGAACAGCCACTGGAGATTCTCCACCCCCCCCGCAATCCCCATCTCATCGCGCATCGGGCGCACGATGTAGTAGCCGCAAAGCAAGGTGAAAAAATAAAGGAGCGCCCAGGCAACCGGCACCGATTCCCGAGGCTCGACGCCAAGGAGTGCGGCCCAGCGCGAACCGGCGCCGGTCGAAGGGTGAGCCGCAGGCCGGTCGGAACTCGAACCTGGAGTGTGCATCTCGCGTGAACCGTTGTCGCCGATCGGGCCGCCCGAGACATTGTGCCCTCCGATTGGCTTTCTCGAGCGTGCCGAAATCCGGAAGATATCGGAAAATCCAGTTCCACCGCCATCCCGCCGGAGAAACCCTAACTTGCCGATGTCGGCTCACGCGCACGCTAGCCCCTATGTTGCACCAAGGACCCGGGGCGATGGCGACGGATAGGTGGGATTGGACGCCGGGCTGGAGCGCAAGAGATAGCCGTAGCTATCGCTTGGGCGAAGCCCAAGTGCCAAGCCCGCGTAGCCGAGCTAGCGTGCGGGTAGCCTCGCCGCGGCGACGAAGTGCACAAACCCAAGACTTACTGGAAGCCGACATTTCCCTACCACGGCTCAGTAAGGTAACGCGTAGCGGCGGGGCGTCTTGGTGCACAATAGGGGCCAGCTCTGGGTGATACGCTCGCCGACCCGCCTGGTCCTCGCTGCCTGTCTGGTGGAGACCTTGGGAATGACCGCGTTTGCGACCTTTCCCACCCTGATCCCTGCCTTTCGGACGCAGTGGGCGATCAACAATACCGAAGCGGGCTGGATCAGCGGAGTCTTCTTCATCGGGTATCTGGTCGCGGTCGCGATCCTCACCGCGCTAACGGACCGCGTGAGCGCGAAGCGCATCTATCTGCTGTCGATGGCATTGAGCGCGGTGGCCGCGGCCGGCTTCGCATTCAGCGCCGAGGGAGTTTGGAGCGCGAGCTTCTGGCGCATGCTCCAGGGTATCGGGCTCGCCGGCACCTACATGCCGGGCCTGAAGGCGCTGACCGACCAGCTGCCGGAGCGCGCCCACGGGCGGGGCACCGCCTTCTACACCGCTAGCTTCGGCATCGGCACGAGCCTCTCCTACTATCTGTCCGGGCTGCTTTACGATGCGGTCGGCTGGCAGTGGACGTTCGCACTGTGCGCCCTCGGCCCCTTGCTCGCCCTGATGCTGGCGGCGTTCGTCTTCGAATCGCGCCGCCCGCCCGCGGAGAAACCGAATACCCGCCTCCTAGACTTCCGGCCGGTGCTGCGAAACCGCGCCGCCCTCGGCTTTGCTCTCGCTTACTCGGTCCACAACGCGGAGCTGTTCGCGTTTCGATCGTGGGTGGTTGCGTTCCTCGTGTTCAGCCAGAGCCTGCAGCCGCCCGGCGCGATGTGGGTGGCGGTGAGCGCGGCCAGCCTGGCGGCGCTGATCAATCTCGTCGGGGTGCCGTCGAGCATTCTCGGTAACGAGCTCGCGGGGCGCGTCGGGCGGCAGCGCGCCGCGATCGGCGTCATGTGCGCTTCCGCCGCGATCGGCCTGGGGTTCGGCTTTTTCGCCGCCTCCCCGTTCTGGTTGGTGGTAATCCTCGCGTTCGGGTTCGGCATCACCATCACCGGCGAGTCGGCGACCCTCACCGCGGGTCTGTTGAAGTCCGCCGAGCCGAGATACCGCGGCACCACGATGGCCATGCACTCGCTGGTCGGGTTCGTCGGCGCGTTCGCAGGTCCGCTCGCCTTCGGTCTGGTGCTCGACCTGGCCGGCGGCGAGTCACGCACAGAGGCATGGGGCAGCGCCTTCGCCGCCATCGGCCTCCTCATGCTGCTCGGTCCCGCGGCGATCGCCAGATTCGTGGGGCTAAGAACTAAGCACTATTAGCCCAATTCCCCGCGTCGCGGCAGCTCGCCCGCGTGCAGACTGTCGGCCGGCTCCCCGGGGCAATCCGAGCCCCAGACCTCGTCGCGCCGAGACCGCCGCTCAGCTCTCGCGTAGGTAGATCTCGATCCGTTCCTTCGCCTTGCCGATGTTCTTGCGCTTGAGCACGATCTCGCCGATCTCGCCGACGCGACGAAGGTGGGTTCCCCCGCATGGGACCGGCGGGAACTCGCGCAGCTTCCAGTACCGGCGCTCGCTCGCCTCGTCGCTGAAGGCACTGATCACCTCCTGGTCGGATTCGATGATCGCGAGCGCCTGTCGTGTCAGCTCGGGGAGCAGCGCCGAGAGATTTTCCGGCCATGCGAAGTCGATGCGCGCCTTGTCCTCGGCGATGTGCGCTCCGATCTTCTCGACCGTCCCGAGCTCGCGTAACGCCAACTCGAGCACGATCTCGGCCGCGAAGTGCAGCCTCATGAGCCGGTATCGCCGGGGCCAGTCGATCTCCATCTCGACCCGAGCACCCGGTAACAACCCGTCGGTAGACTCCAGGGTATAGACGATTTCCCGGCCTTGCTTGCGAGCCGCCACCACGCGCCGGCTCGCGATCGTTCCCGCGTCGCTCTCCTGCCCGCCCGAGAGGGCATAGAAGATCGTCCGATCCAGCGTCACATCGTGGCCCTCGACGCCGGTCACCAGCGCCTCGAGGCGGGTCAGATACGGATCTTCCCAGAACACCTTTCTCGTCATGTCCGCTATCCTCAGTGCTGCGCTTGAAGCATGCTGAGCCCCCGCATTCTCGCCCTCTCGCGCCCGGCAATCACCACCCTCACCGTCCCCGGGTGGCCGCAAGCCACCACCAGGCTCGGGATCGGACTCATTCTGCGCGATCGCCTCAAACGTGGGCACCGAGGGTGCGCCGGCTGACCAGCCAGAAGCGTTGGGCGAGAAACGCGGCGGCGGCAACGCAGCCGGCAATCATCGCCCACATGAGCCCGATCGCACCCAGTCCCTGCACCACTCCGAGGGTGTACCCGAGCGGCACCATCAGCCCCCAGAAGCTCAGCAGGTAGCGCAGCGCCGCCGGCCACACGTCGGCGGTTCCCCGCAACGCCCCCACCAGGACTCCCTGGGCGCCGTCCGGTAGCAAGACCAACGCGGCCAGCGCGATCACCGGTGCGGCGAGGTCGATCAGCGCCGGGTCCCCGGTGTAGATCGAGGCGAGCTGGGGGGCTAAACCATAGAAGCCCACGCCGATGACTCCCATCGTGACCGCGGCGAGCATCACCGCGACCCAGCCGGCGCGCGCCAGCGCCAGCCGGTCGCGCCGGCCGTTCGCATTCGCGACCCGAATACTCGCGGCGGTCGAGAAACCGATCGCGCACATGAACGCGAGCGCGACGAGATTCATCGCGATCTGATAGGCGGCCACCTCGTTGGGTCCGAGCCAGCCCGCGAACAGGGTCATCGCGGCAAAGGCGCTGGTCTCAAGCCCGTGCCCCAGTCCCATCGGCAGCCCGAGCCGACGCAGCCGCGGCCCCAGGCCCATCGCACGTTTGAGCGCATGGAGCCGGCGGAAATGGCTTAGATCGATCTGCGTCAGCGCGTAGCCCATGATCGCGGCCGCCATGAACCAACGCACCAGCGTGGTGGCGAGCGCCGCCCCCTCCGCCCCCATCGCGCTCGCGCCCACATTGCCGTAGATGAAGACCCAGTTGAGCGCCGCGTTGAGCAGATTGGCGAGCAACATCACCACCATCCCGGCTTTCGGGCGCTGAATTCCCTCCAGGAAGAACGTGGTGGAGGTGTAGAGCAGCATGGCCGGGAAGCCCCATCCGAGCATCACCAGCACCCGGCCGCCGCCGGCCGAGAGCTCGGCCGACTGGCCAACGTGGAGAAGGAACCACTCGCCGGCCTGAAATAACCCCGTGCAGGCGACCCCGAGCACGGCCGCATGCGCCATCGAGACCTGCCACACCGCGCCGGCTTGGTCCGGCCGCCCCGCGCCCTGCGCCTCAGCCGTCAGGACCAGCGTTCCCATCAGCAGCCCGATACACAGCAGCATCACGGGAACCTGAGGCGCCATTGCGAGACTGTAAAAGGCAAGCTCGAGGGCGCCGGCGTGGCCGGTCATGGCGGTATCGACGGCGATCAACACGAGCAATCCCGCCCGCGCGACCATCACCGGAAGCGCGAGACGCAGGGTTCGGCGGATGTGGGTCGGCAGCGATTCGGGGGGGAGCGCCGGGGCGCCCCCGGGGCCAGCCTCGCTCACGGCCGTCCCCGTGCGCCGCGCGTTCGTGCACCGTCTCGCGATCGGCTGGACATGGCGCATGGTAGCGCCCGGAATCGAGAGCGCCAACGCCGGGTGCGCCGGACCCCTGAGCGAGGCCATCCGGGCAACCTCGGAACCGCCCGCCGGGCGCGGGGAAGCCTGCTATCCTTAGACCAAGCGAGAGGCTTCCGCACCGGGGCGAGAGCCCATTGCGGAACGCGCCCAGGGGTTGCCCGCGCGTACTCGGCTGCCCCGTGACCGCACGGCCATCCCTGCCGAGCATTCATCATCGGATCCTGGCGAGGGCCAGTTCATGGGTAGCTTTTGGGGTTTGCGATTCGGAGTGGGCCCATGAGGGCAGTGGAAGATGCGCGCTTCGCGCTGTCCTGGCCGGTAGGGATCCGATAGCTCACATCGCATGAAGCTCGCGCGCAAATTCTCGCTGTGGAGCGTCCCCACGTTCCTGGTAGTGGCGGCCCTCCTCATCGGCCTGAATCGACAGTTCGTCCAGGAGGACGTGCGAAGCCTCGCGGCCGAGCAGAGCATCCCCGTCGCGCAAACCCTTGGCAACGCCTTGTGGCCTTACTTTCGGGAGCTGTTGAGCACACCGCGTTCCGACACCGGCTCACTCGACCGGGTAGTCGCGGGGTACCTCGAGGACACGGCCAACGTGAAGGTGCGGATTCACGACCCCCGGGGGCAGGTCGTCTACTCCAGCGTAGCCGACGAGGTTGGCTCTCCCAGTCCCGATTCCGATGCCATTCGCTCCGGCCTCAAGGGAAAAGTCACCACGAGCCTGACCCGTCACGAGCGCCTGCGGGGCCCCGACGGCGCGCTCGATGAGCGCTACATCGCCACCACCTGGATGCCGATACTTTCCGCCGGCGACGGGAAGGTCGCGGCGATTCTCGAGCTCGACCGGGATGTCTCCCCGCTCGTTCACCGCATGGGTACCCACCCCTTTCGGCTGGCAACGGTGGTGCTGGCCTCGCTCGCGGTCCTGTTCGCGATTCAGTTCATGTTCGTCACCTCGGCGGACCGAGCCATCTCGCTCGAGGCGACCCGCCGTCAGGAGGTCGAAGAGCAACTGCAGTTCGACGCGCTTCACGATGCGCTGACCGGTCTGCCCAATCGATCTCTGTTCCTCGACCGCCTACAGCACCTAATCGACACCTCTCGGCGCGACAGTGCGCGCCGGTTCGCGGTGTTCTTTCTCGACCTCGATCGGTTCAAGGTCATCAACGACAGTCTGGGACACGTCGCCGGCGATCAGCTGCTCGTCGAGGCGGCACGCCGAATCGACGCCAACGTGCGCCCCGGGGACACGGTGGCTCGTCTTGGGGGCGATGAGTTCGCGGTCCTGCTCGAGAGCGTGACCGACACCAATGACGGGATTCACGTCGCGGAGCGCATCCTTGCCGCCTTCCGTGACAGCTTCAACATCGGGGAGCGCGAGGTCATCTCGACGACCAGTATCGGCATCATGTTCTGCAACGACCCGATGCTGGAGACGCAGGAAATCCTGCGCAACGCCGACATCGCAATGTATCACGCCAAGGCGAACGGCAAGGCCCGCTACACCGTGTTCGGGAAGGAAATGCACGTCGAAGCGATGAAGCGAGTCGAGCTCGAAGCGGACCTGCGCATCGCGCTCAAGCACGAGCAGATGCGGGTGTGCTTCCAGCCGATCATGGATCTCCAGCACGACCGGGTGGTCTCGTTCGAAGCGCTTCTGCGCTGGGAGCATCCGGTCCGGGGAAGACTTGCCCCGGACGCATTCTTGCCGATCGCGGAGGAGGCAGGGCTGATTCGCGAGCTCGACGAGTGGGTCCTGGTTCAGTCGTGCCGGGCGCTGGCCGGTTGGCGCCGGGAGATCCCGGGGTGCGAGGACCTGACGGTTACCGTGAACCTGTCCGGGCTCGACTTTGCCGATCGGCGCTGGGGCCTGATCGTGCTCGACATTCTCGAACGCGAGGGAATCGCGGGGAAGCACCTCAAGCTAGAGCTGACCGAGTCGGCGTTCCTCAACAACACCGTCATCGTGAAGGACCTGTTCAGCAACCTGCGCTCCTCCGGGGTTCAACTTTGCATGGACGACTTCGGCACTGGTTTCTCATCGCTGAGCTACATCAGCCGACATCGGTTCGACATGTTGAAGATCGACCACAGCTTCATCAGCGAGATGCTCGAGATCGAGCAGAGCCAGCAGATCGTGCGCACCATCATCGACATGGGCAAGATTCTCGGCGTCTCGGTTACCGCGGAGGGCATCGAGACCGAGGCCCAGTACACCATCCTGCGCGACCTCGGCTGCCCCTTCGGCCAGGGCTACTGGCTGTCGAAGCCGATCGATCTCGCCGACGTCAACTCCTTTCTCGATCAGCGCACTGAGATCGGCAAGGCTAGCTAGTCTGGATACTTCACCAAGGACCGGGGACGATGGCGACGGATAGGCGAGTCTGGACACCGGGCTGGAGCGCAAGGGATAGCCGTAGCCATCGCTTTCGCAAAGCCCAAGTCCGGGCACGCATTGCCGAGCCGGCGCCCGGGTAGACTTGCCGTGGAAACCGATCGCACCGCGCTCGGGCCACCCAAAACGGTTTGTCTTCTCATCGGTCTCATAGGCTTAATGACAAGCGGCGAGGCGCCTTGGTGAAGTATCCAGACTAGGCGAGGGGCCCCGCGCTTCTGTCCCCCGGCGGCTGGAAAAAAAAACTCGGTCGCGATACTTTTCTCACTTCCCGTTCGGTCGACCCGACACCCGGGTCGCGGCCAGATATGGAGAAATGGCTTCGGTTGCTGCGCGCGCAGCGTGGATACGCCGGGTGGGGGTGGGCCCCGTGACCCGATCGCCGTCACGGATGCAGTCGGCCTCGAAACCGGAACCTAGAGAAGAACGAAAATGAAGACACACGCACAGGCGGTGGTGATTGGTGGGGGAGTGGTCGGCTGCAGTGTCCTGTACCACCTCACCAAGCAAGGATGGCGCGACGTGGTGCTCGTCGAGCGCGACGAGCTCACCTCGGGGTCGACCTGGCACGCCGCGGGGGGCATGCACACCCTGAACAGCGACCCCAACGTCGCGAAGCTCCAGGAATACACGATCAAGCTCTATAAGGAGATCGAGGAGATCTCGGGGCAATCGTGCGGCGTGCACTTGACCGGCGGCGTGATGCTCGCGGGCACCAAGGACCGCATGGACTGGCTGCGCGCCACCAAGGCGAAAGGGCGATACCTCGGCATGGAGACCGAGCTCATCTCAGCCGAAGAGGCGGCGCGTCGGTTTCCCCTGATGGATCCCAAGTACTTCGCCGGCGCGCTGTATGACGCCAACGAGGGACACGTCGACCCCTCCGGTGTCACCCACGCGTACGCCAAGGCGGCCCGGGTCGGCGGGGCCGAGATCTACCGCCACAACCGCGTCACCGCGCTCAACCCCCGTCGCGACGGCACCTGGGACGTGGTCACCGAGAAGGGTGACATTCACGCCGAGCAGGTCGTCAACGCTGGCGGGCTGTGGGCGCGCGAGGTCGGGCGGATGGTCGGGCTCGAGCTGCCGCTGCTCGCGATGGAGCACCAGTACCTCATCACCGAGGACATGCCGGAGGTGATGGAGAGCAAGGAGGAGGTGCTGCACGCGATTGACTTCGAAGGCGAGATCTACATGCGCCAGGAACGTCAGGGAATGCTGGTCGGCACCTACGAAAAGCAGGGGGTGCCATGGTCGGAGCGAAGCACCCCGTGGGAATTCGGGCACGAGCTCCTGCCTCCGGACATCGACCGGATTGCCTCCCGGCTCGAGGTAGGGTTCAAGCACTTTCCGCCGATCGAGCGGGCAGGGATCAAGCAGCTCATCAACGGTCCTTTCACCTTTGCCCCGGACGGGAACCCGCTCGTCGGCCCGGTTCGCGGCGTCAGGAACTACTGGCTCGCCTGCGGGGTGATGGCCGGGTTCAGCCAGGGCGGCGGGGTCGGGCTCGCCTTGTCGAACTGGATGGCAAGCGGCGACCCCGGCTTCGACGTCTGGGCGATGGATGCGGCCCGCTTCGGCCGGTGGGCGAGGCGCGCGTACGCCAACGCGAAGGTTCGCGAGAATTACTCCCGGCGCTTTCAGATCACCTTTCCGAATGAGGAGCTGCCGGCGGCACGGCCGCTTCGAACCACTCCGGTCTACGAGCGTCTCAAGGCGAAGAACGCGGTGTTCGGCGTGGCATTCGGGCTCGAGCACGCCCTGTGGTTTGCCCCGCCGGAGATGGAGCCGGTCGAGGAGGTGACCTTCCGCCGATCGAATGCCCACGAGACGGTGGCCGAGGAGTGCCGCGCGGTGCGCGAGGCGGTCGGCCTCATCGAGATCTCGAGCTTCGCCAAGTACGAGGTGACCGGGCCCGAGGCCGAGATCTGGCTCTCGCATCTGCTCGCCAACCGTATTCCCAAGACCGGACGCATGGTTCTCACCCCGATGCTCAACCCGCAGGGCAAGCTGATCGGCGACTTCACGCTCGCCAAGCTGGCACCCGAGCGCTTCTACATCTTCGGCTCGGGGGTCGCGGAGCAGTATCACATGCGCTGGTTCGAGCACCATCTTCCCGAGCACGGGGTCACGGTGCGGGCACTCGGCACGCAGCTCACCGGCTTCTCCATCGCGGGCCCGCGCGCGCGCGAGCTGCTGGGTCGGATGACCGACGATGACGTATCCGGCGAAGCGTTTCGTTTCATGCAGATCCGCGAGATGGATCTCGGCATGGTGCCGGCGCTGGTGGCCCGGATCACGTTCACCGGGGACCTCGGCTACGAGATCTGGGTCGCGGCCGAGTACCAGCTCCGGCTCTACGACATGCTGCTCGCCGCCGGCAGCGATCTGGGGCTGCGCCACTTCGGCGCGCGGGCCCTCAACTCGCTTCGGATCGAGAAGAGCTTCGGCACCTGGGCGCGGGAGTTCCGGCCCATCTACGGCCCGTTCGAGGCGGATATGGGGCGCTTCGTGGACCTCGGCAAGAACGATTTCATCGGCCGCGACGCGGCCCTGCGCGAGCGCGACGAAGGGCCGAAGCGCCGTCGCGTCACCCTCGTCGTCGACGCGGCCGAAGTGGACGTGATCGGCGATGAGCCGGTCTGGCACGACGGCAAGGTCGTCGGGTGGGTTACCTCCGGAGGTTACGCTCACCACGTTAAGCGCTCGCTCGCGCTTGCCTACATCCCGGCCGAGCTCGCAGGAAACGGCACGATCGGGCGCTTCGAGGTCGAGATCCTCGGCGAGCGCCGTCCGGCGCACCTCTCGCCCGAGCCGCTCTTCGACCCCGAGGCCAAGCGGATGCGGGCCTAGACGGAGTGTTTCAGCAGGACGGCTCGCCGCCGTTTGGCCGCCATCCGCGAACTGTTTGCCCGGCGCGGGCTCAAACGGATGAACGGTCGTTAACGAGAACGAGATCATCGGAGGGTTTAACATGCTCTGGTTAAAGAAGACACAGATGCCGGCCCGTAGCGAGGCCCTTCCCGGGCGTGAGCAGCCGATGCCGCTGCCCGACGCCCACTTCGTGAACGGCAACCGGCTTGGACCGCCCTTCCGGGAAGGGCTCGAGCGCGCGGTGTTCGGACTCGGTTGTTTCTGGGGCGCAGAGCGAAAATTCTGGTCGATCCCGGGTGTGTACAGCACCGCGGTCGGCTACGCCGGCGGCTACACTCCCAACCCGACCTATCAGGAGGTTTGCACCGGGCGAACCGGGCACAACGAGGTGGTGCAGGTGGTGTTCGACCCGCGGGTGGTCACCTACGAGGAGCTGCTCAGGGTCTTCTGGGAGAGCCACGATCCTACCCAGGGCATGCAGCAGGGAAACGACGTCGGCACCCAGTATCGGTCGGGCATCTACCCCTCGAGCGAAGCGCAGCGCACGGCCGCCCTCGCCAGCCGCGACGCTTACCAGGGCGAGCTCAGCGCCGCGGGTTACGGCAAGATCACCACCGAGGTCGCGGAGACGCCGGCCTTCTACTACGCCGAGGAGTATCACCAGCAGTACTTGGCCAAGAACCCCAACGGCTACTGCGGACTCGGCGGCACCGGGGTCGCCTGCCCGGTCGGGGTGCTGGAAAACGCCGAGGGGTAGCCGCTCACGTGCTGGCGGCACACCCGTGACCTGACGGGTAACCGTCTCCGGTCGTGACGCCGAGCCCGAAAATTGCCCGATAACATTCTCGCCGAAAGCGTACAATCGGGCGGTCCGGCGGCAAAGGTCAGAGGATCTTTAGAATCCACCGGGAACGCCGCCGGGGGTGGGTTCTCACATCGGGAGGAAACCATGCACGCCGTGATCAGAAATTATTCAGGCAAAGGCGCGAAGGAGCTGTTCGACCTGCTCGAAAAGCGTAAGTCGGAGGTCGAGGACATCATCCGCGCGGTCAGCGGCTTCGTATCGTATACGCTCGTGCGCACCGCCGACGGGGGCGTCACGGTGACGGTCTGCAAGAACAAGGCCGGTACCGACGAGAGCCTCATGGTCGCCCGCGATTGGATAGGCAAGAACGCATCCAATCTGGGCACTAGCCCGCCCACGGTCTCGGAAGGCTCCGTCGTCATTCATTCGAGCTGAACCAGTCGGGCGATCAGAACACTAGCCGGGATGTTTCATCAAGGACCCGGGACGATGGCGACGGATAGGCGAGTCTGGACGCCGGGCTGGAGCGCAAGGGATAGCCGTAGCTATCGCTTGCGTGAAGCCCAAGTCCGGGCGCGCATAGCCGAGCCACCGCCCGGGTAGACTTGCCGCGAAAACGAATTGCACCGCGCTTGGGCCGCCCAGACGGCTTCGTTTTCTCATCGCGCTCAGAAGCATAGTGACGAGCGGCGAGACGCCTTGGTGAAGTATCCAGGCTAGGTGGCCCTCCCCGGGCCACCTTTCTGCCTTCCTCGCGGCGCAAGAACTCTGCGACTCCTGCCCCCTGTCGAGATCGACGGCGTCCGTCGAACCAGCGGGGGCGCGGACCTCGTTGGGGTCCGCGATAACAACTACTTCGCCAGGGTGACCTCGCCTTCCCATTCCGAGATCTGGCGACCCCCGGGCCGCTGGGTCGGAGTGTAGCTACCCCCGCCGGCAATGCTGGCGAACCGGCCGGTGCCCGTCAACATCTTCCACTCGTCCATCCGACGCTAGGCGCGAGGCTGGTAGACTGCGCCTTGCGGCGCCAAGGGAGGGTGACCCCATGCAAACCCACGCAAAGGTCGTAATCATCGGCGGCGGCGTCGTCGGCTGCTCGATCCTGTTTCACCTGGCCAAGTTCGGCTGGAAGGAGGTGCTCCTGCTCGAGCGAGACGAGCTTACCGCGGGCTCGAGCTGGCACGCCGCCGGGCAGATCCACACCATCTCGTCCGACCCGAACATCTCTCGCCTACAGGGTTACACGATCAATTTGTACCGGGAGATCGAGCAGACCTCGGGCCAGTCCGTCGGCA
>JBFHLI010000017.1:0-23156 GCA_041594935.1 Gammaproteobacteria bacterium | reverse complement strand
GGGACGATGAGGTTGGACTTTCCCACGATCATGGTTCTGCTGGTCGTGGTGACGGGCCTGATCTGGGCCTTTGACGCCGCCGTCCTCGCGCGACGGCGCAAGCTCACGGTCACCGAGACTGGCGACGGTGGCGACGCTCGAGGTATGACCGAAGCCCTCCAACCACCCACGGTGGTCGAGTACGCACGGTCATTCTTTCCGGTCTTCCTGATCGTCCTGGTGCTGAGGTCGTTTATCGCCGAGCCCTTCCGGATTCCTTCGAATTCGATGATGCCTACGTTGCTGACCGGTGATTTCATCCTGGTTAACAAGTTCAATTACGGGGTACGACTGCCGGTGTTAGGTTCAAAAGTCATCGACATCGGAGCACCGCAGCGAGGTGATGTCATCGTGTTCCGTTACCCGAAGGACCCGACGACGCCTTTTATCAAACGGGTGGTCGGAGTCCCCGGGGATGAAATTGCCTACTACAATAAGACCCTATACATCAACGGAGAACGGGCAACCCAGGAATCCATCGGGCCCTACACCGGATTCGGATCCGGCGTGGGCATGACTGGGGCAAGTCTGCGAGTCGAAGACCTGGGGATAAAGGCGCACGCAATTCTCGTGCAGCCCGGTTATCCGAGTGTCGAGGTCAAGACGGTGGTGCCGCCCGGTCAATATTTTGTGCTCGGAGACAATCGTGACAACAGTCGAGATAGCCGCTACTGGGGCACGGTCCCTGATGATCTTCTGATCGGGCGGGCATTCACGATATGGATGAACTGGGACTGGGGGCACGGAATTAGCTGGGGGCGAATCGGCACCTCAATTCAGTGAACCAACGGATTCTGCAATAGGAGACTTTGGCGATGCATCAACCGAACGGGGAGCGAGGTATCACGTTCATCGGGTTGCTGTCGGTATTGGTAATCGTCGCGTTCGTGGCGATCATTGCAATGAAGCTGGTTCCGGTCTACCTGGAAAGCTTCAAGATCGAGAAGGCGATGGCGAGCGTCGTTTCGGATCCGAGCATCGCGGAGAAGTCCAGCCATCAGATATCGCGTATGCTGACCAAGCGTCTCGACATTGACAGCGTGGAACGAATCACTGAGCGAAACGTCAAGGACTACGTGACGGTCAGGAACCAGCAAGGGAAGGTCACGATCGACACCGTATATCGCGCTGAAGTTCCTCTGTTTGCGAACATCGGGGTGGTGGTGGATTTCGACAAGCATGCCGAGAACTAGTGCCCTCCTGCGGTGACGAAAGCCGTCAGCCACCTGGCTCAGGTGCTGGGCTATCAGTTTCGCGACGAGCCGCTTCTTACCCGCGCCCTCACTCACCGTAGCGCAACCCGCGACAACAACGAGCGGCTCGAGTTCCTCGGAGACGCCATCCTAAGCTTTCTGATTGCGGAAGCCTTGTATCATCAGTTCCCCGATGCCACTGAGGGTGAGCTGACCCGATTCAGGGCCAAGCTGGTTCGCCGCGAAACTCTTGCCGCCCTCTCGCGCAACCTCGATCTTGGCGACTTTCTTAACCTCGGCCCGGGGGAGCTCAAGAGCGGAGGTCGTGACCGGGACTCGATCCTGGCCGATGCATTCGAGGCGCTCGTGGGGGCGCTATTTGTGGACAGCGACCTCGGGACGTGCCGGGAGCGTGTGCTCGTGGCGTTTGCGGACCGGCTGCAGCACGCGCCCGAGCTGGCGTCGGAGAAAGATTCCAAGACCCTGCTGCAGGAGCTGCTGCAAGGGCGTAAGCTCGCATTGCCTGAGTACGCAGTAACCGAGATCGAAGGCGCGGCGCACGAGCACACGTTCACGGTAGAATGCCGGATTGCAGGTGTTTCTCAGGTCACGGTTGGGTGTGGCTCTAACCGCCGCAGCGCGGAGCAAGAAGCAGCGCGCAAAGCTCTGCAGCTCCTTCAACGTGAGACGGAGTCGTCCGGCTGAGCGAAGGGAGAGGCAAGAGCGTGACTCATCGGTGCGGCTTCGTAGCTATCGTGGGCCGCCCCAATGTCGGCAAGTCGACCCTGCTGAATCGAATTCTCGGCCAGAAGCTCAGCATCACCTCCCGGAAACCGCAGACCACGAGGCATCGAATTCTCGGGGTCAAGACCACCGCGGATTATCAGGCAATCTATGTCGATACTCCCGGTTTGCATCGCGGGTCCAGCAGGGCCCTGAATCGCTACATGAACCGTACCGCCCTCAGTGCGATGGAGGAAGTCGACGTGGTCGTGTTCGTGGTGGAGGTGCCGGTTTGGACCGATGCCGATGAGGTGGTGCACGATGCGTTGAGTAAACGGGCGACTCCGGTGATCGTTGCTCTCAACAAGATTGATCGGATCGATGACAAGAGCGCGCTCTTACCGATCATGGCTGAGCTCGCAGAACGCACCGGCTACCAGCGTATCGTGCCCATCTCCGGCACGAGGGGAACAAACGTGAGTCGTCTCGAAACCGAGGTGGGGAGCCTCCTCCCGACCGCAAGCCGCCTGTACCCGGAAGATCAGGTCACGGACCGCCCGCAGCAGTTCTTCGTCGCTGAGCTCATACGAGAGAAGTTTCTTGCCCGTTTGGGGCAGGAGCTTCCGTATCGGTTGAGTGTCCAGGTCGAGTACTTCGAGGCGTCGGCCGAGCGCATCGACATCGGGGCAATCGTCTGGATCGAGCGCCGCAGTCAGAAGGGAATCGTGATCGGCAAGCAGGGCCATCTCATGAGGACGGTCGGAATCGAGGCGCGCGCCGAACTCGAGCGGACACTCGAAAAGAAGGTCAATCTGAAGCTTTGGGCGAAGGTGAAGGAGGAGTGGTCCGATGACGAGCTCGCACTGCCCCGCCTTGGCTATGAGTGAAGGCGAAGCTCGACCTTCTAGCGTCGTGGCGAGTAACCCGTTCGGTCGGGAGTGAACGCGGGTTTCTGCCCCGGACATCGCACCACGGCACCGTCCCGCGACGGGATTAGACAATGTGCGCTAGGAGAAAGTGGGCGGCTTCACCTGTCAGGCGCGTCGCGTGCCTCGTTGGGAGCCCGAGACGACCGGGGCGCTGGCTCGGAGGAGGTAGGCGTTTGGACTTTGGCCCCGCGCTGGTCGAGGCGAAGGCTATCCCTCGCGTCCCTCCCTGGCGCCCAGACCTGCCGATCCGTCGCCATCGCCTCATGTCCTTGACGATACATCCTTAGTTGGGATTCCTTCTCGAATGAGCATCGTCTTGCAGCCGAGCTATATTCTGCACCGCCGGGCGTACCGTGAGTCGAGCCTCCTGCTCGAAGCGTTCTCCGAGCGCCTCGGCCGGGTGGGACTGATCGCGCGCGGTGGAAGGCGATCGGGATCGCGTCAGCAGGGCCGGTTTGAGCCATTCCAGTCGCTGCTCCTGTCGTGGTCGGGGCGCGGAGAGCTGCCCGTCGTCACCGGCCTGGAGCTCGCTCCCGACCGGCGCGTACCACTGCGGGGCCGCGCCCTCCTGGGAGGATTCTACGTGAACGAGCTGGTGATGCGCCTTCTGCAAAGAAACGATCCTCATCCCGAGTTGTTCGACAGTTATCAGCGCGTGATTCACCACCTCTCGGTTCACGGTGACGAGGAAGCAGGCCTGCGCGTGTTCGAGAGGGATCTACTGGGTTCGATCGGGTACGGCCTGATCGCGGACCACGAGGTCGACAACGGTGAGCCGATCGAACCGGACAGAACCTACATCTACGTGTCGGAGCGGGGGCCCATTAAATCCTCCGAGCCGAGGGCGGGGCTCAGGGTTAGGGGAAGCGTCCTCATTGCGCTGCGCACCGAGCATTTCGGGACCGCAGAAGACTTGGAGGGCGCGAAACGACTCACACGATTCCTCCTCGCGTCGCACTTGGGAGACAAACCGCTCGCCTCAAGGATGCTCTATGCCCCGCCGCCGTGATTCGCGCTCCTGCGAGAGGTTTTCCCGGGCGCGAGCCGCTGCGTGACGGACGCTCCAAATCCGCGGCCCCCGCCCGGCGGCGAGCGTTACCCGGCCTAAGAAGGAGGCTCACCCCCGCCTGAGGATGCCCCCAGCGCGGTGGAATGCTCCCGCGGTGAATCCCCCCGGGACTCCGGCCGACCCGAGACCGGCGACGCGGAAGTTTCACCCGACGACGAATTTTGAGAGGCGCCGGGGTTTGGTCTTGGGCCGGTAGGTACACCACTCGACTCTGCCCCGCCCGCTTGCGTCGACCCCGATGACGGAAGTGGCGCAGATCGGGTTGGGAGAGGCGAGGTGGGTGCGCTCGCAGGCGCAGCGGGCCCCGCATCGGCGGAGCCATCCTTGGGTCGACGCGCCCTCGTCGCTGCGTTCTCTCTTTTGGGGGCCTGGGTCTCCCGGTCGACGGGTGGTGCCGCGGCCCCGGCGCCAACCTCGGACGGCGCTCCCTTGGGGGCGCTAGACTCACCACGCCCGCGCGACCGCCCGCCGCCTCGGCGTCCCCGGCGCGGACCCGACCGATTCCCCCCCGACCGCCCGGAGCGTGAGTCGGCCCGAGTTGATTCGCGCCCGGGCAGATCCTCCTTCTTGGCCTCGGGGCGCCTATCGGTCTCGGTGCGCTGCGACGCAGTATCCCGTCCGGCGGTGGGCGCCGCCGTGCGACGCGCTCCGGGGCCCGAACGACCGCTATCGCCGCGCCGGGCTCCAGATGATCTTCGGGTCTGCCCGCGACGACGAGCCGGGGCCTTGCCTTGACCGCGCGGAGCTCCGGCCGGCGCACTCTTTTTCGGTTCCGCCTCGATCTCCCGGCGAAACATCCGGGCCCATAACCGGCTGAGCAGACCAGGCCCTGCGGGGGGCGGGGGCGGTTCCGGTGCGGGAGTCGAGGGGACGACGGTCTTCACCGCCGGCTCGGCCTCCCGCGGCCGCGTGCTCTGGGTGACCAGCTCACTCGGCCGCTCCGTCTCGGTCGTGAGCTCGTAGCTTGCGTGGGAATGCACATCGTGGGTGGTGTCATCCTGACGCACCCGTTCGACCACGTAGTTGGGCGTTTCCAGGCCTGGGTCGGGCACCAGCACGACCCGAACCTTCTGGCGGGACTCGATCGCGTTGATCGCGTCGCGCTTCTCATTCAGGAGAAAGGTCGCGACCTCGACCGGGAGCTTGACCAGAATCTTCCCGGTGTTCTCCTTGAGCGCATCCTCCTCGACGATCCGCAGGATCGAAAGCGCCAACGACTCCGTTCCACGGATGTAGCCCTGGCCGTTACACCGTGGACAAACCAGTAAGCTCGACTCGCCGAGCGACGGGCGAAGCCGTTGCCGCGACATCTCGAGCAATCCAAATCTCGAAATTCGCCCTACCTGCACCCTCGCCCGATCCCGACGCAACGCCTCCCGGAGCCGGTTTTCCACCTCGCGCTGATGCTTGGGCGGGGTCATGTCGATGAAGTCGATGACGATCAGACCGCCCACATCACGAAGTCGAAGCTGGCGCGCGATCTCGTCTGCCGCTTCCAGATTCGTCGTCAGAGCGGTTTCCTCGATGTCCCCGCCCTTGGTCGCTCGCGCCGAGTTGATGTCGATTGACACCAATGCCTCGGTGTGGTCGATCACTACCGCCCCTCCGGATGGTAAGCGCACGGTGTGACCGAAGGCAGACTCGATCTGACTTTCGATCTGATAACGGCTGAAAAGCGGCACCCCATCGTTGTAGAGATTGACCTTGCTCAAGCTGTCCCGCATCACTTGCCCGACAAAATCTCGAGCCTGGCCGTACACTTTCTCGTCGTCGATGAGGATTTCGCCGATATCCTGGCGGAAGTAATCGCGCATCGCTCGGATGATGACGTTGCTTTCCTGATAGATAAGAAAGGGAGCGGGCCTCTCGGTCGCGGCGGACTCAATTGCGGTCCAGACTTGGAGCAGATAGTCGAGGTCCCATTGCAGCTCCTCACCGGACTTGCCCACTCCTGCGGTGCGGACGATTAGACCCATTCCAGGCGGCACATTCAGGGCGCTCAATATTTCTCTCAGCTCGTCTCTTTCCTCTCCTTCGACCCTCCGGGAGATGCCTCCCGCGCGAGGATTATTCGGCATCAGCACCAGATAGCGGCCGGCCAAGCTCACGAAGGTCGTGAGAGCGGCGCCTTTGTTACCACGCTCCTCTTTCTCTACCTGGACGATCAGCTCTTGGCCTTCGGTGAGCGCCTCCTTGATGCTGACCTTGGTGCCATCGTCATCCTGGGTGGCAAAGAGCTGGCGGGCAACTTCCTTGAAGGGCAAGAAACCGTGCCGGTCGGTCCCATAGTCGACAAAGGCCGCCTCGAGGCTCGGCTCGATGCGCGTCACCTTGCCCTTGTAAACACTCGCCTTTTTCTGCCCGTGAGAGGGAACCTCGATGTCGAGGTCGTACAAGTACTGACCGTCAACCATCGCAACCCGAAGCTCTTCGGGTTGGGTTGCGTTGATGAGCATCCGTTTCATGATGTTGGAACCCGTGATGTAGGGCTCACACGACGTCGGGTGCGCAGGGCAACACCAAACCCACTGCGATCGGGCGCGTACTCGGCAGGCAGTTCAGACTCGGTCCCGCAAGACCGAGCCGGCGGCAGACCCCCGGCTGGGGCGCCGCGCGCGAATTCTAACTATTGAGGCAGCGGAATTTTCATTGCTGCTATTCCACACTCACATCCCAACGCTTGGGCCCGCGACGCGGGCCGCGCTATACTTGCCTCTCTAGCGATCGCCCCCGGAGCGTTCATTCCCGCTACCGGACAGCTTACGAGGACTTCCCCTATCCTCGCCGTTGATTCTTAAAGGTTGCTCTGCCTGGGCACGCCGCTAATCCAATGTCGATGTGAGCGACGTTTCGATTCGACTGTCTCCAATCGTTCTCCGGCCGAGTCGCCCCAAATCATCCGGGTGCTCTAAGTCTCTAGATCTAAAAGAGCTTCTGAGAATCGGCCAAACGTCAATATAGCAACCTTGGAGTGGCCCGGCAAACTGTTATGATCTCCCTATGGCGGGCGATCTGGACCCTACGCGGCGGCCTGCGAGTCAGGTGACGGTAGACGAGCGCAGCGAGGGCCAGCGAATCGATAACTTCCTCCGGCATCGACTCAAGGGCGTTCCCAAGACCCGTCTGTATCGGAGCTTGCGACGAGGCGAGGTCCGAGTAAACAAGGGACGCATCCGTCCCGACTATCGTCTAAAGCGCGGTGATGTGGTTCGTATCCCGCCGTTGCGGTACCCGCAAGCACGGGAAGCTCACCCCGGCGAGCCGGTGCTGGCTCGACTCGCTCGGAGTGTGCTGCACGAGGATCCTGGGCTCATCGTGTTGAACAAGCCGGCCGGCCTCGCCGTGCACGGAGGCAGCGGAACCAGCTACGGCGTTATCGAGGCACTCAGACGTCTCCGCCCCGAGATCAAGGGGCTCGATCTGGTCCATCGCCTTGACCGGGATACATCGGGCTGTCTACTCGTCGCCAAGAAGCGCCGGATTCTCACCGAGCTGCATCGGATGTTGCGGGATGGTCAGGTCGCCAAACGATATCTGGCGCTTGTAATGGGCCGCTGGCAGGGGGGCGAGCGCCGGGTAACCTCGCGTCTGCGCAAGAATACGCTGAGCTCCGGAGAACGGCTGGTGCGCCTCGACCCCGAGGGGAAAAGGGCCGTGAGCCAGTTCAAGGCACTCGAAACCACCCGCAACGCGAGTCTGATCGAAGCTCGATTGCTGACCGGCCGAACTCACCAAATCCGGGTGCATTGCGCCTCAATTGGGTGCCCGATTGCGGGAGATCCCAAGTACGGGGACCGGGATTTCAACCGGAGAGGCCGTCATTGGGGGCTGCGCCGGATGTTCCTCCATGCCAGTCGAGTCGAGTTCTCACACCCGACTTCTGGTGTTACGGTGCGATTTGACGCTCCGCTTCCCGATGATTTGCAAGCAATTCTCGACCGGCTGGGGCTGAAGAGGTGAGTCGATCCGAGGGGGTTTCCTTGCTCGTGTTTGACTGGGACGGGACCCTCGTGGACTCCGAGGCAAAGATAGTCGCCTGTGTCGAAGAGACGATAGCAGAGCTCGACCTCGAACCCAGAGACTCATCGCTCATTCGCGACATCATCGGGCTGGGACTCGGCGAGGCGCTCGAGCGCCTGTTTCCGGGGGTCGACGCGGCTCTGGCGGAAGAGTTCGTTCGCCGCTACCGGTACTGGTTCTTGCAGGGTTTCGGGCGAGAATCAGCGCTCTTTCCAGGCGTTCGCGAGGCTCTGGCAGGGCTACGAGCGGATGGTTACAAGCTCGCGGTCGCGACCGGAAAAGGGCGGGTCGGGCTCGAGCGGGAGCTCGATGTCACCGAGCTGCGCGGGCTGTTCGATGCTACCCGGTGCGCCGACGAGACGTTGTCAAAGCCCCATCCGAGAATGCTGCTCGATCTGATGCGGACCCTTGCCGTCGACTCTGGCGAAACGATGATGATCGGGGATACGTCGTACGATCTCGAGATGGCTCAGCGCGCCGGCACCTCTTCGATTGCGGTGAGCTACGGAGTCCACGAGGTCGAGCGTCTGCTACAATTTGGCCCGGTCATGACCGTCGACTCGATTCCCGAGCTCCGAGATCGGCTGCGACGGTCGGCGCCACCCGTGCTAAGCGCAAATCCAACTTGACGATGACCACTGATTCTAGCCGCTCTGAGCCCACTTCCTCGCCGGCGGGCTGGGAACGTGAGGTCGTGAGCCGGCTGGCATCCGCGGGGCTCGATGAGCAACGTCGATCGCGGCGCTGGGGGATCTTCTTCAAGTTCGCATTCTTGGCCTACCTGTTAGGGCTGCTTGCCCTGTATCTTCCTTGGAGCTCGTGGGCGCCGGGGGTCTCGCAGAAACACACTGCCTTGGTCGAGATTCAAGGAATCATCGCCGAGGATACTGACGCAAGCGCCGATCGAATCGTGGCCGGGCTGCGAGCCGCGTTCGAGGACAGCAACACCGCGGCGGTGATCGTGCGCATCAACAGCCCCGGGGGCAGCCCAGTGCAGGCGAGCTACATCAACGACGAGATGGTCCGACTCCGCTCCGAACACCCTGGCAAGCCGCTCTACGCGGTGATTACCGACATGTGTGCCTCGGGAGGCTACTATGTCGCGGCGGCGGCCGAAAAGATCTATGCGAACAAATCGAGCGTGATCGGCTCGATCGGGGTCCTGATGAACGGTTTCGGATTCGTCGAGACCATGAACAAGCTCGGTGTCGAGCGTCGTTTGATCACGGCCGGAGAGCACAAGGGATTCCTTGATCCCTTCTCGCCCCTGCGCGCCGATGAGATTGCCCATATAGAATCGGTGCTGGAGGAGATCCACGCGCAGTTCATCGATGTCGTGAAAAGCGGTCGCGGGGAGCGGCTGAAGGACAACGGGTCGCTGTTCAGCGGCCTCGTGTGGACCGGGGAGAAGAGCGTCGAGCTCGGCTTGGTCGACAGCCTCGGTAGCGCGGGTTACGTCGCCCGCGAGATCGTGGGGGTGGAGGAAATCGTAGACTTCACCCCGAAGCGGACCACGCTCGAGCGCCTCGCAGAGCGGGTGGGGGTAGTGCTGGCACGGGCCTTAGCTCCTCGCATCGAGCTCCTCTGAGGTCGCGGCGCCGAGGACGTCGACCCCCGCCTTCGCCAACATCTCTACGAGACGAATCAACGGCAGTCCGACCAGCGCGCTCGGGTCGTTGCCGGTCATTCGCTCGAACAGGGCGAGGCCGAGCCCCTCCGATTTGAAACCTCCCGCACAGTCGTAGGGCCGCTCTCGGCTAACATAGTGGCGGATCTGATCGAGCGTCAACGACCGAAATCGGACCTGATAATCGACGACGTCGAGCTGCTGTCGCCCGGTCCGGGTGTCGAGCAGACACAGACCGGTCAGGAATAGCACCTCGCGCCCGCTAGCCCGCACGAGCTGGTCGATGTTCGCCTCTCGGTGACCGGGCTTGCCGAGCACCGACTTGTCGAGGACGGCGAGCTGATCGGATCCGATCACGAGGCTTCCAGGATGTCTCGCGCCCACCTCGTGGGCCTTTGCGGCCGCCAGGCGCCGCGCTTGCGCGCGGGCCGACTCACCGGGCGCGGCGGTCTCCTCGATTCCCGGGGGATCGACCGAAAAGGGTAGTCCGAGGCGCTCGAGCAGGGCTCTCCGGTAAGGGGAGGAGGAGGCGAGTACGAGCTGCATCTACGGCTCCAATGCGGCCTTTGGGGGAGCAGTCGCATAGCATGGGCGGCGCGATCCGCGTTGTCGAGCGGAGGCGGCGGCGGCACGCTGCCACGCGGCGCCGGCCACTTTGACAGTTACCCGAAGGTATACGTACACTTTCACTCTTATGTCCAAGTATCTGCCGGAGCGTATCTTTCCGCTTCGCATGGCACGTGCCGGGCAGGGCCTCTGCGGCCGCATCGCGCTCTCGAAGATGCAACGGCTCGCGAGCAGTCACACCACCGACCGGGGCGATGCTCAGGTGAATTTGAGATTCGAGCGGGATGAGGCGGGCACGCCATGCGTTCACGGTCTGGTATCCGCGACGCTCGAGATGACCTGCCAACGCTGCCTCGGGCCCGTATTGCGTGGGGTGCATGCGGACGTTCGGCTGGGTTTCGTGACATCGGGCGAGGCGCAGGAGCTGGAAGAGAGATACGATCCGGTGACAGTTGATGAAGGTCCAATTTCTTTGACTCGGCTAGTCGAGGACGAGCTGATCCTGGCGTTGCCGATCATGGCGGTACACGAGGACTCCGAATGTACGATCGAGGGCGATCGTATTGCTGAACCCGGGTTAGATTCCGAATCGCGGCGGAGCCCATTTGCCGTCTTGTCCGTGCTGAAGCAACAGCCCAAATAGAATTCTTGTCGAGGGAATATCAATGGCCGTACAGCAGAATCGAAAGAGCCGTTCAAAGCGCGGAATGCGCCGCGCTCACGATCGCCTCCGCCCTCAGACCTTGTCTGAAGAGCCAACGACCGGAGAGACTCATCTGCGGCACCACATTAGCCCGAACGGTTATTATCGGGGACGCAAGGTAGTTTCCAGCCAGGAAGAATAAAGCTTGAGTTCCGTCGTCGCGCTCGACGCCATGGGCGGGGACCACGGGCCGACCGTGGTTGTCGCCGCCGCGCTGTCGGTAGTCGCAGCTCGGCCCGACGTGGATCTCATCCTCGTTGGGGACGAGGGCGTGATTCAAGACGAGCTTCGGCAGCGGCGCGCTCAAAGCAACCCCCGGCTCTCGATTCGCCACGCATCGCAGCGCGTGGAGATGAGCGATCTCCCTTCACAGGCGCTGCGAAACAAGAAGGATTCCTCGATGCGGGTGAGCATCGACCTTGTCAAGCAAGGAGCGGCGAATGCCTGCGTGAGCGCTGGAAATACCGGCGCCCTCATGGCCACCGCGCGCTTCGTGTTGAAGACTCTGCCGGGCATTGACCGACCCGCAATTATCTCCTCGCTCCCGGCCATTGCTGGGCATACCCATCTGCTTGATCTTGGCGCTAACGTCGCCGCTACTCCCCGTCAGTTGTTCGAGTTCGCGGTCATGGGGTCCGTGCTTGCAAGCGCGGTCGACAATATTCCGCGACCGCGAGTGGGTCTGCTGAATATCGGCGAAGAGGAGATGAAGGGTAACGATAACGTGCGGGAGGCAGCACAGTTGCTCGCGCGCAGCGACCTTCACTACATTGGCTTCGTGGAGGGTAACGATATCTACGCGGGCACCGCGGACGTGATCGTCTGTGACGGGTTTGTCGGAAACGTAGCCCTGAAATCGAGTGAGGGCGTCGCGCAGATGATCAGCCACTACATTCGGCGAGAGTTCTCTCGCAGCATCTTCACCCGCCTCGTCGGTCTGGTGGCCCGACCGATCCTCAAGGCTTTCCGCGATAAGATCGATCCGCGGAAATACAATGGAGCGAGCCTGCTCGGACTGCGGGCAGTGGTGATCAAGAGCCACGGCAGCGCTGACGAGGTAGCTTTCGCCAACGCGATCACCGAAGCAATTGAAGAAATCGACAAGAACATTCCGGGGAGGATAAGCGAACATCTCGCCTCCATGCTCTCGGCACGGGAGGCCGGGTGATCTATTCGCGGATACTGGGTACCGGCAGCCATCTCCCCGAGCGCGTCGTCACCAACGAAGAACTGGAGACCCTGGTGGATACCTCGGACGAGTGGATCCGGGATCGCACCGGCATTCGCGAGCGCCACATCGTGGCTGAGAACGAGTCGACCTGCGACCTCGCGGAGCGGGCTGCGCGCGCTGCGCTCGAGGCTTCGGAGATCGATCCCGATCAGATTGACCTCATCGTCGTAGGCACCACGACCCCCGATCGGATCTACCCGGCGACCGCATGTCGTCTGCAAGCCAGGCTCGGCATCGGGGGCTGTCCGGCGTTCGATGTGCAGGCAGTGTGCACCGGGTTCATCTACGCCCTCGGAGTGGCCGATAAGTTCCTTCAGACTCGATCGTCGAAGTGCGCCCTCGTGGTCGGGGCCGACACGCATTCCCGATTGCTCGACTGGTCTGACCGCGGCACGTGCGTCCTGTTCGGGGACGGCGCTGGAGCGGTGGTTTTGGGTCCCAGCAAGAAACCCGGAATCTACTCGACGCATCTGCATGCGAACGGAAACTACGAGCACTTGCTGTACGTGGAGGGTGGGGTTCCAAAAGGAAATGGCCGCATGGCGACCGGCAACGCATATACCAAGATGCAGGGTAACGAGGTCTTCAAATTCGCAGTGCGGACGCTGACGCGAATCGTTGATGAGACCTTGAACGCGAATCAGATGAGCAAGTCCGACATCGATTGGCTGGTACCTCATCAGGCCAATCAACGTATTATCGACGCCACCGCCCGCAAGCTCTCGATGCCCCCGGATCGAGTGGTGGTAACCGTTGCGGAGCACGGCAACACCTCCGCGGCTTCCGTTCCCCTCGCCTTGGACGTCGCAGTGAGAGACGGGCGCATCAAGCGCGGAGATACTCTCTTGCTGGAAGCATTCGGAGGCGGCTTTACTTGGGGCTCGGCCCTCATCAGGTACTAGTCGAGCGGGACTGATTACCGGTGAGAGTATTTCAGTCGCCACGCCGTTGGAGGTTTTCCTTCGCCGCGGAGCGTGGGGGATGGACGGGGTGGGGGATCGACATGGAGCGCTCATGTATGCCGACGGTGTCGGCCAACTCGGAACAGCTACCTAGTACATGAAGATGGTGATTGCCTTCCCCGGGCAGGGATCACAGAGAGTGGGAATGCTCGGCGAGCTCGCCGCGGCCCACCGGCAAGTGGAGGAGACCTTTGCCGAGGCATCCCAGGTGCTTGGCTACGATCTGTGGCAGCTCGCTCGGGCCGGCCCGGAATCGGAGTTGAATTCCACCCAGCGAACCCAGCCCGCGATGCTCGCGGCGGGCGTCGCAGTCTGGCGCGTGTGGTGCGCCTCGACCGAGATTGCCCCGAAAGCGATGGCCGGACACAGCCTCGGTGAGTACACCGCGCTCGTTTGTGCCGGTGCGCTATCGTTCGAGACGGCGGTCAGTCTGGTAGCAGAGCGCGGACGTCTCATGCAGGAAGCGGTGCCAGCCGGTCAAGGCGCGATCGCAGCCGTCCTCGGCTTGGATGATCAACAGGTGGCCGAAGCGTGTCACTCGGCCGGGCAGGGTGAGCACGTGTCGGCGGTCAATTTTAACGCTCCTGGTCAAGTCGTCATCGCAGGGCAGGCCGGCGCCGTCACCCGTGCTATCGAGCTGGCACGGCTCGCGGGAGCAAAGCGGGCGATCCGTCTTCCCCTCAGCGTGCCGGTTCACTGCGAGCTCATGCGCGGTGCCGCCGAGCAGTTCGCAACCCCACTCGATCAGATTCGACTATCGCGGCCAGAGCCACCGGTACTGCATAACGTCGATGTGGAGTTTCATGATCGTCCGGACGATATTCGCACCGCGTTACGGGAGCAGATCTATCGGCCGGTGCGCTGGACGGAGACGGTGCAACGCCTCATCTCTGAGGGAGCTGAGATTTTTCTGGAGCTCGGTCCTGGAAAGGTTCTCACCGGGCTCGCCCGGCGCATCCATCGAGGCGTGAGCGCGCTGTCGGTTGACGATCCGGCGAGCCTCGAAGCCGCACTTTCCCACTTGAAGGAGAGAACGTGACCCTCGATGGCGAGATCGCGCTGGTCACAGGGGCGAGCCGCGGTATCGGGAATGCCATTGCCGGCGAGCTGGCGCGACGCGGTGCCTTTGTTGTGGGCACCGCCACAACCGAGGACGGGGCGAGCGCGATTGCCGCCGGATTGGAGGAGGAGGGTGGTGCCGGCATCGGCGCAAAGCTCGATGTGACGAGCGAGACGGAGGTCAAGCAACTGCTGGAAGGCCTAGAGGCGAAGTCTCGTTTACCGACGATCCTGGTCAATAATGCGGGGATCACGCGCGATAATCTCTTGGTTCGAATGAACGAGGCGGACTGGGCGGCAGTCATTGACACGAACCTGAGCTCGATTTTCCGCCTCTCACGGGCTTGCGCGCGACCGATGATGAAGATGCGCCGGGGTCGAATCATCAGCATCACCTCCGTCGTCGGAGCAATGGGCAACCCGGGGCAGACGAACTACGCAGCCGCCAAGGCCGGCATCATGGGTTTCACTCGGGCGCTCGCTCGCGAGCTGGGGCCGAGAGGGATCACGGTCAACGCCGTTGCCCCGGGCTTCATTGACACGGACATGACTCGTTCGCTACCCGAAACGGCGAGGAAAGACCTCATCCATCAAATTCCGTTGCACCGACTCGGCACCACCCAGGATATCGCGGCCGCAGTCGCGTTTCTCGCGAGCCAGGATGCCGCATACATCACCGGCGCGACCCTGCATGTGAACGGTGGAATGTACATGACCTGATCGCAGAGCCGGCCGAGTGCGTCCCGGCTCGCGAGCATCATCATTGCGCCCGGGCACCGCCGGCGGGGTGACAAATGTTTCCTTGCAACTTGGTACCAATTCAATAAACTAAGCGCGGAGCCCCGGGGGCGCTAGGCTAGGGAGAGATCGGTAATGAGCACCGTCGAAGAGCGCGTGAAGCAGATCGTCGTCGAGCAGCTGGGCGTCAAGGCAGAGGAGGTCAGTGGCGACTCATCGTTCGTCGATGATCTCGGCGCCGATTCGTTGGACACCGTGGAGCTGGTGATGGCCCTGGAGGAAGAGTTCAGCTGTGAGATTCCAGACGAGGAGGCCGAGAAGATAACGACCGTCCAGCAGGCGGTCGATTACGTGGCCGCGCACATCGAGTAGCATCTTGCCGTGACAGAGGGTCGCGATTCCCGATCGGCGTAATCGGGGCCCTTCCTTGCTTTTGCTGGGTTACCCACTATGCGGCGTATCGTCGTAACAGGCTTAGGGCTGATTTCCCCGGTTGGAAACAACGTGGCGGACGCCTGGGAGGCCATCGTCGCCGGGCGAAGCGGCATCTCCCGAATCGATATCTTCGATGTCAGTCAGTTCTCTAGTCGCATCGGTGGCCTCATCCGCGGCTTCGACGTGACCAGCATCATGAGCGCTAAGGAAGCGCGCAAGACCGACTTGTTCATTCACTACGGAATTGCGGCGAGTGTCGAGGCAATCGAGGATTCCGGGATAGAGGTGACCGACCGTAATGCAGAGCGAATCGGCATTGCCATCGGCTCGGGGATCGGCGGCTTGCCGGGTATCGAGAAGGGACACGATGCCTACCTGGCGGGAGGTCCCCGGAAGATTTCCCCGTTCTTCGTTCCGAGCAACATCATCAACATGATCGCCGGCAACCTGTCGATCCGCTACGGTATCCGGGGGCCCAATTACGGCATCGTCACCGCCTGTTCCACCGGAACTCACAATATCGGAGACGCGGCCCGCATGATCGAGCGGGGCGACGTCGATGTCATGATCGCGGGCGGAGCCGAGATGGCCACGTCCCCGATGGGGCTCGGAGGGTTCGCGGCGGCGCGCGCGTTGTCGACCCGCAATGACGATCCCACGGCCGCAAGTCGCCCTTGGGACCGGGAACGGGATGGCTTCGTCCTGGCCGATGGAGCGGGAATCATGGTGTTAGAGGCGCTCGAGCATGCCGAGGCTCGCGGGGCTCGGATCTATGCGGAAATGGTCGGGTACGGCATGTCGAGCGACGCTTTTCACATCACGTTGCCACCGGACAATGCGGAGGGGGCCCAGCGATGCATGCGCCTTGCCCTGCAGGATGCGGGTCTTGACCCGAGCACCGTCGACTACATCAACGCTCACGGCACCTCGACCCCCGCCGGGGACATCGCCGAGACTCGAGCGGTCAAGGCAACGTTCGGCGACCATGCAAACAAGCTTGCGATCAGCTCGACGAAGTCGATGACCGGCCACACCCTTGGCGCGGCCGGCGGGATCGAGGGGATATTCACGGTGCTTGCGATTCGCGATCAAGTCGCGCCCCCAACGATCAATCTCGAGGACGCGGACGATGAATGCGATCTCGACTACGTGGCAAACACTGCGCGAGAGCAGTCCATCGAAGTCGCACTGTCGAACTCCTTCGGCTTTGGTGGAACCAACGGTACGCTCGTCTTTAAACGTTTTTCCTAGTTTCGAGCCATGATCAAGAGGGCGTTGCTGACCCTCGGCTTCGCGGTCGTGCTGAGTTTCGGGGCGGCCGCTTGGTGGGTGCACCGCGAGTATCAGGCGCTCGATCGGGCGCTCGGCGTGCGCGACGTGCCGCTACGGATTGTCATCGAGCCTGGCATGACCCTATCGCAGGTGAGCAGGGCGCTGGCGGCGCGCGGGGTGCTCGAGAATCCGCACGGCATCGTGTGGTACGCACGGTGGCAGGGAGTCGCGCAGCTCATCAAGGCGGGGGAGTATGCACTGACCCCCGGCATGACCCCGCGCCGGATGCTCCAAATGTTCCTCGACGGCGCGGTCGTGCTATGGCCGCTGACAATCATCGAAGGCTGGAGCTTCGAGCAGCTGCGGGCAGCGGTGCGAGCCGATGAGCGACTGGTGCACACGTTGGATGGCCTCGATCCAATTGAGGTGATGGAGCGTCTCGGGCACGAAGGAGTCCATCCGGAAGGATGGTTCTATCCCGACACCTATCATTTTCCCCGCGGTACCACCGACGTCGATTTTCTGAAGCGGGCGCTCAGAACCATGCGCAAGAGACTCTCCGAGGAGTGGAGCAATCGCGCACCCAATCTCCCGTATCTGCAGCCTTATGATGCGCTCATCCTCGCCTCTATCGTCGAGAAGGAAACCGGCAAGTCTTCGGAGCGCGGGCGCATTGCGGGGGTGTTCGTGCGTCGCCTACGAAAGGGCATGCGGCTAGAGGCCGACCCGACCGTGATCTATGGCCTCGGTCCGGAATTCGATGGAAACATTACCCGCAAGCACCTTCGACAGGAAACTCCCTACAATACCTACGTGCGCCGCGGCCTGCCTCCGACCCCGATTGCGATGCCGAGCGGGGCGTCATTGCACGCGGCGCTGCACCCGTTGCCCGGGCAAGACCTATTCTTCGTGGCCACCGGGGACGGTGGCCACCACTTCTCACCGACGTATGAGGAGCATGCGAAAGCGGTACGAGCTTTCCAGCTCCAGGGGGCCAATCGCGATAGCGGTACCGCGCCGTGAGCGAACCTCCCACCACCAACGCACGCGGACGATTCATCACTTTGGAAGGCATCGAGGGAGCTGGAAAGACCAGCCATCTGGGGGCGATTCGCTCCTGGCTCGAGCAGCGTGGTCAAAGCTTCGTGATAACCCGCGAACCGGGCGGAACTCCGGTCGCAGAACGGATCCGGGAACTGCTGCTGGACCCCGAAACGGAGGCGATGAGCGACGACACCGAGCTTTTGCTGATTTTCGCGGGGCGCGCCGATCATCTGAAGTCCGTCATCCTGCCCGCCCTCGCGCGGGGACAATGGGTGGTTTGTGACCGGTTTACCGATGCCACCTACGCGTATCAGGGTGGGGGACGGGGCGTGGCTCAGGCCCGAATCGCAGCGCTCGAGAATTGGGTTCAGCGCTCGCTTCGTCCGGACCTCACCATAGTCCTCGACCTCGATGTGACCGAGGGAATGGCGAGGGCTGGCCGGAGGGGCGATGCCGACCGCTTCGAGCGCGAGGAGGAAGCTTTCTTTCAACGGGTCCGCGAGACCTACCTCGGTCGGGCCGAGCATTCTCCCAGCCGCTATCGGGTCGTCGACGCGGGAGGTTCCATCGACCGGGTGCGCGCCGATGTCATCGCCTGCCTGGAGCGCCTGGTGTGATTGCGCCGATGCTCCCATGGCATCGTTCTCAGTGGGATCGGGTGCAGGCAATGCAGGTGGCGTCGCGCCTGCCGCACGCGTTGCTCCTACGAGGCCCAAGGGGTGTCGGCAAGGCCTCGTTCGCGACGCGCCTTGCCGCGGCCCTTCTGTGCACCGCCGGCGGCGCCGCCGTGCATCCTTGCGGAGAGTGCCGAGGCTGCCGCCTGATCGAATCAGCAAACCATCCCGACTGCTTCAGGGTCGTTCCCCCCGAGCCGGGTAAGACCATCGGTATTGACCAGGTCCGAGCCCTCATCGGCCAACTGGCGCTTACGCCGCGACTTGCCGCCCACAAGCTGGGCATCATCGAGCCCGCGGATCGGATGACCGTGTCGGCCGCGAACAGTCTGTTGAAGACGCTCGAAGAGCCTCCGGGGCCCACTGTTCTGGTCTTGCTCTCGTCCAAGAGCGTGATGCTCCCGGCGACGATTCTGAGTCGGTGCCAGGTTCTCGAGTTCCCACCAGCGTTCACCGAATCGGCGCACGCTTGGCTCGGCGAGCGCTTGGACGAGGGGGTCGATCCTCGATACATGCTCCGTCTCGCAGGTGGAGCCCCGCTTGGCGCGCTCGGGCTCGCCGAGGACCGTGGGATCGCGAGTCGAGATGCCGTTCTCGGCCTCATCTCCGGTCTCTCGACCGGCGAGACGGACCCCGTGGAGGCCGCCGAGCAATGGCGGACACTCGGGTTCGAGGCTTCTATCTACTGGCTGAGCGCGCTGCTCGGCGATCTCGCCAGATTAAAGATGACGCGTGAGGCCGAAACACTCTTGAACGTCGATCTTGCCGCCGCTATGCAAGCAATAGGCGAGCGACTAGACTTGAATGTGATCTTCGACTTGCTCGCGGTGTGCGCCGAGGTGCAGCGATTGCGGGCGACTCACCCCGGCTTGAACGAGCAACCGCTGCTCGAGTCCGTAGCTCTCGCCTTCGAGGCGGGCGAATCGCGGGTAGCGTAGATTCTGGCAGACGACGCGGAGGGTTTTGATGGCCGCACCCAAGCAAGGAATATTGTCTCTGACGATTCGGGACAAGAGCGCGCTGTACGCGGCGTACATGCCCTTTGTGAAGAACGGCGGGTTGTTCATTCCGACCGCGAAATCTTATCAGCTGGGGGACGAGGTGTTCATGCTCCTCACCCTCATGGAGGATAAGGAGAAGATGCCGATTGCCGGTCGCATCGTTTGGATTACCCCCAAGGGCGCCCAAGGTAACCGGACCGCCGGGATCGGGGTCCAGTTCAGCGAGCTCGATAAAGGACAAACCAAGTCCAAGATTGAAAACTACCTCGCCGCTGCCCTCAAGTCGGAACGCCAGACCCACACCATGTGAAACCTCTGCTTCTCGTCGACTCTCATTGCCATCTCGACCTCCTGGACCTCCAGCCCCAAGAGGGTGGCGTTGAGTCGGTGATCGAACACGCCCGCAGTCTGGGCGTGGGCCACATGCTTTGCGCCTGCATCAATCTCGCGTCATTCCCGTCGATGTTAGGGCTTGCGAAGGCCCATCACGGGGTATCGATCTCGGTGGGGGTACACCCCAACGAGCGCCCGCCGAAGGAGGCGGATGTCGACGACCTCGTAGAACGGGCCGCCATCGCCGAGGTGGTGGCAATCGGAGAGACCGGGCTGGACTACTACCGGAGTCGCGGGGACACCGCATGGCAGCGGGACCGTTTCCGGTCTCACATTGCGGCCGCGAAGCAAACCGGCCTTCCCCTCATCGTCCATTGCCGCGAAGCCAAGGACGACACGCTGCGGTTGCTAAAGGAGGAGGGCGCCGATCGGGTCGGCGGCGTGATGCACTGCTTCGTCGAGGACTGGGAGGCGGCTGAACGGGCAATGGATCTGGGCTTTCTAATCTCGTTCTCGGGAATCGTCACGTTCAAGAACGCCGCCGCCCTCAAGGAGGTCGCCGCTCGGGTGCCGTTGGACCGCTTGCTGGTCGAAACCGATTCACCCTATCTCGCCCCAGTTCCGTACCGGGGCAAGCCGAATCGGCCCGGTTTTGTTCGCTACGTGGCCGAGCACATCGCCGAGATCCGTGGCGACTCCCTCGGCGCCATCGCGCACGCTACCACCGAGAACTTCTTTCGCCTCTTCGGGCGGGCGGCGAGTTGACCCGAAAGCACTGGGTTCAACCGATCAGGCTGTCATCTTCCGCTTCGATCGCCGATTCCTGATACTGCTGAAATGCCTCCACTCGCGCCGTGACCTCCCGCACGTCCTCGAATCGCCCCACGTGGAAAAGCGCGTCGCCCTCGTGCACGAGCGGCAGTGTGGCTCGGCCGATGATCACGCCGCCGAACGGTGCGGCGACCGGCGTTTCCTCGGCGCTGAAAGGGTCGGCGATGATTCCAAGAACTCGGTCCTTCTTCACCCGGGTCCCGAGCGCGGCGAGACTCCTGAAGATGCCGCTGTCCGGGGCCCTCACCCAACTGCTCGAGCGAGCCACGATCGGCTCGGCCGGATCGCGCTTTCGGCTCGAGGGGGGCAGCATCCCAAGCGTGCGCATCACGTTGCGTACGCCCTGGAGACCGGCCCGAATGCTGACCTCGTCGAGCCGCAGCGCTTCGCCACCCTCGTAGACCAGCATCGACACCCCCTGGTCGTTGGCGGCTCCGCGCAGCGAGCCGTCGCGGATATCAGAATTCAGCAGGACCGGCACCCCGAAGCTGTGGGCTAGGCGGGCGGTGTCCGCGTCGTCAAGGTTGGCGCGGATCTGGGGCAGATTATCCCGATGAATGGCGCCGGTGTGCAGGTCGATGCCATAGGTGCACTGGCCGACGATCTCGCGCATGAACAGGTGGGCGATCCGGGCCGCGAGCGAACCGCGTTCCGAGCCGGGGAAGGAGCGGTTGAGGTCGCGCCGGTCGGGCAGATAACGTGAATGATGGATGACCCCGTACACGTTCACGATGGGAATCGCGATGAGAGTGCCCCGTAGGCGTCGCAAGCCCGCCAGGAGCCGGCGGATGATTTCGACTCCGTTGAGCTCGTCTCCGTGAATCGCCGCGCTCACAAACAGCCGCGGGCCGGAGCGCTTTCCCCGGGCGATGTGCACCGGCATGCTCATCGGGTGGGTGTAAAGCTGGGGAATCGGCAGCTCGACCGTGACCCGCGCACCGAGCGGCACCGTCTCTCCGTTGATCACAAACGGTTCCGCGGAAGTATTTCTCGACTTTGACGTTCCCATGGTTCGATTCGCGGTGCAAACGGGCTAGGCCGAACGGCGCTTTCGCTTCACCGCCGGTGGTTTCCCAGTAAGGTAAGAGGCCTGAGGATCGACGATGTACCGGCCATTGATCGCGGTTCGTCCGAGGAGCATTCGGAACCGCATGGTGTCCCGATCCGTCAAGGTAAGCTCGATCGGCCACGCTTGTTCGCCGATGACCACGGTGGTCACGATGAAGAAGCGTTTCTCGCGGTGGCCGCCGGAATCAGAAACCATCCTCTCATCGACGATATCGGCGACGCACTCACACTCGATGTCTGTGCGCCGCTGATGAGGGTGGATTCGAAAACGCACCCGGTCTCGGTCGCCCTCGGAGAACCTTTCGACGTAGAACGCATGCAATGCCGAAGAGCGCGCGCCGGTGTCGACTTTGCACTTGAGCCGCTTGATCCCCAGGTCCGGAAGCGATGCCCACTCGCGCCAGCCGAGCATCGGGGAGTGCTTGGGAACCTGATTCATACGCAGCCGATGGTGATGGGAGGTTTGTAAAACTTAGAAGTCTATCTGACTCTGGGAGTCGGCTCCAGGCAGGAAATTGGTAAACAGCCCGACCTGCAGCTGGTAGGATCCCGCCGGCAACGGTGGAGGAGTCCCGGTGAGCAGAACATGTCCTGGCCGTATTTTGGCATCGGCTATTGCCGCGATTGGCCTGTCGGCAGTATCGATGGGAGGCTCCCCGACGGTCGGGGCCGATAGTCTCTCGAGCGGCGGATCGGACTGGGCCGCGGTCGAGCTCGGTGAGGCGAGCAGCGCCGATCTTCCTGGTATGCGCGAGCGCAAGCAAATCCGAGCCCTGGTGACCTTCAGCAAGACCGACTTTTTCCTCTGGCGCGGCCGGCCCCGCGGGTTTGAAACCGAGCTCATGCAACAGTATGAGTCCTTCTTAAATCGGAATGTTCAACGCGAGGACGAGAAGGTGCGGCTGGTGTTCATCCCGGTTCCCTTCAGTCGCTTGCTGCCGGCATTGCTTGCGGGAGAGGGCGACATCGTCGCGGCGGGTCTCACCGTAACCCCCGAGCGGCAGGAGCAGGTCGCCTTCACCGATGCTTATCTGCCTGACGTGGACGAGGTGGTCGTGACCAGTGAGAGCGAGACGAGCATAGATTCGCTGCGCGACCTCTCGGGTCGTCGGGTCTATGTCCTGCGAGGGAGCAGTTACTCGCAGCACCTGCGCGAGCTCAGCGAGACCCTCGAAGCCGAAGGGGGTGAGCCGATCGAGATCGTGGAGGCAGACGAGCATCTTGGCGACGCCGATATCCTGGAACTCGTCAATGCGGGAATCGTGGAGCTGACCGTAGTCGATTCTCACCTCGCCGACCTCTGGTCGAAGGTCTTCACGAAGATGGTGGTGCGCGATGACCTCAGACTCAATGAGGGCGGCCGGATAAGCTGGGCGGTGCGAAAGAGCAATCGGCAGTTGCTGGCGAGCCTCAACGAATTCGTTGAACAGAACAAGAAGGGCACTCGGATCGGCAATATCCTCTTCACCCGGTACTTCGAGAATGACCGCTTCGTCAAGAATCCGCTGGCCAGGCATGCCCGGCGCCGGTTGGACCAGATGGCGCCGATGTTCGAGCGATTTGCCGAGCGATACGATTTTGACTGGCTGGCGATTGCCGCCCAGGCATATCAGGAGTCGGGCTTCGACCACAGCTTGG
>JBFHLI010000016.1:0-23547 GCA_041594935.1 Gammaproteobacteria bacterium | reverse complement strand
CGGCTGTCTTGCGAGGCTTGCAAGTCGTCTTGGGCAAACTCGACGAAGGTTTGAATGTGCGAGAGGCGTTCTGCGACATGCTCGAACAGCTCCTCGAGCTCGCGCCGCTGCTGGCGCATCGAGCAAACGCCGCTGGTGATCACATCCGCGAGCTCTTCCAGCACGTCCACCCAATCCTCGTCATTGACGCCACCGTCGAGGCGTGCCCGCACCGGGACGAGTGACTCACCCATCTCGATCGTCGTCTCCAGGCGCTCGATGAGGCCGAGCAGCAGGGGCTCGAGCGCGGTCCCGGCGAGCCCTGACTTCCACTGCGCGCCGAGCCAGCTGCTGAGACCGGTTTGAACCTCCGCCAGCGCCGCCTCCAACGTCGGGTGCGGCAGGCGCTGCAGCCGCTCGAGCAGGGCCGCTGATTGATCGGCGGGGATCGGGAGCTCGGTGACGAACTGTCGGAACCGGGCGCTCAGCTCGGCCCCGCCACCCGGTGTCGGTGGTACCTCGGGCGGTGGAGCGCGGAGCTCGAGCTCGGTGACGGCGCGGGACAGTCGGTCGAGCTCGAACTCGAGGCGGGCGGGATCGACACGGTCGCGCACCGCCTTGCGAATGCCCTCCAGGGGGTCGTCGATTCGAGGATCGATTTCGGATGCGGCGATTGCGAGGCGAGAGACTGACCGGCGCAGCAGTGCCTCGAGCTGTGACCAGCTGCGTTCCTTCTCCTCTAGCTCCTCGATCGCCTCGAGATAGCGCGTCTTCCACTCATTTTCGACAGGTGCTCGCAGCATCGGCGGACTGGCATTCCCGGGGCGGTTCCATACCATACGGCTATCGGCATCCGGGACGGGGCTCTTGAGCGAGATGACGAGCGAAGCGGACCTGCTGACCGAGGATTTCAAGCGCGAGCCCTACTGGTGGGAGGATGCGCCGCGTCCCGGGGCGCACCGGGTAAAGCTTCCCGCGACGGCGGATGTGCTGGTGGTCGGCTCCGGATACACCGGCCTGCATGCCGCGCTGCAGACCGTGCGGGGGGGCCGGGATACGGTCGTGCTCGATGCGGAGGAGGCCGGATTCGGCTGCAGCAGCCGCAACGGTGGTCAAGTGAGCCCCAGCATCAAGCCCTCTTTCGATGACCTCGTGAGCCGCTATGGCCGGGAGGCAGCGTTCGAGATCTGCACCGAGGGCCTCAAGGCCCTAGAGTTCATCAACGACTTCATCGCCAGCGAACGCCTGGAGTGCGACTGGGAGCGGGTCGGCCGATTTCACGGGGCCCACCGGCCAGCTCATTACGAGCGGCTCGCCCGCGAGCTGGAACGCCGACCGAGGGAACTCGCGGGGGAGGCGTACATGGTGCCGCGCACCGAGCAACGCGCAGAGATTGGCAGTGACCTCTACCACGGGGGGACGGTGTTTCCCCGCCACGCGGCCCTTCACCCTGCGAAGTACCACCTGCAGCTGCTGCAAAGGGTAGAGCAGGCCGGGGCCCGCGTCGTGTCACACTGCCCGGTGCTCTCGATCGAGCGCAACCGGCGTGGCTTCATGCTCCGCACCTCCCGGGGCGCGGTGCGGGCCCGCGACGTGGTGCTGGCGACCAACGGTTACACCGGCCCGGTCGCACCGTGGCACCGTCGACGAGTCATCCCCATCGGCAGCTACCTCATCGCGACCGAGCCGCTCGAGCCCGGGCTGGCACGGACTCTCTCTCCCCGTGCCCGGGTGATGACCGACACTCGCAAGCTCGTGTTCTACTATCGGCTCTGCCCGCAGCACCGACGCGTGGTGTTCGGCGGCCGAGTGGCCCTGACGGAAACCGACCCCCGGGTGAGCGCGCCCCTTCTTCACGCTGCGATGAGGAAGATCTTTCCTCAGCTCGAGGGCACTCGGATCACCCACTCCTGGGTTGGCTTCGTAGCCTACTCCTTCGATACGTTGCCGCACATTGGGATTCACGATGGCCTGTACTACGCGATGGGCTACTGCGGTTCGGGCGTCTCGCTCGCGAGCTATCTCGGAATGCGGCTCGGCCTTAAGGCGCTCGGCTCGCCGCGCGGGCGCACCGCGCTCGACGGGGTTCCTTTTCAGACCCGCCCGTTGTACCGGGGCAATCCGTGGTTTCTTGCTCCCTCAGTGCTTTACTACAAGGTTCGCGACCGGTTCAATCTGTAGCTTGAAGTACGCCCCCGCACGGGGCTATCGAGGACGCGGAACTTCAGCCTTCGAGCGTCACCTTCACGAAATGAAACTCGGTGTCACTCATCGGTGGAAAATCCTCCGGCGAGAGGTCGATGCCGGCTCGCCGGGCGAGCGGATAGAAACGTTCGTAGGCTGCCTCGTCGAAAGCGTAGGCCGCACCCTCGCCGAGGTGATGCAGTACTTCGCCGAAACGAGTCTTGCTCAAGCTGAGAGTCTCAATCAGATCGGGTGACTTCGAAGCCAGGTAGCGTTCGAGTGTCGCCCTCGAGCCCGCGATCACACAGGCATCGCCGTGTCGAAAGACATGACGGGCCGATCGGATTGCGATCCAGCCGATGACGCGAGTTTCGTCTTCCAAGCTCAAAAGAGGCCTCTCACGCAAGATCATGCATGACCAGCTTGTCAATCCATTGCCCGCCACCGGCGACTGGGCGGATAGTGCTCCAAGTCGACCGGCGCGGGTGGTAGTGTAACGGTTTGCTGCCGGTTACCCACTTGCCCGTGCGATGCCGCCGGGCGTCGCGGGTCGACGTGCTCGTCGGTGACGTGAGTTAAAGGCGTAGTCAGGCCGGTCGATAGCGGATGGTGTGAACCTGAACCCGGAGGTGGTGCAGATGCGGCATTTGACAGGTGCCTTAAGTGCTCTGCTCGGGCTCGCGGCCCTCGCTGGCGCGCCCGCGGCGGCGACCGACGGCTCGTTGGCCGATGTCATCTTCAGCGAGGTCGAGAAGGCGATCATCGAGCACTACTACCGGGATAGTGACCCGGAACGCGGCGCTGGGCGCGAGGAGAAGCCGGCCAAGAAGGGGAAGTCGAAGAAGCTCCCGCCCGGGCTCGCCAAGAAAGACGCATTACCACCGGGTCTCGCCAAGCAGCTCGAGCGAAATCACACCTTGCCGCCGGGTCTCGCCAAGCGTGCGCTACCCGACGAGCTAAGGGCGCGGCTTCCGCCGCATCCGCCCGGGCACGAGCGCGTGATCGTCGACGGCGACGTGGTTCTCATCGAACGGGCCACCGGGATCATCAAGGACATCATCAGAGACGTCTTGCGCCCCGGGAGCTGAATCGTTCCCTGGTGAAATCTTCCGGCGGTAGCCGGCGGCAGCGGCATCGCGTCCTCGGGCGGGGTGGCGGCGAGAAGTCCGGGTCAGAATCGCTCGGGCCGGTACGGTGCCAGCAGCTCGACCCGGCGGCGTTCGACGATCTCCCGGGCGGCGGCCCGCCCGATCAGGGGGGCAAGGGTGATGCCGCTGTGCATGGCCGCGACATAGGCGCCCTGGGACGCGTCCGCGAAGCCGACGATCGGCATCCCATCCGCCGGCATCACCCGGTTCCCAATCGTGACCGAGGCAAGCCCGACATCGGCCAGCGCCGGGATGATCCTACGGGCTCGCCCGAGGATGAGCTTACCCGTTTCGCGCGGGTCGCCATTCGGGGTGCCGCCGCTGAAGTCCTCTCCGGCGACGATTTGTCCGCTCGGGTCCTGCTTCATGTGCACCTCGGGGGTGAGCACGAGCCGCCGAATCAAGGGTGCGGTCGCTCGGGTCTTCATGAGGAGGCCAGGAGAGTCTACGAGGGGAATGCGCGCCCCCAGCCGCTCGGCAAGCGCCGCGGTGCGGCAGCCGGCCGCGAGCACCACCACCTCCGCCTCGAAGTCCCCCCGCGACGTCTTCACGCCGTGACACTTGCCTTTGGCGGTGACGAAGCCAGTCACCTCGCAGCCCGGTTCAAGGGTTGCGCCGCGACGCTCGGCGCCGGCGACCAGCGCATCGGTCGCGACCGCCGGGTCGACGCTCCCCTCTACCGCCGCGTAGGCGGCGCGCGGAGGTGCGCTCGCGATCGCCGGCTCCAGGCGCTTCAGGTCGTCGGGTTCGATGAGGCGCACCGGGTAGCCCCAGTCCTGGTGACGGCGGACGTGCCGCTCGAACTCGGGCATCGCCGCGGCGGACTCCCACTGCACGCTTCCTCCCCAGTTGATCTCTAGCTTGCCCCCGAGCTCTCGTTCGAGGCGATGGAACTCCAGGATGCTCTGCAGGCGTAAACGATAGTATCCGGCGGGGTTGTCGTAGGAGGCATTGATCCACCCGAAGGAATCACCGGTCGTGCCGGCGCCCGGGCGGTCGCGCTCGAGCACGACCACCTCGACCCCGTAGCCGGTGAGGTGATAAGCGATGCTTGCCCCGACGATGCCGGCGCCGATGACGATGACCCGAGGAGATGCGGCGCTCATGGGGGGATTCTATGCCACTCGTCGGACGCCGACATCGCGTCTGTGTTGGGTTGCCCGGGTACTTTGCCGCGCTTGCCCTCACTCCGGTTACACTACCTGCTGGTTTCGCGAGAGACGATCCACGTGGTTTCGGCCGGCGCCTCGCATCTTGCGCCGGGCCCGGGTCGCTCACGTTCCCCGGGGGTGGAGCACGGCTGCTGCCGTGCGACGTCCGGGGTTCGCGAACCGATCTTTGGCGCCTGCGCTCCGGTGTGCGGCGCCGCGGGGGCGCGAGCACGGACGGTACCGGATAGTCATTCGTGAGGGCAGGTCGCGCCAGTTTCACGCTGTTGCGTGGGTCGAGGATTCGATGACGAAGTACAAGCGAGCGCATCCGCGCATCACGCGCGAGATCCCGGTCGAGATCGAGCTGCCGGAACTCGGGGCGGTGCACGCGACGGCGGTCAACATCTCCTGTGCCGGCCTGCAGCTCGTATGCGACCATGGCACGATCGAAACCCTCTTGCCGGAGGGCGCGCGTACCCCCCCGGGGGCGCTGTTGTCGCTTCAGGTGCGGCTCGCTCACGCGTCACAGGACGACCACTCGGCCGTGATCGGGGTCTCGTGCCGGACGGTATTCACGCGGCGCGTCTCGGAGCGGGAGTACCGCATCGGCCTCAGCATTCAGTCGTTCGATGACGATGGCTATGAGCGGCTCGAGCGCTACATCGATCACTGGATCAGTGGCGGCGATTGAACCGCTGCCCGCGAGCGCGTTTGCAGCTGTGATAATCTCTTCATATGCCCGAGTTCGAGGAGATACCGCATGCCGCAAACCGAACTGCGAGAGTCGCTGGAAAAGCTGCGCCGGGAGATCGAGCGACTCGACCCGGGCGATCGGCAGTCCAAGGAACGCCTCAACGCGCTCATCGTGGACCTCGAACTCAAGCTGTCACAGCCCGAGTCACAGCATCACGACAATCTAATCGATAACGTCCGGGAAGGTATCGAGCACTTCGAGGTGGAGCATCCGAGAATCACCTCCATCCTGAATCACATCATGGTCACTCTCGGCAACATGGGTATCTGAGTTCTTGACTGGCGCTGGCCCCGCCGGAGACGCCAGTTTCGCTCCGGCCCCGCGACCCGGTCCGCGATGCCGGGCACTTTCAGGCGGATTGAGGGCGTCGCATGGTGAACACCTGATCGACTGCCGTGTAGTCCATGTACCCGAGGCGGGCGATGGGCCGGATCTTGGCGACATCGACCCTGCCGTGCTTGAGGACATCGTCGCGAATGTGCACGCCGATCACGCGGCCGATCACGATCGCGTTCCGGCTCCCGGGATCGTTGCAAGGTAGCTCCACCGTCTGATGGTGGCGGCACTCGAGGTGGATGGGGGAGCCCTTCACCCGCGGCGGCTTGACGAGGACCGACGGCTCGCGCTCGATGTCGGCAAAGGAGAACTCATCCACCTCCGGCCGGGTCGCGGCACTGGTTAGATTCATCGCCTTGCGAAGCTCCCAGGTCGCGAGGTTGCATACGAACTCACCGGTCTGCTCGACGTTGGTGATGGAGTCCTTGGGGCCATGCGGCTGCAGTCCGCCCGAGGCGAACATCACCATGTGCGGATCGGTGGCGACCGCGTTGAAGAAGCTGTAGGGAGCCAGGTTCACCACGCCGTCGGCGCTCAGGCTCGATATCCAGCCGATGCACCGCGGCAGGACGCAGCTCTTGAAGGGATCGCTTGCGAGACCGTGTCGATTGGTTGCGGTTTCGTAGAACACTCCCGTCTCCCGTAGGTCGAGCGTTCCGGTCGCCCGCGGCGCGAGCCTAACACATCCGTCTTTGCTCGGTCCCGGTCCTGCAGGCGGGGGGAAATCGCTCAAGGATCCTCGCGCGCGGGCCGACTAAGTAGCATGAATTTCGGTTATCCGAAGAGGAATCGCGTGCGGCTTCTGATTATCGCGTTCGTGTTTTTCGTGAGTAACGCCGGCCCGGCCTGGGCTGATTTCGAGGCGGGAGTCGCGGCCTATCAAGCCGGGGATTATGCCGCCGCCTTGGCGGAATTTCGAAAGCTGGCTGACAAGGGGGTGGTGGTCGCGCAAACCAACCTGGGTTACATGTACTCTCTCGGCGAGGGCGTGGAGCAGGACCTGGCGGAGTCGGCGAAGTGGTTTCGCAGAGCCGCGGAGGCCGGCAGCACCGCAGCCCAGGTGACGATGGGCGCCCTGGCTTATCACGGCGAGGGGATGGAGCGAAATGCGGTCGAGGCTTACGCCTGGTTCAGCATCGCGGCCGCAGGGGGACAGGATGCCGCCGAAGATTATCTGACGCTGCTCACCGCGCGCATGGCGAGGCCCGATTTGATCGAAGCGAAGAAGCTGTCGGAGTCATTCTACGAGAAGTACAGCGTGCATCGAACGGTGAGTCTCGCCGACCCCTAGCAGCCGGTCGGACTGAAAATAGCATGCGCGCTCACGTGAAATCTAAGACACTTTGCATGGGCAAACTGCGCCAAGATTTGGGTGAGAGCGCGCCTTTCTCGGAGTTTGATGCCAATTTGTCTAAATCCGACCTAAGTCCGACAAACTGCTAGCCTCTACCGGTCTCCCGGCGACGGCCGGCCTTGCCCGGCACAATTCCCGATTGGTTTTCCGCATGGCGCGCGCGACTTCGCAGTTCGGGGTCTGCCCGAGCCAGCGCCGGAAGAACTCGTAGGATTTCAGCTTGTTTCGACGCGAGGGGCGAGGGGTGAGGGGTGGCGGTCAGCGAGCTCGGGCGAGAGCTCGCCGATCTCAACTACACCGAGCACGCGCTCTGTCTCGTTTATCGGGACAACCTCAGAATCGAGCGGGCGTTTCTCGACATCATCGAGCGGCACCTCGATTCATCGGCGGCGCTTCCGGGTGCTCATCCGGCGCCCTAATTACTCGAAGCGCTCCGGCGGGAAGCTTGCGCCGCTACAGGACCCAAGGGGTCTGCACGTAGCCGTGGGCGACGAGCGACCAGTACAAGGTGATGGACCACGCCAGGGTGGCGGCCGAGGCCCCCATCCACAGAGCCTTCTGCTTCCACGAGCGACGGATTGACTCAATCATCGGACTTGCCTTCAGTATCGCCATATCTGATGGCACAGAGTCTCGCAGATTCGTCGAGTCTGATTCGTGCGCCGCGCCTCATCGCGGACGGTCCGACTGTGAAGCAGTCGGCAAAAAACGGAGGAAACTGCGAGCCGGACACGACCGGCTCAGGGCATCTGTTTCCTCTCCCGGTGGAGGACGTAGAGTCCGCTTGCGATGATGACGACCGCTCCGAGCGCCACCATCGGCGTGGGTACCTCGCCCCAGACGGCAAAGCCGATCAACACCGCCCAGATCATCGACGTGTACTCGAACGGCGCGACCACCGACGGCGGAGCGATTCGAAACGCTTGCGTCATCGCATACTGCGCGATGCCGGCGAGGACGCCGGTGGCCGCCATCACCAGTAGGTCGACACGGCTCGGGGCGATCCATACGAACGGAACCGCGATTGCTCCGACCAGCAAGAAGACGAGATTGGAGTAGAAGGTGATCACCCCCGCGCTCTCTCCGCGGCCCAGGACCCGGGTCGAGATCATCGCGAGCGCATAGAACAGCACGGAGCCGCAGACGAGGGCGGCGCCAAGCGGCACGATTGCGCCGCCCGGTCGCGTCATGATCAGCATTGCCACGAAGCCGGTGCACACCGCGACCCACCGGCGAGCCCCCACTCGCTCACCGAGTAAGACCACCGATAGCGCGGTGATGACGAGCGGGGCCGACATCACGATCGCGAAGATATCGGCGAGCGGCATGAGCGGCAGAGCGGCGAGGAACAGCACGAATGACGTCGCGCCGAGTGCGCCGCGTCCGAGCAGTGGCCAGATCGAGGCGCTGCACACGCGCGATAGGCCCTGCTCGCGGTAAAGGATGAGGGAAATCGGCGCGAACGCGACCACCCCGCGCACCGCGACGATCTGAAACAGCGAGTAGGTTTCCGTGAGCCACTTGCTAAGCGCATCGTGAATCACCCAAAGTAGGACCGCGACCACCATCAGGATGATGCCGAGAGTCGGGTTGTCAATCGGTGGGTCGCCACCTCGTGCTTTGTTCATCGAGACAGGAGAGCGCCTTGAATACGCCGGCTGCGGCCGAACGAAGCGGCACGGTACTCGATATCATGATGGACCGCTCGCCGAAATTCTCGAGATTTCGGGCCCTGTCGCAGCCGCGGCGCGAGGGCTCGGTACGGCGAATCACGCCGCGGGCACGGCTCGCCGTCCCGGCGATGCACCGGTCCGCCGCGTGGCGCAACTCGGTTGCCGCCCGGCATGAGACGAGACGCCTGCCGAACCACCTCGCACTATCCTAGCGAGGGACGCTGCCATCCGCGCGCCAACCTCCGTTCCCGAGCTCGTGATCGAGGGCGGGACGATCATCGACGGAACCGGTGCGCCCCGGTATCCGGCCGACCTGGCCATCCGCGGCGGGCGGGTCGTCGAGATCGGGAAACTCCAGGGGCTCTCGACGCCGGCACGCATCGACGCGAGCGCTCGGATCGTCGCCCCCGGCTTCATCGATTCCCATACTCACGACGACCGGGCATTGCTCTCGGGTCCCGACATGACGCCCAAGCTCAGCCAAGGCGTCACCAGCGTGATTGCGGGCAACTGCGGCATCAGCCTGGCGCCGCTCACCGGGCTTGAACCGCCGCCGCCGCTCAACCTCCTCGGCGGCCGTGAGTGGTATCGCTTCGGTTCGATGGAGGCGTACCTTGACACCCTGGAGGCGGAGCCGCCGGCGATCAATGCGGCGTTTCTGGTGGGCCATTCGACGCTTCGTCTCGCCACGATGGCAGATCCGTCGCGGGCGGCCTCGGCGGCGGAGACCGAACGCATGGGAGCGCTCGTCGAGGCGTGCATGGCCGCCGGCTGCATCGGGCTCAGCGTCGGCCTCGATTATCCCCCGGCCCGCAGCGCGCCGACCGAGGAGATCGTGGCGCTCGCGCGTCGTGCCGCCGCGCACGGCGGACGTTGCGCGGTCCACATGCGCGACGAGGGGGCGCGGGTGGTCGCGGCGATCGAGGAGACGCTCGAGATCGGACGGCGGGCGGGAGTGCCGCTCGTCATCTCGCACTTCAAGGTCTCGGGGCGTGCCAACTGGGGGCGGACCCGAGAAACCCTCGCGATGGTCGCTGCGGCTCAGCCTCGCCAGAGTGTCAGCTTCGATGTCTACCCCTACATTGCAAGCTCGACGGTGCTCTTGCCCGAGTACGCGGCGCAAGCCGAGCGGGTCCTCGTTGCGTGGTCGGAGCCGCACCCGGAGCTGGCCGGCCAGTTGCTGGCGGATATCGCGGCGCGGTGGGGCTGCGCGCAGGACGAAGCCATCGAGCGGCTGCTGCCGGCCGGGGCGATCTACTACGCGATGGACGAGGATGACCTGCGCCGGGTGCTCGCGTTCCCCGGTGCCATGATCGGTTCCGACGGTCTGCCCCACGATGCGTTTCCGCACCCACGGCTCTGGGGGACCTTTCCGAGGGTGCTCGGACACTACGCGCGCGACCTCGGGCTGTTCTCGCTCGAGGAGGCAGTGCATCGCATGAGCGGCGCGCCGGCGACGGTGTTTGGCCTTTCCGGTCGGGGGGTGATCGCGGCGGGGTCGCATGCGGACCTGGTGATCTTCGACCCCGATGCGATCCGAGACGCCGCGGACTTCGAGAGGCCGAAGCAACCGGCCGCCGGTATCGATTGCGTTCTCGTCAACGGCGTCGTGGTGTGGCGCGACGGGGGCCCGACCGGAGAAAGGCCAGGGCGCGTTCTGCGGGCCTCGAGCGCCCCGGGTGCGGGGTGAGCCCCGCCTCGGAAGTTGGGCGGCCTCTCAGCCGGAGCCCCGTGGTGTCGGGACCGGGTCGGGCACGGTGCGTTGAATCTCGAGCTCGAGCGATTGCCCGGGTGGGGTCCGCGCCGCGATCGCGAGCACGTGCGCCGGCTCGAGCCTGCGTAGCTCGAATTGCCATTGGGCGGGGTCGTCTTCGAGACCCTCGAGGAAGTTAACCGCGGGTTGGCCGTCAACGATGCGAAATGCAAAGCGACGTAGCGAGAGGGCGAGACCCATCCCGCGCGCCTTGATGTAGGCCTCCTTCAAGGTCCACAGCTCGAGGAAACGACCGGGTTGTTCGTGCGGCGCGAGCTCGCGCAGAGCTCCGCTCTCTTCGTCGGTGAAGAAACGGTCCGCCACCTCGAGGTTGACCCGGCGGCGCGTGTGGGTCTCGACGTCGACGCCGAGGTCGCGCGTCAACGTGACCGCGCAGGCGCACAGCGCTTCGGTGTGCGAGAGATTGAAGCGAAGGGGAGGCACGCGCGCCGGAGTCGCTATCTCGGGTCGGCCGTGCTCGTTCTCGACGAATCCCCAAGCCTGCGGGGCGACGTCGGCGTAGCGCGACAGGGTGCAGCGCAGCAGGGCGTGTGATACGAGGAAGGCATGCCGGTGTCGTTCGAACCGAAAGCGCCGGTAGCGGACCATCTCCTCGGGGCTCAGCAGTTCTCGGTACGCATCGAGCCGGGCGCGGTCGCGTATTGCCTCGGGCACCGCGAGCCACACGTGGATGTCGCGCGTGCCGAGTTGCTCCAATCGAAATCCCTTCCCCTGGGTCGAGAGCGACATTGTACCGCCAGGCATCCTCGATGACCTATCGGGACGACCGGCGATCGGCGCCGGTTCGGCCCGCCGGGCCAGGGTGATTTCCGCCGGCAAATGACGCAGAATCTCGCCCTCGCCGGCACCGCCACCCCCCGATAGGAGCCCTGCCGTTGTACGCATCGTCGGAGCAAAGGCTGACGCGCTTCATCAATGCGGGCTACTCCAGCCTGCTCCCGGGCGGACTCAAGGGCCTGGAGAAGGAGAGCCTGCGGGTGAGTCCGGACGGCTGGATCGCGAGGACTCCGCACCCGGGGGCGCTCGGCTCTGCGCTCACTCACCCCTACATCACCACCGACTACTCCGAGGCGCTCCTCGAGTTCGTCACCCCGCCCTTCGTGAACGTGCACGACACGATGGAGTTTCTCGACCGCATCCATCGCTTCGTCTACTCCAAGCTCGACGACGAGATGCTCTGGGCCACCAGCATGCCCTGCCGGGTGGGGGACGATGCTTCGATTCCGATTGGGCGCTACGGTACTTCCAATGTCGGCACCATGAAGCACGTCTACCGGCGCGGTTTGAGTCATCGTTACGGCAGCGTGATGCAGACCATCGCCGGCATTCACTTCAACTACTCGTTCCCGGAACCGTTCTGGGCGGCGTGGCGGGATATCGAGAGCGATCGCCGGCCGCGGCACGAGCTCATCTCGGACGGGTACTTCCGGCTGGTGCGAAATTTTCAGCGCTTCGGCTGGCTCGTGCCGTACCTGTTCGGAGCCTCACCGGCGATCTGCAAGAGCTTCCTCGCCGGCCGCAAGGGTGAGTTCGAGGAATTCGACTCGGGCACCTGGTACCAGTCCTTCGCGACCTCACTGCGCCTGAGCGACATCGGCTACAAGAACAAGAACCAGGCGGCGTTGCGGATCTCGTTGAATCATCTCGACGACTATGTGGAGAGCCTCACCCGGGCAATCGCAACTCCGTTTCCGGCCTACGAGGCGATCGGGGTGCGCGAGAACGGTGAGTATCGCCAGCTGAGTCCCAATTTCCTGCAGATCGAGAACGAGTACTACAGCTTCATCCGGCCCAAGCAGATTGCCCAGTCGGGCGAGAAGCCGACCCTCGCGCTCAAGCGCCGGGGAGTTCGCTACGTCGAGGTGAGGGCCCTCGACGTCGGGGCCTTTGACCCCACCGGAGTGAACGAGGAGCAGCTGCGATTCATCGAGGCGTTTCTCGGGTTCTGCATGTTTCAGGACAGCCCGCCGGTGAGCGACGAGGAGCAGAGGCTCATCGAGCACAACCAGAGCAAGGTGGCTTGCTGCGGGCGCGATCCCCACCTCAGCATCACGATCAACGGGGAGAGCCGCCCGGTCGCAGAGTGGGCCACTTTGTTCTGCCAGGCGATGCGCGGCTACTGCGAGCTGCTCGACTCCGGCAACCCCGATGTGCCCTACGTGCGAGGGCTCGAGCGACAGCTCGAGGTCGCGGCCAACCCGGCGCTCATGCCTTCCTCGCGGGTGCTGGCGGAGATGCGCGCGCGAGACGAGAGCTTCTTCGAGTTCGCACTGAGAAAGTCGCTGGAGCACAAGCAGTTCTTCGAGCAACCACCCCTCGCGCCCGACGTGGTGAGCGGGTTCGAGGCGCTGGCGGCAAAGTCACTCGAGGAGCAGGCGCAGATCGAGGCACGCGACGAGCTCAGCTTCGGGCAATACCTCGAGCGCTATTTCGCGCAGGCCTGAAGCGCGCGACGCCGCGCTGGCGCCGAGACGTTGAGGCGGGACGGATGCTGACGCTGTATGGAAACCTGGATTCCGGCAACGTCTACAAGGTGCGCCTGCTCCTCTCGCACCTCGCGATCTCCCACCGGCGCATCGAGGTGAACCAGGTCCATGGGCACCCGCGCACACCGGAGTTCCGCGCCATCAATCCGATTGGCAAGGTGCCCGCAGTGCGTTTCGATGACGGCCGGGTGCTCTCCGAGTCGGGGGCGATTCTATTCTTCCTGGCCCGCGAGACGCCGTTCTGGCCCGCCGATCCGTGGCACCGCGCGCAGGTCTTGCGCTGGATGTTCTTCGAGCAGTACAGCCACGAGCCCGCGATCGCGGTCAATCGTTACATCCTAAAGTTCATGAATGAAGCCGATCGTCGCGCCCATGGCGCCCGACTCGCGGAGAACGCGGTGAAAGGAGAGCACGCGCTCGCGGTCATGGAGAGTCATCTCACCGAGCATCGGTGGTTCGGGGCCCCGGGCTACTCGATCGCCGACATCGCGCTCTACGCCTACTCGCACGTGGCCGAGGAAGGGGGCTTCAACCTCGGCCGCTATCCGCGTATCGGTGACTGGCTCGAGCGGGTGCGCGCCGAGCCCCGCCACATCAGACTGCGGGAGGAGACCAGCACGACCCCGCCCGAGCCCTTAATCACCGCCTGAGCGAAGCACGGACGAGAGAGTTGACGGCCGGCGTCGTGTGGCCGTGCTCTCCGTGGTCCCTTCAAACCGCCATCCCGAGCTTCTCGCTCAGCATTGCCCGGAGCTCGGGCAAGGACTGGGGGTCGCGCACGTTCAGTGCCGGTACCCCGGTCAGCTTCTTCACCAGCGCGACGGCCGCGTCGGTGTTGGCGGCGGGCCCGGTCACGAGGTCGGGCTGGTGGGCGAACGCGTTCTGAACGCCGACCACCGCATATGGGTCCGAGGCCGACAAGACCGTGAACCGCACGTGGGGTGCGATCTCGGCGACCGCGACGTCGCCGTTATAGGGCTCGAGCGGCGAGGCCCCGGCCTCGGCGACCAGCACGTCGATCTCGGTCTGGGCGATGCGCGAGAGGAGCCGGGTCAGCGCCGTCTTGAACTCGGGCTTGGGGCAGACGGTGGAGGGGAGGCCGACGTCGACGAAGTCGAAGATGTAATCCGCCCCCGCATCTCCGAAGCTGAGCACGTCCCGGTAACGGCCGGCCCCGGTGAGCTTGGCGGCCGCGATCCGCAGCCCCGCGTTCTTAAGCTGGTGGATGATGACCCGTCCGGTGGTGGTCTTGCCGGCCGACATCGAGGTTCCGACCAGGAGCACGACGGGAACCTCCAGCGGTGTCTTCACCGTATCGGTCACGAACTCGCCCATGGTGAGTTTTTGCCCCGAGCGGGTCGCGTGGCCGCGGTAGGTGAGGTCCAGCAGCCGCGGCACGAAGGAGGAACGCGAGGTCAACCGGCCGAACAGCCCGGCCGCGGTGAGGGCGGTCAAGCTCCCATCCTCCGAGATCGCCTCCCAGCTCCCCACCCCCTCGAGCGTGGCGGCCCGGTTACCGAAGGCCCCGACGACGAGGTCGCCGGGAAACACCTCCACCATACGCCCGCGCGGAAGCTCAACCGGAAAGAGGGGGGACGGCTGCTCGCAAACCTGGGCGACGACGTAGTCACCGCAGGCCCAGTGCTCTCGGGGCAACGCCGTCGTCTCGAATCCGCTCGCCTCGAGATCGGAGATCCGGGTAACCGAGGAGAAGTAGGTTAGGTCCGACATCTGTTTCACCTCCGTTCTTGTCCGTGTTGTGCGCGCGTTATCTGGCTTCGAGAGGGGGTTCGAGCAGCAACAGTGTGAGTAACGCGGCTCGCTCGAGGGTCTTGTCGATCGAGATGCACTCGTGGTGGGCGTGCGCGCCGTTGCCCACCGCGCCGAGACCGTCCAGGGTGGCGGTGAACTGGCTCGTGGTGTTGCCGTCCGAGCCGCCGCCGGCCAGGCCCTGCTCGAGCTCGAGATCGATCTCCTCTGCGAGCGAGCGCGCAATGCGCCACAGGGCGCGGTTGCGCGGGGTCGGCTCGAGGGCGGGACGACCGATGCGCCCCTCGATCTGCAGCTCGGTTCCTGGCGTCGTGGCCCGCAAAGCGTGGATCGCCTCCTCGACCCGGGCGGCGTCGTCCCGGGTTATCACCCGGACATCGACCACCGCACGGCTTTGCGGAGCGACCACGTTGGGGCGCATGCCGCCGTCAATCGTTCCCACGTTCACGGTCACCCCGCGCTCGGAGTCATTGAGGGCGAAGAGCTCCTGGATCACGTGAGAGAGCTCGAGGATGGCGCTCGCCCCGAGCTCGGGGTCGAGCCCCGCGTGAGCCGCCTTGCCCTTCACGGTGACGGTGAATCTGCCCACGCCCTTGCGCGCGGTCTTGAGCTTTCCGGAGGGACCGAGGGAGGGCTCGAGCACGAACACACGGTTCATTCTCGGGGCTAGGCGCTGGATGTAACGGTGCGATTCCCCGCTGCCGATCTCCTCATCGGAGTTGATGAACACCACCGGCGCGACCACGGGGGTCAGATCGAGGGCGCGGATGGTCCGGAGCGCGAAGATGATCTGGGTGAGACCGCCTTTCATGTCATACACCCCGGGTCCCTTTACGGTGTCGCCCTCGACCGTGAAGGGCATGTCGGCGAGGGTACCGAGCGGCCACACCGTGTCATGGTGACCGAGCAGGAGCTGAGAGGGTGTGTGGCGCTCGCGGGCTCGTCCGCGCGCGTAGAGCTGTCCGCCGCTGGAGTGCCCCGGCACCAGGATCGGGTCGTAATCGAGCTCCTCGAGCGCCTCGCGAAGGATCGCCCGGATCGGTTGCTGGGACTCGGGGTCCGAGGAGGGGGACTCGATCCGGGCCAGGCGCTCGAGAAAGGTCAAGAACTCCCCCCGAGTGCCACGCAGGTAGTGCAGAATTTCTCCCCCGTGGGGTCTGCGGTTGGTTCCCCCCGCCCGCATTACTTCTTCATCCCCGCCGGGAACGGGAATGCGTTCGATTCGGTGATCGTCGTGAACCGCCCGGGGTGCAGATAGGCGAGCAACGGGTGGGCGCGCAGCAGGTCGTGGTCGTCCCGCTCGACCCGACGCAGAGACTCCTCGCGCACCTGCGCGGCGACGATCTTGCCGATGATCAGGCTGTTCTCGCCGAAGTCGTCGATCATCCGGTCGAGCTCGCACTCGAGATAGAGGTAGCTGTCCTGCACCAGCTGGCCGTCAATGCGGCTGGCGGGAAACGTCTCGAGCGCGCGCAGGCTCAGCTTGTTGCCGTCGTCACAGCGCGGCGAAGCTGCGAGACTGGTGAACAGCAGCTGGGAAGGCATCGGGAAGCTGACGCTGAAAACGCCTTCGCGCTGGGCGTTACCGTAGGTGCCGTGTCGGGGGGTGCACACGAACGCGAAATAGTTCTGCCAGCCGAGCGGGGCGGCCATGTGCTTGGGCGCGAGGTCGTAGGATCCGTCGGGCTCGCGGGTGCCCACCAGCACCAGCGGTGCGACCATGAAGAAGGAGTCCCAGATGGGACTGTCGACGTCGAGTGAAACCAGTCGCCGTTCGTTGCTCTTGCTCATCCCGTCCCTCGCTACATCCGCGCCGCAATCCCCAGTCTGGCATGATACGACGGGTGTCGTCGTGGGCGGCGCTGCAATGGGTCCTAAGTGCTAGTTTCATGACCTGCGTCAAGTCGTGCGCCGGGTTTGGAGTCCGACCACCCTGTCACCGCTCGCCGGCGGGGGTGCGCGCGAGGCACGCCCCAGCGGGCGGGCACCTTCGATCATGCTGGAGGAGCAGACAGTGACCCCATTCGTCGAGACGTGGAGGGTATCAAAGCCGGTGGTCGAGACCGGCTCGGCCGGTCTGGTCGCAACCCAGCATTACGAGGCCTCCGACATCGGAGCGCGGGTGCTCGCCGAGGGCGGCAACGCGGTGGATGCCGCGGTGGCCGCGGGGCTCGCGATCGGCGCCGTCGAGCCCTGGATGAGCGGGCTCGGGGGCGGCGGTTACCTGCTGGTCGGCGATGCCGGCAGCGATCGCGTGGAGACCATCGACTTCGGCATGGTCGCGCCCCGCCGCCTGCAGCCCGAGGACTACCCGATCGAGTCGGGCACGGACCGCGACCTGTTCGGATGGCCGCGGGTCAAGGGCGACCTCAATGTCATGGGCCCGCACTCGATTGCAGTGCCGGGCCACGTGGCCGGTCTAGCGTTCGCGCTCGAGCACTTCGGGTCCCGCACCTGGGCCGAGTCCCTCGCGCCGGCGATCGAGCTGGCCGAGCGGGGTCTTTGCGTGGACTGGTACACGACGCTTCGAATCACCGCGGCCGCGAGCGATCTCGTTCGGTTTAAGGGCACCCGGGAGCTCTTTCTCCCCGCGGGTCTTCCCGCGGTCGGGGACTGGGAAGGCAAGCTGCTGCGGATTTCGCTTCCCGGTCTCGCGCAGACGCTGCGCCGCCTCGCGACCGCGGGCGCCGACGACTTCTACCGCGGAGAGATCGCCCGCTCGATCGTGGCCGACACCGCCGCCCTCGGCGGCAAGCTCTCGCTCGAGGACCTCGGCGCCTATCGTGTGAATCGGGGCCCGGCGCGCACGGTTGCTTACCGCGATGCTCGAATCCACGTCCCGTCCGGCCTGACCGGCGGGCCAACGCTGGCCCACGCGCTCGCTCGCATCGAGAGCGCCCTCGCACCGGGCCCCGGGCCCGATGCACTGGCGTACCGCGCCTATGCGCGCGCGCTCAAGCAAGCGTATGCGCACCGCTTTGCTGCGCTCGGCCCCGACGCGGCGTCGAGCGAGCCCGCCTGCACCACCCATATCAGCGTCGTTGATCGGGACGGGAACCTCGCTGCCCTCACCCAGACCCTGCTCTCGCCTTTCGGCTCCAAGGTGTTCCTTCCCGGGACCGGCATCCTGATGAACAACGGCATCATGTGGTTCGACCCGCGCCCCGGCCGGCCCAATTCTCTCGGCCCCGCGCGCCGCCCACTGTCGAACATGTGCCCGGTGATCGTGCACGCTGCGCACGGGCGGCGTGTGGCGGGCGGAGCGGCGGGCGGCCGCCGGATCATGGCGGCGATGCTGCAGCTCGTTTCCTTTCTCGTCGATTACGGGATGAGCCTTAACGAAGCGGCCCACGCGCCGCGCATCGACTACGTGCCCGGAGATCGCGTCATCGCCGATGCGAGACTCGGGACCGATGTGCGGGACGGGCTTGCGGCCGAGTTCGAGGTCACGACGGTGCCGAACGGGGTCTACCCGGCCGCCTTCGCGCTGCCGAACCTGGTCGCGCACGACGCCGACGGCGGCCAGTCGGGAGCGGCCTTCGTCATGTCCCCGCTTGCCAAGGTGAGCCCGGGGGCCTGATCGTGCACCCGGGGCGGCGAGAGACGGGGCTCGGCTCGTCGGTCGAGCAACCGACAAGCGCCGGAGGGCTTGCCGGCGGCTCGAGAATCGCCTTCAGAGGCGCGTATCCCTTTGCCCTCGGACTTGCCTGGCTGCTCGGCGTCGCGGCCTGCTCGCCCACGGGCTCCGATGCGCCGTATCTCGAGTTCGCGGGCGGCGGCTTCGTCTTCAACTATCGTCTATCGGCGGTCGACTACGGATTTGTCGCCAGGGTGGTGCGAAAGATCCCGAGCGGCACCCTCGTCGAGGCGGAATTCGAAGATCCCTCGGGCGGTCGTCCGATCACCGTCACCCAGACCGCGGCGTGGGGAAAGCTGAGCTACGTGTTCCGGACACCGCCGGTCACGGGGGTCGAAGCCAATCGCGACTACCGAGTCGAGGTACGCCTGCGCGACCCCAACACACGGGTGGTCTTCGCCCGCTACTCGCGGACGTTTCGTTCCGACGTGGACCAGGCGATCCTGCCCGCGCAGGCACCGGTCGTCGGCCCCGGCTACCAGCCGGCCGCCGCGCCCGAATCCGGGAACGGGGGTTGAGCCCGGCCCGCACCGAAGTCCGTCATCCGGTCTGCTCGGGCAGGAAGACGCTGACTCGCAGGCCGCCCTCGGCTCGATTCTCGAGCTCGATGTCGCCCCCGTGGGCACGCACGATGCCGCGTGCGATCGCCATCCCCAGACCGACCCCTCCGGTCTGCGGGTTTCGCGACGCCTCCAGCCGTACGAAGGGTTCGAACACTCGCTCGTGCGCGTCGGTGGGAATGCCCGGGCCGTCATCGTCGATTCGAAGCCACAATCTCCCGGCGTCACGCTCGAGCGTCACCCGCGCCCGCTCGCCGTAGTAGATCGCGTTCTCGACGAGATTTCGGAGCGCCCGCTTCAGACTGACCGGGCGCCCCGCGAAGACCAGTCGGCTCGGGCCGGTGAACCGCACGTCCGCTCCCCGATCGCCGAGGTCGTCACAAATGCTCTGCACGAGCGCGCTCAAGTCCAGGGCGCGAGTCTCCTCTTGAATCGTATCTTCGCGCACGAAGGCGAGCACCGCCTCCGTCATGCGCTGCATCTCATCGAGGATCTCGAGGATCTTTGTGCGATTCTCCTCGTCCTCGATGAACTCCGCGCGCAGGCGCAACGAGGTGATCGGGGTGCGCAGATCGTGTGAGATCGCGGCCAGCATCTGGGTTCGATCGCGCACGAATCGCTGCAGACGCTCGCTCATCTCGTTGAACGCCCGGGTCGTGCGCCGGATCTCCTCCGGGCCGGTCTCCTCGAGACGGATAGCGGTCTCGCCCCGGCCGAGCGCATCGGCCGCGCTCGCTAGCTCCTTCATCGGCCGGGTCATGCGCCGGAGTAGCAGGATGCTCACCAGCGTCAGCACCACGCCGGCAATCAGCAGGGAGATGAGCGGCGGACCGAGCCAGGGGTGGCGACGCGGACGCAGCCGCTGTGAGACGTTGAGCCAGCGCCCGTCCGCAAGACGAATCGAGAACTCCATCCGGCGGCGGTGAGGTATGCCGATCATCATCTCGGTCGTCACTCCCTCGAGGAGCTCCGTGTAGGCTCGGGCCCGGGCGGAAGCGCGGTGATCACTGCCTGGCCGCGCGACCGCGGTATCGGAGACGGTGAAGCGAACTCGTCGACTACTCACCGCCTGCGCGATCTGCGAGTGAAGTTCGGCTGGCGTATGGTTGAGGAGGTGCACCACCGGTGCGATCCGGAGCCCGAAGAAATCCCGGTCCATCGACTCGACCGCACTCGATCGCTCGTGCAAGAAGACGGAAACGCCGATGAGATGGGCGGCCCCGAGCGTGAGCAGGAGCAGGAGGACCATCCGGCCGGTGAGACTCTTGGGCCAGGGCGCCCTCATTCGCGCTCCACGTCGGCGGCGAACCGGTAGCCGCCGCCCCAATGAGTCTTGATGAGCCGGGGGCTCCTGGGGTCGGTCTCGATCTTCTTGCGAAGGCGACTCACCTGATTGTCGACGCTGCGGTCGAACACGCTCGCCTCGCGCCCGCGGGTCAAGTCGAGGAGCTGGTCACGGCTCAGCACCACCCCCGGGTGATCGACGAAGGCATTGAGTAGCTGGAACTCCGCCGTGCTCAGCGCAACGGTGACGCCGTCCTCGTCGGTCAGATCCTGGCGGGCGAGGTCGAGGCGCCACCGGTCGAAACGCACGATGCCGCTCGCAGTGCGTCCCTTGGACGGAGGCAGAGCGTAGGTTCGGCGCAGCACCACCTTGATGCGCGCCAGCAGCTCGCGCGGATTGAACGGCTTGGTGACATAGTCATCGGCCCCGATCTCGAGCCCGACCACGCGGTCGGTGTCCTCCGCCATCGCAGTCAGCAGGATCACCGGCACCTCGGTCGTGGCCCGGATACTGCGGCACAGTGCCAGCCCGTCTTCCCCCGGCATCATGATGTCGAGCACCACCAGGTCGATCGCGCTCGTCGCGAGCACCTTGCGGGCGGCGGCGGCGCTCTCGGCGCTGCTCACCCTGAAACCGTGCTCGGAGAGATAGCGGCTGAGCGGATCGCGGATCTCGCGATGGTCGTCGACCACGAGAATATGAGGGCTGTTATCCATGTCAATGCCACTATACGGTGCGTGCGCGCGGCCGCGCGCGGTGGATGTGTATCGAGCTGTGTCAGGGCGCCCCGGGGGTGAAGTCTTGCGACAATCGGCCCCGGCGGGACGAACACGGCGGCCGGGCGCTGACTACTTCCCGAGGAAATCGGCCTCACGGGCTTCGAGCACGCTCGGCCCGCGGCGCTCGTTGGCGGCGCGAAGCTCCGACCGGAGGGCCTCGAGTGTTTCGACCCGGGCCGCGTGGCAGCCGAAGCCCGTCGCGATCGCGAGGAAGTCGGGGGTGTAGAGATCGACCCCAATGGCCGGGATCTGGCGTTCGATCATGTATCGCTTGATCTCGGCGTAGCCCTGATTGTTCCAGATCAAGAACGTGATTGGCACCTCGGCCTCGACCGCGCTCGCGAGCTCGCCGATCGTGAACTGGCTTGCGCCGTCGCCGATCAAGCCGATCACGGGGGCGCTGGAATCGGCGAGCTTCGCGCCGATGGCGGCCGGTATCGCGTAGCCGAGGGTGCCGTAGCCCGAGGCGGAGTGGAAGTAGCGCCGCGGCCGCTCGGTCTCGTAGTACCAGCACGCGTAATAGGTGGGCTGGGTGGAGTCTCCGACGATGACGACCTCGGGCAGGGCGTCTCGAATCGCGGCGAAGAAGGCGTGGAAGTCGGGGTTGCGCTCAAGTTGGACCCGTTCTCGGAGCGACTGCGCCCGGGCGTCGCCGTGTCTCGGCGCCGGCGCGAGCGCGGTCAGCGCGCCGCCGAGCGCTCGCATCGCGAGGCGGGCATCGGAGCGAATCGCGAGGCTCGGCCTGATGGTTCGAGTGAGCTGGGCGAGGTCGACGTCGATCCGGATCAGCCTTCCCCCGACCTGCACGTCCCCATCGGCGTAGAAGTTGTAGTCCGTCTCCCCGAACTCGGTCCCGACCGCGAGCACCACGTCGGCCTCGGCGAGCTCGGTCCGCAGGTCGGGGCACGATCCCGACCCTCCGACCGCCAGCGGGTGGGAGGCCGGCACGATGCCCTTCGCATTGACGGTGTTGATCACCGGAGCCTGGATGTGCTCGGCGAGGGTGCGGACCTCGCTTGCGGCGCCGATCGCGCCGCCCCCGAGCACGATCAGCGGTCGCCCGGACTCGGCGAGCCAGCTCGCCGCGGTTTCGATCGCATCCGGGTCCGGGGCCGGTGCCGAGGGCAGGGGCCAGGGCCGCTCGTCGACGTGGTCCGCGGGCTGGGCGATGACGTCGACCGGGATCTCGATGTGTACCGGGCCCGGGCGCTCGCTGGCGAACACCGCGAAGGCGCGCGCGAGCACCTTGGGCAGCTCGTCGGGGCGCAGCAAGGTGTGGGAGAACACCGCCACTCCGCCGACCAGTGCCCGCTGATCGGGAAGCTCGTGGAGCCGACCCTCGCCGAGGCGCAGCTGATGCGCGCGGCTGACCGAGGAGATCACGAGCATCGGGACCGAATCCGCGAGTGCCTGGCCCATCGCGGTTGCGATGTTGGTCATGCCGGGCCCGGTGATGATGAAGCATGCGGCGGGCTTGCCGCCGACTCGGGCGTAGCCGTCGGCCATGAACCCGGCGCCCTGCTCGTGGCGCGGGGTGACGTGTCGGATACGGGTGCGCGGCAGGCCGCGGTACAGCTCGACGGTGTGAACTCCGGGAATGCCGAACACCGTGTCCACCCCGTACGCTTCGAGCATTCTCACCAGCACTTCACCGCAAGTCGCCATCAGCGTCCCTCCAACAAATCCGTGCGTAGTGTGGCCTCCGCCACTATTTGAAGTAACCCGGGCTCGGGGTCAAGCGGGTCGACCGGTCGGGAGCTCGCAGCATATACGGCTCCGCGCTACTCGCCGGAGAACTCGGGAGTGCGCTTTTCCATGAACGCACGAATTGCCTCCTCGCTGTCGCGGGTCCGGACCGCCAGGCAGGACTGGTCCGTGTCGGCGAAGCTCGTCGCGCGGCCGAGCGCGCCGGCGGCGACGCTGATGGCCTCCTTACACATCCGGACCTGGATCGGGGGGAGCGCCGCGACCCGCTTGGCCATCGCGAGCGCGACATCGAACGCGCCGCCGGCCGGGGCCACCTCGTCCACGAGCCCCATCTCGAGTCCCCGCCGCGCCGCGATCCGCTCGGCGAGCAGCACAATCCGCTTGGTTCTCGACGGGCCGACCAGGCTCACCAGACGTGGCACGGTCTCCCAGGACAGATTGAAGCCACGCTCGAGCTCGGGGACATAGAGGGTCGCGGTTTCCCCCGCGACGCGCATATCCCCGGTGAGGGCGAGGGCGAGCCCACCCCCGATGCACCAGCCCTCGATCGCCACGAACGTCACGGGGTCCATCTCCTCCCAGGCTCGGCACATCCTCGCCCCGAGCTTGGTCACCTGGCGGTCCCGCGCGAGCGGCAGATCCATCTGCTCCGCGTCTTTGAGGTCGAAGCCGCACGAGAACACCCGGGACGTTCCGGTGAGAACGACGGCCGAGGTCTCGTGGTCTTCCTCGAAGCCGAGCGCGACCGAGCGCAGCTCGCGCATCATCTCGAGCGAGATCCCGTTGATTCCGTCGTCGCGGTCGATACGCACCACCGCGATTCGCCCCGACCTCTCGACCGACAGCGTGTGGAAGCTCATCATGGGTCTCCGTTGACTTGTTGGGCTGGGCACGATCGTAACCCCTTCTTCGCCCGCAAGCGGGCGGAGGGGCGGCCTGCGGCCGAAAGTGTATCGAGATGTGGCAGGGG
>JBFHLI010000015.1:0-24435 GCA_041594935.1 Gammaproteobacteria bacterium | reverse complement strand
TCGTACTATCTCGACCTCGGGCTCCAGGCCCTCAAGCTCGGCGAGGAAGCCCGGATCCCGCTGGGGGAGTTCTCGCTCGAAGGCAGCCGGCGCGCGGAGCTCCGTCAGGCCAAACGCCGAGCCGAGCGTGAGGGGGCGTCGTTCGAGGTCCTGCCGCCGGCGGCGGTGGCCGCCGCACTCGACGACCTGGAGCGGGTATCCGGTCACTGGCTCACCCAAAAGAACACGGGGGAGAAGCGCTTCTCCATCGGCTACTTCGATCGCGACTACCTCGCGAGGCTCCCGTGCGCCGTGGTGCACCGCAACGGTGAGCTGGTCGCGTTCGCGAATCTTTGGCCGGGCGGTGGTCGCGAGGAGCTCTCGGTCGACCTCATGCGCTACGGACCCGGGGCACCCAAGGGGACCATGGACTATCTGTTCGCCGAGCTACTGCTCTGGGCAAAGCAGCAGGAGTATCGATGGTTTAATCTCGGCATGGCGCCGCTGTCGGGACTCGAGGAGCATCCGCTCGCTCCCGCGTGGCACCGTGCCGGTCGGTTCGTGTTCCGGCACGGCGAACATTTCTACCATTTCGAGGGCTTGCGGGCCTACAAGGAAAAGTTCAACCCGGTCTGGCGGCCGCGCTATCTCGTCACCCGCGGCGGCTTCTCCACCGCCCGCGCGCTGCTCGACGTCAGCGTCCTGATCGGGGGAGGCGTGAGGGCGACGCTGCGGCGTTGAGCTTCTCGGGTCGGGGCCATCCGCCTGCGGCCCTGGGAGCCCTACGCGGCCGGGGTGCGGGCAATCCCTTGCCCACCCGGGATTTCCCCGCTATGCCGCCCGGCGTGCCGCCAGCCACCGCTCGAGCGCATCGCTGCCCCCGATCCGTTCACCGTTGATGAACACCTGCGGGTACGTCGTCTCGGCCGCGACCGCACGCAGCGTTCGATCGCTGAAGTCCCGGTTGAGCACGAGCTCGTCGAAGTCGATGCCGGCATCGCGCAGCAATCCCTTCGCCCGGGCGCAGTAGGGGCAACCGTTACGGCCGAAGACGGTCGCGTCAGCCGGCTTCAGCGCCCCCGGGGCGATGTGGGCCAGCATCGTATCGGCATCGGAGACCCGGAAGGGGTCGCCGGGCTCCCGGGGCTCGATGAACATCTTCTGCACCACCCCGTCCCGCACCAGCATCGAGTAACGCCACGAACGCTTCCCGAATCCCAGGTCCTCCTTGCCGACGAGAAGTCCCATGCCCGCCGTGAAGTCACCGTTACCGTCCGGCAGGAAAGTGATGTTGTCCGCGTGCTGGGTGGCCTTCCACTCGTTCATCACGAACGCGTCGTTGACCGAAATGCAGACGATCTCGTCCACGCCGTGCGCCTTGAACGCACCCGCAAGCTGGTTGAAGCGGGGCACGTGGGACGAGGAGCAGGTCGGGGTGAACGCGCCGGGAAGCGAGAAGACGATGACCGTCTTCCCGGCGAAGACGTCCTCGGTCTTGAGCTCCACCCACCGGTGATCCTGGCGGGTCCTGAAGGTGACGTCGGGCACCCGCTGCCCCTCTTTGTTCGCAAACATATCCATGATGGTCGCTCCTGATGTCTGAACGGAATGAAATCTCTACGCCGCGAGCATGCTCCGAAGCATCCACGCGTTCTTCTCGTGCACCTGCATTCGCTGGGTGAGGAGGTCCGCAGTAGGCTCGTCGGCCGCCTCGTCGGCGGCGGGGAACGCGGCCCGGGCGGTGCGAACGACCGTCTCTTGCCCCGTGAGGAGCTCGCGGATCATCTCCTCCGCGCTCTCACCGCCGGCGGCTTCCTTCACCGCGGCGAGCTCCACGAACTCGCGGTAAGAACCGGGTGCGGCGATCCCGAGGGCCCGGATCCGCTCCGCGATCTCGTCCACCGCAAGCGCCAGCTCCGTGTACTGCTGCTCGAACATGGCGTGTAGGGTGCTGAATTGGGGCCCGGTCACGTTCCAGTGATAGTTGTGGGTTTTCAGGTACAGGGTGTAGCTGTCGGCCAGCAGCTTGGACAGGCCCGCCGCAATGGTTTTTCGTTCCTGCGCGTCGATCCCGATGTCTATGTTGGTCATCGTCTTCTCCACGATTTTGTTTGACTGGCCACGAGAATATCGACGAGACGTTGCTGAATAAATTAGAATATTTAGAATAAACTGATAGACTGTATAGATACATGAATCTGCCCACCGTAAAGCAGCTGCGCTACTTCGTTGCCCTCACCGAGGAAGTCCACTTCGGCCGAGCGGCCGAGACTTGCTTCGTCTCCCAGTCCGCGTTCAGCACCGCCATCCGCGAGCTGGAGACGCTGCTCGGCACCCAGCTCGTCGACCGCACCAACCGCCGGGTCACGGTCACCGCCACCGGCCAGGAGGTGGCGGTGCGGGCTCGCCTGTGTCTGCGGGAGCTGGAAGGGCTCGTCGAGCTGGCGAGCGGACGGCGCGAACCTTTGACCGGCGAGCTTCGTCTCGGGGTGATTCCGACCATTGCGCCCTTCCTGTTGCCGAAGATCCTGCCGCGTCTGCGCCGCGAGCATCCGATGCTCCGACTCTTTCTCACCGAGGACCAGACCCAACGCATCCACGCCAAGCTCCTGGACGGCGCTCTCGATGCGTTGCTGCTGGCCCTGCCCTACGACCTTCGCAACGTCGAGGTGATGGAGCTCTTCAAGGATCGGTTTTTCCTCGCCTGCCGGCACAAGACCCGGCTGGTGGACCCCGCGAACTATCGCTTCGACGGGCTCGACGCCGAGAGCATCCTGCTGCTGGAGGACGGGCACTGCCTGCGGGATCACGCGCTGGCTGCCTGCCGGATCCTCGACACCGAGAAGGTCAGCCGGTTCGCCGCGACCAGCCTGCTCACCCTGGTCGAGATGGTGGACGCCGACCTCGGCATCACCTACCTGCCCGAGATGGCGCAGGGGTCGGCATTGCTCCGCAACACCCGGGTCGAGATGCATTCGATGAACGAGCGTAGCGCCCGCACCATCGGTCTCGCGTGGAGAAGAGGAAGCGCCCGGGGGGAGGAGTTTCGGCTGCTGGGCTCGTTCCTGGGCGAGCACCGGCCTACCGGCAAGTCATAACGTAGGGCAACTGCCCGTATCGACGCGCTCGGACCGGTCAGCTCACCTCGAACACCGCGACCGGCTCGCCGAGCACCCCGGGGTCGGGTTCCACCCCGAGACCGGGACCTTCCGGTGCGCACGCCCGACCGTCCTCGTTGCGCGAGCCGCGCCCGGGAGCGGGGTCCGGGCCAACCAGCTCCTGACACAGCCAGGTACCGAGACGCAGCTCCGGCCGGATCGACTGCACGAGGTGCACCGCGGCGGTGTCCGCGATCACCGAGCCTCCGGTCTCCATCACCAGCATCCGGACCCCGCTCTCAAGGCAGAGGTCGCGCAGCCTTCTGGCCCGCGTCAGTCCACCGACCCGGTTGAGCTTGATGTTGACGATCTCGGCGATCCGCCGATCGACGATCTGCCGCAGATCTTCGAGGGTCTCCAGGCGCTCGTCGATCGAGATCGGGTGGATGGTCCGGGCCCGCACCGCGGCGCACTGCTCGAGCGTCTCGCAGGGCTGCTCGAACACCGCCCGGAGGTCTCGCACCGAGTTCATGACCTGGATGGCCTCCATCGGCGTCCAGGCACGATTGACGTCGAAGACGATGAGCTCGCCGGGACGCTGCGCGGCGGCGAGATATCGAATGCGATCGATGTCGAGGTCGACGTCGGCCCCGACCTTCGCCGAGTGCGCGCGATAGCCCCTGGCGCGGTACTCGTCGATCTCGGCGAGCATGCGCGCAGGCGTATCGGTGGAGATGCTCGACACGATCGCGGTCGGCTCCTCGTACCGGCCGCCGAGCAGCTCCACCGCCGCGAGGCCGGTCGATTTGCCGAGAAGGTCCCAGCATGCGACGTCGAACGGGGCCTTGGCGTAGAGGTGGCCGGGGAGCGCGATGTCCATGGCCCGATTCACCGGCTCGAGGCGGCGCGGGTCCATCCCGAGCAGGGCGGGCGCAATCACCTCGGCCGCAGCCCGAATCCCGGCCCCGTGGGCGGGCAGGTAGGTGTGACCCCAAGGGCACCCCTCGCCCCAGCCGACGAGGCCGGTATCGGTCTCCAGGCGCACGAAGGTGGAATCTAGCTCGGTGAACCGCAGCCGGCCGCCGGACAGGTGGTAGGGCCGGTGGAGCGGCATCTTCAGGGCAAAGAGCGTGATCCTCTCGATCTTCATCGCGTCAAGCGTGGGTCACGACCGGCTCGTAGAGCACCGCGGTGCCCGCGTTCACGGCTCCACCACGATGTTGCCGACGTGGCGCTTGTCGATGAAGGCCTGCTGCGCATCGCGCAGCCGTTCGAGCGGATAGGTCGCGGCGAGCAGCGGGCGTACCTCGCCGCGCTCGATGTAGCCGACGAGTTCGGAGAACACTCCCGGCGGCACGACGGTCGCGCCGGTGAAGGTGAGATCGCGTAGGTAAAAGGTACGAAGATCGAGCGTCACCAGCGGCCCGGCGATCGCACCGGCGCAGGTGTAGCGTCCGCCGCGGGCAAGCGCATCGATGAGCTGCGGCCAGAGTGCTCCGCCGACCACGTCGGCGACCACGGTGACCGTGTCGCGGCCGATGGCCTTGCCGAGCGCCGCGCGCAGGCTCTCGGGGGCGCGAGGGAGCACCGCTTCCGGACCGATCGCACGAACCGCGTCGGCCTTGCTTTCGCCGACGAGCGCCACCGTGCGAGCGCCGCGGCGGTTGGAGAGCTGGATGAGGGCCGAGCCGACCCCACCCGAGGCGCCGGGGATCAGCACCACGTCGTCGGCTCCGACCTCGGCGCGCCGCAGCATGTTCTCGGCCGTGACGTAGGAGGTGGCGAAGGTGGCGAGCTCCCGATCGGTGAGGTCCGCGTCCACCGGATGGACATTGCGCCGATCGACCACCGTGTACTCGGCGAAGCCGCCGTCGCATTCGCTGCCGAAATAGCCCGTCTTGTCGCGGTCGAGCGGGTCGGCCCAGTCGCGAAGCCACGGATCGATCAGCGCCCTGCGGCCAACCAGGCTGGGATCGGCGCGCTCGCCCACCGCCTCCACGCGGCCCGCCACATCCGCTCCCTGGATGCGGGGAAAACGGATCGACGCGCCGCCCCAGCTCCCGTCTTCGTCTTGCGCATGCTCAAACCCACCGCCGGTGGTACCGTCGCTCACGCCCTTGGAGTACCAGGCGGTGCGCGTGTTGACGTCGGTGTTGTTGAGGCCGCAGGCGTCGACCCGGATCCGCACCTGATCGGGGCCGGGCACGGGCCGCCGCCAGTCCTCGTGGTACTCGAGCTTCTCGAGCCCCCCGTGTCCGGTGAGCACGACGGCACGCATCGTCGCATCCGTGCTCACGAACCCTCTCCGCTCATCAATGCCTCATCCGATGCAGCCCGCCGCGAGCGAAGTCGAGGACCGGCGCTTGAGCAGCGCCACCGGCGGCAATCGGGTCGACTCACCCACGTTTGCTTGCCGGGGATCATGCAATCGCGGCGCAGGCCGCGTCGAGGATGGAGAGCGTCGCGGCGAAGTCATCCTCGGTGTGCACCGCCGATACGAAGCGGCGCACGTTGGGCAGCACGTAGACCCCGCGCTCGAGGAGCCCGAGGTCGAGCGCCTTGGAGCGATCGAGATCGCTCGCGAGCACGTCCATCTGGCTGCGGGGATCTCGATCTGCGAACAGGAACTGCCAGAAAGACGCGCGGCCGGTTACCCGGGCCGGCAGCGCGTGGCGCTCGAGCACCGCCTGCATCTCACGGTAGAACCTCTCCGCTCGAGTATTGAGGCTTTCGTGGAAGCCGGGCTCGCAGAGCACATCGAGGGTGGCGAGCGCGGCGGCGGCCGCCACCGGATTGCCGTGGAGGGTGCCGTTGATGTAGGCATAGTCGGACTCGCCCTTGTGCCGCGGATTGGTGCGCTCGATCACCTCCTCGCGGCCCGCCACGCAGCCGAGCGGCCCGCCGCCGCCCACGATCTTGCCGTAGGAGGCGAGGTCCGGCGTGACCCCGAAGTATTCTTGCGCCCCGCCGAGCGCGAGGCGAAAACCGGTCACCACCTCGTCGAAGATGAGCAGCACGTCGTTGTCGTCGGCAATCCGCCGCAGACCGGGTAGGAACGCATCGTCCGGAAAGATCACCCGCTGCACCGGCTCGACGATGATCGCGGCCAGGTCATCCCGGTGGGCGCGCACGATCTCCTCGACCACCGCGAGATCGTTGTAGGGGGCGACCAGCATCGTGTCGCCGAGCGGTCCCGGCACCCCGCCCGAGTCGGGCGAGGCCATCGGGTAGTTGGCGGGGCGGGTCGGAAACTGGCTGAACGCGGCGTAGTCGTGGTTGTCGTGATAAGCGCCTTCGAACTTGAGGACCTTGCCGCGGCCGGAGAACGCGCGCGCGATACGCATCGCGTACGCGGTCGCCTCCGAGCCGGTGGTGGTGAAGACGAGCTTCTCGGCGCAGGGGATGAGACCGAGCAGCCGATCGGCGAGCTCGATCGCGGTCGCATTCAGGGTGCCGAAGAAGTGCAGGCCCTTCGCCGCCTGGCGCTGCACCGCCTCCACCACCTGCGGATGGTTGGCGCCGAGAATGTTCGCACCGGCCCCGCCCACGTAGTCGATGTACTCGCGCCCGTCGGCGGCGATGAGCCTTGCCCCGTGCGCCGCGTCGATGACGAAGCGCACGCGCTCGGGCAGCGCGTATCCGCCGAGGCCGGCTCCCGGGAGCGCGCGCTCGGCGCGCTCGTAGAGCTGCTGCTGAACGCGGGATTGAGTCGTGGCAGCGGTCGGCATTGTAATCTCCTCAGAGTTCGATCTCATGATTCGCCCGGTTGATCGTATCCGGTCTAGGCCCGGGGGCGTTCGCCGGCCGGGTCGTACATCGCCTCGGCGAGCACCCGGGCCGGTCGGCGCTCCCCGAGCACCATCACCTCGAGCTCGGTGCCGGGGGCGGCCCGGTCCGGGGCGACGTAGCCGAAGGCGAGCGATGCCTGGACGAAAGGCCCCCACGCGCCCGAGGAGACCGCGCCCACGCGCCGCCCGTCATCGAGAATGGCCTCGCCGCCGAGGCAGTCGGCGTCGAGCGCATCGACCTTCAGATAGACGCACTGCCACGGGCGCTGCTCGCTGCGCGCGCTGCGCCGGGTCGCCTCCTGGCCGATGAAGCCGCCCGGCTTGTCGAGGCGCACGAAGCGCATGACGTCGGCCTCGGGCAGGGTCACCTCGTTGGTCAGCTCGGAGGCGCCCTTGAACATCTTCTCCATGCGCATCGCATTCATCGCAAACGAGCCGTAGTGCGCGATGCCGTGCGCCTGGCCGACCGAGAGCAGCGCATCGAACACCGCGAGGGTGTGCGACGCGGGCAAGTGCAGCTCCCAGCCGAGCTCGCCCGCGTAGGAAAGCCTGAGCGCGCGCACCTCGGCTCCGCCGACGGCGATGGTCCGGGCGGTGAGCCAGCGGAACGCGTCGTTATCGAGCGGCGCCTGGGTCACCCCGGCGAGCACGTCGCGGGCGCGCGGGCCCTGCAGCGCGATGGCGCCGAACGCCTTCGATACGTTCTCGATGCGCACGTCCTCTTCGGCCCGGCGGTGGCGTTCGAGCCAGTCGCGCACCCGCTGCTCGAAGAAAGCGGCGAAGACGAGGTAGAAGCGGTCCTCACCGATGCGCACCACCGTGGTCTCGGCCTCGACCGTGCCGGTCTCGTTCAGCAGATGACTCAGCACGATGCCGCCGGTCCTTCGGGGCACGCGATTAGCGATCATGCGGCTCACGAAGCGCTCGGCGTGTCCACCCGAGACGTCGATCTTCGCAAACGCCGAGATGTCCATGATGCCGACCCGGGAACGCACCGCCTCGACCTCCCGCGCGACCGTGTCGTGCCAACCGGGGCGGCGAAAGGAGTAGACGTCGCGCGGGGCGATGCCGTTTCGCGCAAACCAGCGCGGACGCTCCCAGCCGAAGACCTCCTCGTGCACCGCCCCGGCCGCCTCAAGGCGCTGGTAGAGCGGGCTCGGCTTGACCGGGCGCCCGGCGAGCCGGTTGAAGTGCGGATAGGGGGTCTCGTGGCGCAGCAGGTAGTCTTCCCGCGCCTTGGTCACCGCGTAGTCGTGATCGGCAAAGTCGCCGTAGCGCCGCGGGTCGAACTCGCGCATCGAGATCTCGGCGCTGCCTCGCACCATCCACTGCGCGAGGTACTTGCCGGCTCCCGGACCCCAGCCCACCCCGATCTGACAACCGCAGCAGCACCAGTAGTTGGTGAGCCCCGGGGCGGGACCGAGGAGCATGTTGCCGTCCGGGGGGTGGGTGATCGCACCGTGCACCTCGCGCTTGATGCCGCGCTCGGCCAAGATCGGCATCCGCTGCATGGCGCTCTCGAGCCAGGGAGCGATACGCTCGTAGTCGGGCGCGAACAGCTCGCTCTCGGCCTCCCAGGGTGTGCCCTCGAGCCATACCGCGTTCGGGTTCGCCTTCTCGTAGATGCCGATGAGCCCGGACTTCTGCTCCATGCGGATGTAGCCGGAAACCTCCCGGTCGTCGCGCACCACCGGCAGCTCGCGTTCGAGCTCGAGGAACTCGGGCACGGTCTCGGTGACGAGGTAGTGATGGGTCATGCAGGTGATCGGCAGTTCGAGATCCGTCCACTGGCCGATCTGGCGTGCGTAGGTGCCGCCGGCGTTGACCACGTGCTCACAGACGTACTCGCCCTGCTCGGTCGTCACCCGCCACTCGCCGCTCGTCTCCCGACGGATATCGGTGACGCGGTTCTTGCGCACGATCTTCGCCCCGGCCTGGCGCGCCCCCGCCGCCAGCGCGAAGGTCGCGCCCGCCGGGTCGACGTGCCCGTCCTCCGGGGTCCAGAGCGCCGCCTTCACGCCATCGAGGCGGTAGAAGGGGTGCAGCTCGCGGATACGCCCCGGCCCCACGATCTCCATCGGGTGCCCGAGGGCAGCGCCGATGCTCAGCGTGTAGCGCAGCCAGTCGAGCTCGTCGTCGGTGTAGGCGAGGCGCAGCGATCCGCAGTCGTGGAAGGTGACCGACTGGCCGGTCTCGGCCTCGATGCGCCGATAGAGCGCGATCGCATAACCCGCCATCCGCCCGAGCGAGTAGCTCGAGGTCGAGTGCGTGACCTGGCCGGCCGCGTGCCAGGTCGAGCCCGACGTCAGCTCCGCCTTCTCGAGCAGGGTGCAGTCCGACCAGCCTTCACGGGCGAGGTGATAGGCGAGCGAGCATCCGAGGATACCGCCGCCGACGATGACGACTCGCGCATGGGTGGTCACGATTGAGCGTCACCGGTTGGACAAGGCAATGGTAATTATTTACCATAAAGTCAAATGAAACAACAAGCCTTACCAACCCCGGATTTCGCCCCGCCCGACCTGGTGGGGCGTTTGCTCGCGACCCTGCCATCGCTGAGCCCTCAGCTGCGCAAGGCCGCCCGGTACGTGCTCGCCAACCCGCGGGAGGTCGGCCTCAGCTCGATCAGCGAGCTGGCCGACGCCGCCGGGGTGACGCCCAATACCCTGGTGCGAATGGCACGGGCGGTCGGTTACGACGGCTACGACGGTTTTCGCGAGCCGTTCCGTGAAATCCTGCGGGCCGGGCGACGGGACTTCCCGGACCGGGCGCGCTGGCTCCAGTCGATCGCGCGCGGCGGACGCCACGGCGAGCTCCTCACCGAGATGGCGAGCGATGCGCTCGCCAACATCGAGGCACTGTACGCGGGCATCACCGCCGAGGAGCTGAAGGCGGCCGCGGACCGCATCGTCGAGGCTCGTGCGACCTACGTGCTGGGCGTCGGCATCGCGCACGCCCTCGCGCGAAACTTCGCCTATCTCGCGGGCATGGCGCTCGAGACGGTGATCGCCATCCCCAAGGACGGCAGCCTGCCGGTGGACGACCTGGTGCGCGCGGGTCCGGGCGACGTGCTGCTGGCGGTGACGTTCGAGCCTTACCGCACCGAGGTGGTTCAGGCGGTGCAGACCGCCCGTCGGCAGGGTCTCGTCATCGTCGCCGTCACCGACAGCCTGGCGTCACCGATCGCGCTCGACGCGGAGCACGTCTTCTGCGTGCCGACCGACACCGCGCAGTTCTTCACCTCGACGGTTGCCCTGTCGGCGCTGTTCGAGGCGCTGATGGCCTTCGCGGTCGCCGACGCACCGCCCGACGTGGTCGCGAGCATCGAACGTTTCCATCGCCACCGCCAGGAGATCGGTGTTTACTGGGACGAGCCGTCCACCCGAGCGAGGAGCGACAACCGATGACCGCGACGCTGGTACACGCCCTTGATGCCTCCTATTACACGGATCCGGCCCAGTTCGAGCGCGAGCGCGAACGCATCTTCCGGTGCACGTGGCAGTACGCGGGACACGCATCGGCGCTCGAGAGCCCCGGTGACTATTTCGCCTTCGAGCTCCACGGGCGATGCCTGTTCTGCGTGAAGGACCGTGACGCGGAGATCCGGGCCTTCTACAACGTGTGCATGCACCGCGCCCACCAGCTCGTCGAGGGGAGCGGCAACAAGCGCGTGCTCGTGTGCCCGTACCACGCCTGGACCTACGAGCTGGACGGCCGCTTGAAGGCGGCGCCGGCCGCCGACAAGGTTCCGGGCTTCGACCGCACCCGGATCTGCCTCACGCCCGCGCGCACGGAGGTCGTGGGCGGGTTTATCTTTGTCAACCTCGATGCGGGCGCGGAGCCGATCGAGGGCTGGTACCCCGGGCTCGCGGCCGGCCTCGCGGAGTACGTGCCCGATCTGGACCGCCTGCAGCCGGTGCACACGCGCGAGGTCGAGGAGCGGTGCAACTGGAAGGTCTCGGTCGAGAACTACAGCGAGTGCTATCACTGCCGGCGCAACCACCCGACCTTCGCGAGCGGCGTGATCGACGCCGACAGCTACGACATCGTCCGACAACCCGGACACGTCCTGCGTCACGTCACCAAGTCGGCGTCGGTCGATGCGATGAGCTATGCGATTGACCCGGGCGCCCACCCGCACGCGCTCGACTACACCTCCTGGTTCCTGTGGCCGACCTTCTCCTTCCAGATCTACCCGGGCAACGTGCTGAACACCTACCACTGGCGGGCCGTCGATCATCGGACCACCCGGGTGACCCGGCAGTGGTTCGCGGCCGACGGGGTCGAGACCGATACCCTCTTCCAGCTCGCCGAGCAGGATCTCAGCACCACCGTCGCCGAGGACATCCGCCTCGTCGAGTCGGTTCAACGCGGCCTCGAGAGCGGCGGGTACCGGCCCGCGCCGCTCGTCATCAATCCCACCGGCGGCGTGAACAGCGAGCACTCGATTCAAGCGTTGTACGGGTGGCTCGAGGAGGCGATGGCAGACTGAGCGGGGACGCCCTCGTGATCGCGTGAGTGCCTTTCCCGGCCTCTACTCGTTCCCCGGGGAACCGCCCGGCCGAGCGGGCACCGGCAAAAATCGCGGCGCCCCATCGCCGTGACACCGAGACCCCACATGAGTAGGATTCCCCGGCCCTTGTCCGCCGGTACGGCTCGCTCTGAGACGAGCGCGGGAGGGACGGGCAGATTCCCTGATAAAATGTCATGGCCAAGCTGGCAACCGTCGACGCGCCATTCGAGACGCTCCACGATGTCCTGAGCGGGGACGAGGATGCGCGTGTATGCCGCGATATCTCGGACGACGCGTGCCGGGAGCAGCCCCGCAACTTCGGCATCCACCTCGTCTCGCTCTCCCTGACCAAGATCGGCGACGGCCTCGCCGACGCCAAGCTCGTGCTCAGCTGGCTGCTCGATGCGCTCGGAGCGCCGGCCTCGGCGGTCGCGATGCTGGTACCGGTGCGCGAGTCGCTCGCGCTCCTGCCGCAGCTCGCGGTGGCCGGCTGGATGCGCCGTCGGGCGGTTAGAAAATGGTTCTGGGTCGGAGGCAGCGTGGGACAGGGCGCGAGCCTGCTCGCGATGGCGGCGGTCGCTTCGAGTCTCGAGGGCGCGGCGGCGGGGTGGACGTTGGTCTCTCTCCTCGCGGTATTCAGCCTCGCCCGGGGCGTATGCTCGGTGGCCGCCAAGGACGTCCTCGGCAAGACCATTGCGAAGCAGCGCCGGGGCACGCTCACCGGCTACGCATCGACCGCCGCCGGCGTTGCCGTGATCGCGCTCGGAATCGCGCTCCAAGTTCAATCGGGGTCCGAGCGTGACGTCACGTTCTTCGTCGGCCTGCTGGCGGTGGCTGCGGCCCTGTGGCTGTTGGCGGCCGGCGTGTTCGCACGGCTCGAGGAGTACCCGGGAGCGACCGAAGGGGGCGGCAGCGCGCTGCGCGAGGCGCTCGCCAGCTTGAGAAGCGTTTTCCAGGATCACCAGCTCGGCCTGTTCCTGATCGCGCGTGCCCTCCTCGTTAGCACCGCGCTCATGGCGCCGTTCCTGGCGTTGCTCTCGCGCGATCGGGGCGGCACGGGCCTCGCCGACCTCGGCCTTCTCGTTCTCGCCGCGGGGCTGGCGTCCAGCGTGAGCGCGAGCGTGTGGGGGCGCATGTCCGATCGGTCGAGCCGCAGAGTGATGGCGACGGCCGGCGCAATCGCAGCGCTCACGGGACTCGCGGCGGCCGCCGTCGGCTTTGCCTCGCCACCGGGCGCGGGGTGGGTACCATACGCTCTCGGCGGGCTTTATTTCCTGCTCTCGATCGCCCACACCGGAGTTCGACTCGGGCGCAAAACCCATCTCGTGGACATGGCCGGCAGCGATCGGCGGGCCAGCTACGTCGCGGTCAGCAACACCCTTATCGGCGGGGTATTGCTCCTCGGCGGGGGCGCGGGCGTGCTCGCCGACGCGGCCGGCCCCGCGGCGGTGGTGCTGTTGTTCTCGGTCCTGGCCGGCCTCGGGGCACTCGCAAGCCTCGCCCTCGACGACGTGCAGAAGTGACCGCTGCGCCCGGCAGAGCGCTCCGCACACGAGGGTGAATCAGGGCTGGGACTTGAAGCTTCGACCTCGAGCGCGGTTGGCGCTCATGGACCGCCGCAGCGTTCAGCGCGACTCCTCGGCACGGTCATCGCGCGAGATTCCGGCTGTCAGGACCCAGCGCATCGCCTCCTCGCTCGGGAAATCGACCCGACGGATCCGCGAGGCGGGAATGCAAAGGGTGTATCCGCCGAGCTGGTAGCTCATCGGCAGGAACACCGCCACCGACGGGTCGTCGTCTTCGCCCGCAAAGGGCAAGTCCTCACTCGTGAGGAAACCGAGCACGCTCTTGCCCTTACCGAGGTCGACCAGCACCACTTTACCGAGATCGCGCTTCTCGGCCATCATCCCCAGATAGCGCATGATGTCGCGCATGCCGCCGTAGATGGTCTTGGCGAAGGGAATCCGACCGATCAGCGACTCGCCGAGCTCGATCAGCTTTCTCACCACCCAGGCGTGCATCACCACGCCGACCGCCATGATCAGCACCACCGCCACCACGAGGCCGGTGCCAGGCACGTAGTATCGCGCCGGCACGAAGACCTGCAGCAGCCCACCGAGCACCGCCTCGAGCGAGACGCCGACCCAGTAGATGATTGCAACCGTGATCGCGACCGGCGCGACGGTGGCCAACCCTCGCCAGAATACCGTGCTCAACGTCTTGTTCATGTTCGACTCCCGGGATGGTGAAGCGGGGCGTTTGGCCCGCGCGGATCGGTGCGGCGAAGCGCGGTTGCCGCTATCGCAACGGTCACGGAGACTCCCGCACTGTGCTGGATACCGCCGTCGATCGTTTCACGAACGGCGGCGTAAGAGAACCGAGGATGCTCGAGCGCCGAGCGCATCGGTGCGCTACCCTCGCCGTCAAGCCTCAGTATCATGGATCCAGCATGATCGAATCCCTCACGGTGTTGTTGGTTTGCCAGCTCGTCGGCGAAGTTATCGCGCGGGCAAGCGGGGCTCCATTGCCGGGCCCGGTCATCGGAATGGCAATCTTGTTCGTCGGATTGGCGTTACGAGGCCGCGTCCCCGAGCCGTTGCAGGAGACGACGAGATCCATTCTGGACCACCTTTCACTCCTGTTCGTCCCGGCGGGAGTGGGCGTCATGATCTACCTTCCTCTGATCGCGGATGAGTGGCTTCCGATCGCGGCCGCGATCGTCATCGGCACCTTGATCACGATTGCAGTGACCGCCTGGATCATGAATGTGCTCCTCGGGCGGACCGGTCGGTCGGAAGACACCGGGGGCCGCGAGAAATGAGGAGCGAGCTTCAAGAGATCTGGGTCTATCTATCGACCACCCCGCTGCTGGGTCTCACCGTGACGCTTTGCGCCTACGTGCTGGGATATCACCTGTATCGAAAATGCAGATTCAATCCGCTCCTGAACCCGGTGCTGGTGGCGGTCCTGGTGCTGGTCGCTCTGCTGCTCGCATCGGAGACGCCCTACTCGAGGTACTTCGAGGGCGCCCAGTTCGTCCACTTCATGCTCGGTCCTGCGACCGTCGCCCTCGCGGTTCCTCTGTACCGCCACTTTCACCTGGTACGGCGCTCGGCGCTCGCCCTCGGCGTGGCGCTCGGATGCGGCTCCGTCACCGCGGTGCTTAGCGGCGTGGGCATCGCCTGGGTGCTCGGAGCCTCGCGTGAGACGCTGCTTTCGCTCGCGCCAAAATCCGTCACCACGCCGGTGGCCATGGGCATCGCCGAGCAGATCGGCGGCCTGCCCTCGCTTACCGCGGTGCTCGTCATCCTGAGCGGCATCACCGGGGCCGCTCTCGGCACCTTCACGCTCAATATTGTGCGAGTGAAGGACTGGCGCGCCCGAGGTACGGCCATGGGCGTCGCCTCGCACGGCATCGGCACCGCGCGCGCGTTCACCGTCAACGAGGTCGCAGGGGCCTTTTCCAGCCTCGCCATGGGTCTCAATGCACTGGCCACGGCGATTCTGGTGCCCGTCCTGATCGCCTTGCTGACCTGAGCCAGCCTGCCGTCACCTGATTTCACGCACGGCCAATCCATCGTTCGCACCGGCGGCGCTAGGCGCCCGAGAATGCACGATCTCTTCGCATTCAGGGGTCGCATGAGCTCAGATGACGTTAGTGTTACACTTCGAAAACAATAAAGTGCGTTTGACTGCAGGGTCACGCCGAAAGGGGGGGAACCGCATGCTCACGCTATTCAGCAAGACCAAGGAGCTGGAGGCGCAGACCGAGGAGTTCTGCGACAAGGTCTCCGAGGGCGCTCTCGCCTTCAGGATCGGCCTGTTTTCCTACCTCGACGGCGACCGCGACGCCTTCGCCGAGAAGCAGCGCCACATGTGCGAGATCGAAAGCCGCGCTGATGATCTACGTCGCCAGATCCAGCGACGACTCTATCTCGAAACCCTGTTGCCCGAATCGCGCGGCGACGTGCTCGAGTTGCTCGAGTACACCGACGAGGTTCTCAACGCCTGCGAGAGCGCGATGTGGCAGTTTGCGATCGAGGCCCCCGATTTCTCCTCTGACGTGGCGGCCGAGTTCAAGAAGCTGGTGGAAACCGTGGTCGAGACGGTCGAGTCGCTGGTATCAGCCCTTCGCGCTTTTTTTCACGGCCAACAATCTTCCGACCACACTCACAAGGTGATCTTCTTCGAGAGCGAAGCGGACAAGATCAACCGCCGTGTGCTCAGCATGATCTTCGACGGCGACGGGGACCTCAGCTACAAGAACCAGCTGCGCCACTTCGTCCTGCACATCGATAACATCGCCGACATCGCCGAGAACGTGGCCGACAAGCTCGCCATCTTCGCCCTGAAGCGGGCCATCTAGAGAACAACCCGGGGGGGTCGTCACCATGGATATTGCGGTGATCGTGTTCCTTTCCAGCGGTCTGTTTCTCGGCTGGTCCCTCGGCGCGAACGATGCGGCCAATGTCTTCGGCACCGCGGTCGGCACGCGCATGGTGAAGTTCAGCACCGCGGCCTTCATCTGCAGCGGGTTCGTCATCCTCGGCGCCGTCGTGAGCGGGGCCGGTGCCGCCCACACCCTCGGCAAGCTCGGCGCCGTGAACGCCATCGGCGGCTCCTTCGTGGCCGCTTTCTCGGCCGCGTTGACGGTGTACGGAATGACCCGCGCCGGGTTGCCCGTGTCCACCAGTCAGGCCATCGTAGGCGCCATCATCGGCTGGAACCTGTTCAGCGGCTTCCCCACCGATTCGGCGTCGCTGCTGAAGATCGTCGGCACCTGGGTCGCCTGCCCGCTGCTGGCCGCGGTCATCGGCATCCTCCTCTTCAAGCTGACCACGGCGGTGGTGGCATGGGCGAAGCTGCATATTTATCGGCTCGACGCCTACACCCGGCTGGGACTGATCCTGGCCGGGGCGTTTGGCTCCTACAGCCTCGGAGCGAACAACATTGCCAACGTCATGGGCGTGTTCGTGCCGGCCAACCCGTTCTCGAGCTTCAGCCTCGGAGATTTCGGCAACCTGACCGCGGTGCAACAGCTGTTTCTGCTGGGGGCGGTGGCCATCGCGGTGGGGGTGTTCACATACTCCAAGAGAGTCATGCTGACGGTCGGCAGCGGTCTTCTGCCCCTGTCCCCGGTCGCCGCCTGGGTGGTGGTCGTCGCCCACTCCGTCGTCCTGTTTCTGTTCTCCTCTCAAGGCCTGGAGCACTTCCTGGCGAGTGCCGGGTTACCGACCATCCCGCTGGTGCCGGTGTCGAGCTCCCAGGCAGTCGTGGGCGCGGTCATCGGCATCGGCCTTCTGAAGGGGGGGCGGGGCATTAAGTGGGGCGTGCTCGTCAACATCGCATCGGGCTGGGTCACCACCCCATTGATCTCGTGCCTGGTTTGCTTCGTTGCGCTGTTCTTTTTCCAGAACGTATTCAATCAACAGGTCTACAAGGACGCCTCCTATCTCGTGACGCAAGTCGAGCTGGCCGAGATCGAGCGGCGCGGCGTGGCGACCAACAAACTTACCAGGCTCGCCGACGCCCGTTTCGATTCGGTGCGGGAATTCAGGAACGAGCTGCAAAGCCGGATGTCTCCCACTGAGCATGAGGAATCCGTGATTCTCGAGGTGGCACGCATTGACCCCATCCTGATCAGCAATATCAAGCTGTGGCACCTCGACGCCGAGCCACTCTCAGACGAGCAGCGGTCCGCGATGTGGAAGATCGTCGGTCGCAAGTTCATTCACCGCTGGATGGTGGATGAGGCCCTCGCCGAGGCGAGCGACGCCTGGAAGTCACTGCCCTCCACCAAGGCCAACAAGGTGCTGAACCGCGAGCTGCGCCGCCAGCGTGAGATAATCTACGACGTCTTCCGGATCGAGGAGCCTCGACCGTAGAGCAGCGTCCGGCGGCGCCGGCTGAAGGATAGAGTCAACCCCGCAGCACCGGCGTCAAGCGGCGGCTCAGATACTGGTAGAAGTCCCACAGCGGGCCTTCCGCGTCGCGCGGGGCGAGCGGTCCCGGGACGTAGTATCGAGACCCGATACCGCGCTGCAGCTCGTGAAGCACCGCCTTGTCCTCCGCCATCGTGCGCTGGAACAACGAAACCGCCGCATCGATCTGCGTCATCGACCAGGTGTCCCCGAAGAAGATCAGGCCCAGCTTTACCCGGACCCGGCTGGTCGTGTCCGGTCGGATGCACAGGAATGAGCTGTAGTCGCTGCCGACGCCCACCGTGAGGCCGGGCGGCACGCAGAACATGACGCATTGGTTGAACTCGTCCTCGGACAGGTCGGGGTGACCGATCCGATCCGCAGGGAGCCGGCTCGCAAAGCCCGCGAAGTAGCCGAAGTAAGCATCGCCCGGGTCGAAGTGACGGCAGAGGTGGGTTGGATTCACCTGGTGCAGGGTCTTACGGTGCAGCGGGGTCAGGTGATACCCCTCCATGAAGTTCTCGAGCAGGCACTTCCAGTTCGTGTCCCAGGTCTCGTCCACAAGATAACGCAGCCGCATCTCCTCCAGGTGGTACCTGCCGACGATCTCGGACAGACCCGCCAGCCGCTCGGACACCGGCGTCGGCGCCGCTTGGAGCGAAACGAACAGGAAGCCGTGCCAGGATTCGCACTTCACCTCGGGCAGGCGGCACTCCTTCGGATCGAATCCGTCGCGCGCCTTGATGCCGGGGGCGTTGATCAGACGACCGGTCGTATCGTAGCTCCATTGATGGTAGGGGCAGACGAAGTGACGGGCATTTCCCGCCTGGCTCGCGATTCTCGTTCCGCGGTGCCGGCAAACATTGGCGAGCGCGCGCACGACTCCGTCTTCGCCATGCACGACCACCACCGGCTCGTTCGCGACGTCGAAAGTCAGGTAATCACCGGGCTGCGACACCTCCTCGAGGCGCCCGACGCATACCCATTCCCGGCCGAACAGCTCGGTCAGCTCGAGGTCGAGCATGCGCGGGTCGGTGTAGAACGCGCCCGGCAACGCGCGGGCCTCCTCGTAGGACTTTTCCGCGTAGGCCGTCAGCGTCTCGCGAAACCGCTTCATCCGGCCGTCCGTCGCGCCGGTGAATGCCCGGCTGGCGGGCTCCGGAACTCAGTCGTCCGCGAGCGCATCGAGAACCTGAGCGTGGAATCGGTGCAGGCCCGATTCCGAGTACCACTCCTCGCCCTCATCGGCGACGTAACGACCCTGGTCATACCCCAGGCTCGAAACCCCGCGCTGCACGCTCTCGACGATGGCAATGTCCTCTCGATTGAAGTGCTCCGCGAAGAGAGTCTTGATCTCGGCGAGATTCGCCGGACGTTCCGCCTTGGGCGCGAGGATGTCGACCCGCTCCCGACACCGCCCGGTGCCGTTCGGTGCCATGCGCAGCACGATCAGATTCTCGCACCCCGGCTGACTAAGCATGCACAGGTTCGGCCAGATCGTCCACGACCGATAGGGCGCGCCCGGCTCGAGCTCGAGCCCCTCGTAGCCGGATCGCGATGAGCTCTTGAAGTGGGCAAATCTCGGTCTGATCAAGGCTTCGTCGACGCCCGTGTCCAGCACCTGAGCGAGCTTTCGATGGGCCACCGGAATGTGATAACCCTCCGAGAAGTTATCCACCACCAGCTTCCAGTTGGCGGCGATGTCGAAGTCGAACCGGTAGGCGGCGGCAAACTCGGGCATTCGGGGCAAGTGATCGAGGATGGTCGCTTCCAAACCCGCCATGTCCGCATCGAAATCACTTGCAGTGTCATCGAGGTTCACGAGGATCAGGCCGGCGCACCGGGCCACCGCAAGTCTGCGCAACGAAAAGCAAGAGCGGTCGAAGTCCCGCAGCCGGTCGGTCAATCTCGCCGATCGCAGGGAGCCGTCCAGCCCGTACGTCCAGCCGTGATAGGGGCAGGTGATGCCGGTGCGAAGCGACCCCGAGCCCTGCAGCAGCTCGTGCCCCCGGTGCTGACACACGTTGAAGAACGCCCGCATTTCGCCGTCCTCGCCGCGAACGACGACAACCGGCTGCTGGGCGACGCGCTCCACGAAAAAATCCCCGGCGTCGGCGAGCTCGCTTTCATGCCCGACGTAGCACCAGCTGCGATGGAATATGCGCTCGAGCTCCCGGGCATGCACGCTCGGATCGGTGTAGAAGCGCGACGGAAGCGTGTAGGACCGGTAGGGATCGCGCGAGAAGCCTCCGCGCTCACCGGTCGGGAAAAATGGGTCTGGCTCAGGCATTCGCACCCCCGGCGGGGCAGATACGTGATGGGCCTACTCTGAACCCGCGGATCGGTGAAGACAAGGGCTGAGCCACCGAAGCGCGATTCGGTCCGCACGATGATCGAGACGTTGACCGAGCCACGTAGGTACGCGAATCGTCAATCCACCAAGTGCACCTCGCGCGGAAACGAGGTCAGGCACTCCGTGCCGGTGTCGCCCACCAGGACCGTCTCGCTCAGCTCCATGCCCCAGTCCGCCATCCACATGCCGAGGATCACGTGGATGGTCATGCCGGTGCGGATGACGGTCGGCTCCCCGGCTCGCAGGCTGACGGTGTGCTCGCCCCAGTCCGGGGGATAGCCAACCCCGATGGCGTAGCCGATGCGGCTTTCCTTTTGCAGGCGGTGCCGGTCCAGGACCCGCTTCCACGCCGCATGCACCTCGCCCGCGACGCAGCCATCGCGAAGCACGTCGAGCGCCGCCTCGAGACCCTCTTCCACCGCGCTCGCGGTCTCGGTCAGCACCCTCGGCGGACGACCGAGATGCACGGTGCGCGAGAGCCCGGCGTTGTAGCGGTGCCGGGTCCCTCCGAGCTCGAACGCCACGGTCTGGCCATTCTCGAACGTCTCGTCGCTCCACATCGGGTGTGCGGTCGACGCCGCCTTGCCGGCCAAGATGAGCGGTGAGAGTGCGGTCATGTCGCCGCTGAAACCCGCGTTTCCACCGACCTGGCAGCGCAGGATCTCACCCATCAGGTCGCACTGGCGTACGCCGGGGCGAACCCCTTCGCGCGCCACGCGATGCGCTTCGTCTGCTATGAGGGCGGCGTCGCGCATGTACGCGATCTCCGCCTCGCTCTTTATCGCACGGACCCAGTTCACCAGCAGGTCGACATCCACGAAATCCGCCTCGGGCAAGCCCGAGCGCAGCGCGTCCAGCGCGCGAGGCGAGAAATAATAGGTGTCTGATTCGTAGCCCAGGCGTTTGCGGCTCAGACCGAAGGCACGCAGCCGCTCTGCCAGAAAATCCATCGGGTGGACGCCCGCGCGCTGCACGAAGTCTTCCGGGTACGTCACGATGGAGTCGTCGTCGAGGTAGGTGGTGAGACGGGCAGCGCCCGCGTCCATCCCTCGCCCCATCCAGATCGGGCCGCGATCAAAGGTGACCGCGACCAGCTGCGGCACGTAGAACGACCAGGCGTCGAAACCGGTCAGCCAGTTCATGTTCGCCGGGTCACCGATCAGCAAGGCATCGAGGCGATGCTCGGCCATCTGCGCCTGCACCCGGGCCAGTCGCTGGGCGTACTCCTCGCGTTCGAACGCGGGACTCACGGAAGCAACCCCGCATCGGGGCCGCTCACGGCAGGCCCCGCCGCCGCGACCGGGTGAGCTCCAGCCCGCCGGCGCGAGGGGACCGGAAACAAACCCTCGAACACGCTAGGGCGGAGGCCAAGGCTGAAACGGGAACGGGCGGTCGTCCCGGTTGAAGGTCATGTACCGAAACACGTCGTAGATGAACCGGCTTAGACTCGCGCCGAAGCGTAGCAGGTTCTCATTGCGGGCCCCGGTGATCAGGACGAACCCGAACTGGATCACCACCACCGCCCCGAGAACGACCTCGGCAACGCTGTAAACGAAGAAGAACAGCACCACGTAGAGCAACCGCTCCAGGGTGGCGGCGCGAGAGTCCTTGGGGTGCTTAGCCGGTAATGTCATCGTGTAAGTGCGTACCAAGCGACTCGGACAGGCGTCGCGTGATGGTTACCATATCAGCCTGCGACCGATCGCAGCCATACACGGTCAGCGGGAAATTCAGCGGTTTCTGGATCGCCCAGATCTTCTCGTGCTCACTGGGCGGCAGAATCGAGGCCGGGTCGCCGACCGCCACCCATCCGATCGGCACGATCTCTGCGGGCGCGATCCGGGTCTTCAGATGCACCACGGCGTTGATGCGAACCTCACAACCCTTGCCGAGATGCGCTCCGTGAAAGATCGCAGCGCCCGTGGCCACGAACGTCTCGTCTTCGATGACACAGCCCACGACGTGAGCGCACGGACCGATGAGACAGTTCTTGCCGATCCGGAGCGGGTGGTCCGCCCCGCTGCGCAACACCGCGTTCTCCATCACGATGCATTCGGCGCCGATCTCGATACACCCCCGCTCCGCGATGACCTGCGCGCCGAACAGAACGCGGCAACCCGGACCGACCACGACATCACCGCATACCGCCGCGTTCGGCGCCACATAAGCGGTGGAGTGAACCTGGGGTGACTTGCCCTGATGGGTGATGATCATCGCTCTTGGCCTCCCTTCCCAGTTCACCGCCCCCAAAGACGGCCCCGACGCCCTGCCGTGATCGACATGGCCGGGACGAGTCTACCCTTTCCTCGCGTGCTTAAGGTTTTACTCGCGCCCTTTCGGGTGATTTTTCGGCACGAATCATGTACGATTTCAAGGCGTGGTTGACGATATCCGGTTCAGGTCAGCTCCCGCTCGCGGCATACCCCTAAGGCTATCCCCGATTCTCCACTCACGACGCCGGACCGGTGCGGGCACGTGTTGCCCGATCGCAATCAGGAGTATTTCTATGACATTCGATTCGCTTGGCCTTCGGGCCGAGTTGCTGCGTGCGGTACGCGAGCAGGGCTACGAGACGCCCACGCCGGTACAGCGCGAGGCAATCCCAGCCATACTCGCGGGCGAAGACTTGCTCGCAGCCGCCCAGACCGGGACCGGCAAGACGGCGGGATTCACGCTGCCGCTTCTTCAGCGCCTGCTGGCAAGCCCGTTGCCGCGCTCGCGGCCGTGCCCGGTTCGTGCCCTGGTTCTGATTCCGACGCGCGAGCTTGCCATCCAGGTGGGGGAGAGCATTCGTACCTACGGAGCCCACGTCCCGATTCGCAGCACCACAATCTTCGGCGGCGTCGGCATGGGGCCGCAGCTGGATGCCCTGCGCGAGGGCCGCGACATCGTGGTGGCAACTCCCGGGCGGCTGCTCGACCACGCGTCGCGCAACACGATCGACCTCGGAAGGGTCGAGATACTCGTGCTGGATGAAGCGGACCGGATGCTCGACATGGGCTTCGTCCACGACATCAAGAGAGTGCTGTCTCTCTTGCCAGCGAAACGCCAGAACCTGCTTTTCTGTGCCACCTACGCCGATCCGATTAAGACGCTCGCCGATCGCCTACTCAATCGACCGCGCCTCATCGAGGTCGCGCCGCGAAACAGCGCCGCGAAGACCGTCGAACAGATCATCTATCGCGTCGATCGGCACCGCAAGACCGATCTTCTCGCCGAGCTCATCCACCGCGGCGGATGGAAGCAGGCGCTCGTATTCACGCGCACCAAGCACGGCGCCAACAAGCTCGCAAGGAAGCTAGAGCGGGCGCAGCTGACGACGGCCGCGATCCATGGGAACAAGAGTCAGAATGCGCGCACCCGCGCACTCGCGAGCTTCAAGCAGGGCGAAGTGCGGGTGTTGGTGGCGACCGACGTTGCCGCACGAGGACTCGACATCGACGGACTCCCGCACGTGATCAACTTCGAGCTGCCGAACGTGGCCGAGGACTACGTGCACCGCATCGGACGTACCGGGCGGGCCGGTGCGAGTGGCGAGGCGGTGTCGCTGGTTTGTATCGACGAGGGGCAGCTGCTGCGAGACATCGAGAAGCTGCTCGGGCATCGCCTGCCGGCCCGCGAGCTTACCGGCTTCGAGCCGGACCCGAACGCACGCCCGCAGCCGATCGGGCAGGGGGCCGGCCGCAGAACGGGTCGTGACCGATCGAGTCGGGTGGGCCGCGCGGCGCCTCCGCGCGGGGGCCGACCACGGCGGCACCGGCCGGCCGGTTGAGAGCCACCCGCCCTGGGGGTGTACGCGGTTCCAAGCACGGCGGCCGTCACGCGGCGGCGGGAGAGCGAGGGTGCATTTGCGGTAACGCCGCGAGCCTTGCCGTAGCCATGAGGCCGGAGATCCCCGAGAATGCGAGGTGCTCGTTCCAACTCTGCCGTGGGCCGTCTGCCGTCGGTTGCGCTTCGAGGGTGCGCGACACCCGTCCGGAGCTCGGGTCGAGCCCGGTAGCTCGCGCGGCCGAGCTGGTAGTACCGATGTCAAATCAGAACTGAGGAAATGACGATGGCGATAGGAACCGTTAAGTGGTTTAACCCCGCAAAGGGATTTGGGTTCGTGGCACCCGAGGACAAGAGCAAGGATGTGTTCATTCACATCTCGGCCCTCGAGCGGGCCGGAATCAGCGGACTGGTCGAGGGCCAGAAGATAGAGTTCGAGCTTGGAACTGGCCGTGACGGCCGGACCTCCGCCGAGAACATAAAGCTCGTCGACTGAATTTTTTTCTCGAGCGGCCGGTGGCTGCATCTCGTGATGCGGTCGCCGTGTCAGGCTCGATGTTGCCAGGAGATTATGCACGATGGCGCGAAAGCCAAACTATGCGTTCGAACGTAATGCGAGGGCCAAGGCCAAGGCCGAGAAGCGCGAGGCCAAGCGACAGGCCAAGCTCGCCGCGAAGGCGGAAGCTGAATCCGCTGAATCGATGTCCGAGACGAACGACGACGCCCGCCCGGCCGATGCCGCGGCGGACGACTCCGAAAAATCTCGCCTGACCGACGCCTGACCCGAGTCCCCCCGGCGCCCGGGTACCCGGCCTCGCCGGCTCCCGCGCGGAGTCGAATCGCCGGGACATTAGGCGGGGGGTCGGCCGAGGCGCAGACTCCGAACATGGTCCGGGGCCCATCCTGAGACGGGCCGGACGAGGACGGCGTCAACACCCCGCGGGCAGACTTCTGAGCCATGCTCCACGCTGGACGCGCATGTTTCCCGTCTCGGCCCCACCTGCCCGCGCGCAGG
>JBFHLI010000014.1:0-25212 GCA_041594935.1 Gammaproteobacteria bacterium | reverse complement strand
GAAATCCATGTCCTGGCGCCCGTCGTCTACGCCGGTTCCAGTTTCCTCGTCACCAACCGGACCTGCAGCTCCGAGGTCGAAGTCCAAATCACCCGTCGCGGCCGGCGCGTCGGCGTCCAGCGTGAGATCGAGCTCCTCAGTCTCATCCGCGGGCGTCGGCGAAGCCGGCGCGGCCTCGCGTAAGAGATACTCCGTACGGTCCTGTCCAACTTCCATCTCGACGGCAGCGTCGTCGGCAGCGAGTGGGACAGTGTCATCCTCGTCCGCAACGAGGCCCATCGCCTGCCCTTCCGCCGACTCGGGTTCGACTCCGCCCCCAACCCGACCGGAGCCTAGGCGCACCTCGTCTTGCGTGGCGCCGGACGCCTCCCCCGGAATCTCCGTCGAGTCCGCCACGGTCGGCTCGCCCTCGTCGAAAGCAAGCGCCGATGCTCCCCCGCCGCGTACCGCCGCGCGCGCGCTCCCACCAGCCTGAACCTGCGGCGACTCGACCGAGAGATCGACCACGGTTTCCTCTTCCGTTCGCACGGCCGCCAGGTCCTCGTCACCGCGGCCGAGCGGCGGCTCGCCCGGGCCGGCTTCCGTCTCCGCCGAGTGCGTCTGCCCTGTGAGGTCAAGGTCTAAGTCGGCCGAACCCGCTTCCGCTCTCGGTTTCGCTCCGGGTGCGAGGTCGGCGTCGCGCTCGCCGGTTGTCTCATCTACCTCGGGCTCCGGCATCGACTCCGCCGGCGTCTCGTCTTCGAGACCGAGATCGAAGTCAATTTCACCGGTGACCTCGCCCACCTCCGGCTCCGGCGTCGACGCCGCCGGCGCCTCATCCTCGAGCCCCAGATCGAAGTCAAGCTCGCTGGTGACCTCACCCACCTCCGGCTCCGACACCGGCTCCGCGGGCGCCTCGTCTTCGAGCCCGAGGTCGAAGTCAATCTCACCGGTGACCTCACCCACCTCGGGCTCCGGAATCGGCTCTGCCGGCGCCTCGTCCTCGAGCCCCAGATCGAAGTCAATCTCGCCGGTGACCTCGCCCACCTCCGGCTCCGGCGTCGGCTCCGCTGGCCCCTCCTCCTCGAGGCCCAGGTCGAAGTCGAGCTCCCCGGTAGCCTCACCCACCTCAACCGGCGGCTCCAGCGGGACCTCCTCGTCGAGCCCCAGGTCGAAGTCGAGCCCATCAGCGATCTCGGCCACTTCCGCTCGGGGAGCGGGCACCGGTTCGGGTTCACTATCCAAACCCAGGTCCAGATCAATTCCGCCGGTGGTTTCCCCCGGCTCGGCGCCGGCTTGCGCCTCGGTCTCGGCATCGCTCTCCCAACCCAGGTCGAAATCGATGTCGCCGGTCGATTCGCCCAGCTCGGCGCCCACCACCTCGCCTCCAGGCCGAGCCGCGGGCGCCTCAGGTGCAGCCTCAGTCACTTCCATCGACTCGTCGAGGTCGTCTTCGAACTCAAACCCCAGGTCCAGATCGACTCCGCTCGCTTCACCCTCCGCCTCGACATCGTCGAGGCTGATCTCCATCGTATCGGACCGGTCCACCGCGCCGGCCCCCGTCACGTCGAAGATGTCCTCGCTCTCGTCCACGAGCCCGACATGCGTCTCGTCGAACGCGGTTGCATCGTCGACTGGAGACGCGAACAGGGCACGGCCAGGGGAGAGGTCCGCCCACCAGGCGCGCGCCTTCTCCATCAACGGGCTGTCGTCACCGACCGCGGACTGAAGCGCGCGCGCCGCCGTCTCGAACTCGGGCGCATCCTTCGCTGCGTAGAAGATCTCCAGCAACCTCAGCTTGTACTCTGGCCGGTCTGGGTGGGTCTCTATGACTCCCTTGACGAGCTTCGTTGCATTGTCGTAATCCTCGTAGGCGAGGTAGATGTTGAGGCCCTCGAGCAGATCGTCCTCCTGCGGTGGGCTGACGGCCGGCGCCTCGGCCGTTTCCTCTGCCAACGCCGAATCGATCTCGATTGCTTCCTCGGCCGCCGGAACAATCTCCTCCGGGAGCTCGACCAAGCCCGCCGCGGGCTCAACCAGAACCTCGTCCGCCTCGGCGACCGTCGGCAACGACTCCTCGCCGCGGGTAGCCGCGAGTGGCTCGGTGGCATCGGCGCGCCGTCGCCGCGCGAGGAGGAAGCCGATCAGGGCCACGAGCAAGACCCCGCCGGCGCCCGCACCGAGCACGGCGGAGTTATCCGTAGCAAGCGAGCGCACCTTGTCAAACCATGACTGCGACTCGCCTGCGGGTGGCGGCAGGGGGACCTGCGCCCGCGGCGGTTCGGGGGTTGCCTCCGCCGCCGGCTCCTCCGCGCTCGCCATCGGCTCCGTCATCTGCGCCGCTTCGGCCTCGAGCACCGCGCGGGCCGCCTGCACCTCTGCAAGCTGGGCTTGCAGGGCGGCGATGTTGTCATCCTTGAGCTCTATCAGGCGCTGGAGGTCCTCGATCAGGGATTCCGTCTCCACGAGACGGTCCTGAATTTCCTCATTCTCGCGCTTGCGACTATCGAGCTCCTCGAGGGCCGCGTGAAGCTCATTTTGCAGTTTCTCCGCCTGCGATCCGGGCGAGAGCCCACCTGCCCCCTCGGTTGCCGAGCCGGCGCTGACGAGCTCGAGCCGCGAGGCGTCCGTGCTCGAGGTATCCTCGGCCGCAACGCTCGCCGACGTCCCCGCATCGGTGGTGGTCTGCGCTTCGGCGGGGCCTTCCGCGGGCGCGCTGGCGGGCGCTGCGCCGATCGACTGGCGGTAGTCCTCCCACAGCGCATGGTGGTTCTTGACCTCTTCCAGTGCGATAGCGGCGCTCACCGCGTTGATCTCACCCAGGTCAGGGATGCGAAGCACCGCCCCGGCCCGCAGGGTGTTGACATTATTCTGTGAGAACGCCTCGGGATTGGCGCGCAGCATTGCCAGCATCATCTGCTGGATGCTGACCGAGCGGTCGGGACGGTAACGCCGCGCCAGCGACCACGCAGTATCGCTCGACTGGACCGGCCCATAGGTTGCACCGAGCGCCCCCGGGGCCGGACCGATGGGAGCCACCGTCGGCGCGCCGCCTGCAGCCGCGCTCGACGCCGTTGTCGCCGGCTCGGCCTGCTCGGGCAGCGGCAGCGTATCCACGGTGGTCACCGCTTCACGCACCGAGGCGCGAATCGCAGCCCCATAGACCGGGGGATCGAGGAGCACGGTGTACTCGCGGATGACCCGACCTTCGGGCCAGTTGACCGAGAGGAGGAAGTTCAGGAAAGGTTCTTTTACCGGGTCACTCGTCACGATGCGAATGGCCGCCTGGCTGCCCGGTCCTTGCACCACGGAGAACCGCAGACGAGACAGCACGAACGGTCGGTCGAGGCCCGCTCTTTCGAACTCCTCGCTCGACGCGAGACCAACCTGGAGCCCGTCGACGTCCCCCGGCTTCACCGAGCGCAACGTCACGCGCGCATCCAAGGGCTCATTGAGCGCCGAGAGCAGCTCGATATCCCCCAGCCCCAGCCCGCTCACCGCAGCCGGCATGCTCAGCAAGAGGATGGCCACCGCCGAGGTCAACTTGTGACAGTTCACCAACTTCGTCAGCTCTCGTGCTCCATTGAGCGAAACCGCATCAGGATCCCTCCGCTCAAGCGCAAACGTGCCCCCACTGGCACGTTCGCCCAAACCTACGAATATGGTTTATGATCAGCGACTAACTATAGCTTACAGATAGGCTTTGACCAAAATTTCCGCAATTTGGACGCTGTTTAGCGCCGCTCCCTTACGCAAATTGTCCGAGACCACCCATAAGTTTAGACCGCAGGGGTGGGAGATATCCTCCCGAATCCGCCCGACGTACACCGGGTCCTTGCCCGCGCCCTCGGTGACTGCGGTGGGATAACCACCGTCCTCGCGACGGTCCAGCACGACGACCCCGGGCGCCCGTTCGAGCAGGGATCGCGCCTCGCTGGCAGTGATCTTGGTCTTGGTCTCGAGGTGAACTGCCTCGGAATGCCCGTGGAACACCGGCACCCGGACGGTGGTGGGATTCACCCGGATTGATTTGTCCCCCATGATCTTGCGCGTCTCCCAGACCATCTTCATCTCTTCCTTGGTGTATCCGTTGTCCATGAACACATCGATGTGGGGCAAAGCATTGAATGCAATCTGCTTCGGGTACACCTTCGAGGTGACCGGCTTCAAATTGAGGAGGCCAGTCGTCTGGCTCGCAAGCTCCTCGATGGCCCGGCGGCCGGTCCCTGACACGGCCTGATAGGTGCACACGTTGATCCGCTCGATGCCCACGGCGTCGTAGATGGGCTTGAGCGCCACCACCATCTGAATGGTCGAGCAGTTCGGGTTGGCAATGATGCCGCGGTTCTTGTAACCGGCCACCTCGTCGGGATTGACCTCCGGCACCACGAGGGGAATGTCATCGTCGTAGCGAAACTGGGAGGTGTTGTCGACGACCACGCAGCCGGACGCCACCGCCCGCGGCGCGTACTCCGCCGACACCTTGGCACCGGGCGAAAACAGCCCGATTTGGACTTTCGAGAAGTCGAACTCCGCCAGGTCCTCGACGGTGACGCTCTTACCGTGGAACTGAACGCGGCGCCCGGCCGACCGGCTGCTGGCAACCGCGTACAACTTGGAAACCGGAAACTCGCGCTGCTCGAGGATTGACATCATCGTCTCGCCCACCGCCCCGGTTGCGCCCACGACCGCTACATCGAACATGTTCTCACTCAGTCTTCGAACCATGGATTACCTCGCCCGAACCAGATCGCCAGTGCTCAAAGCGCCGCGACCACCGCATCTCCGAGCTCGCTCGTGCGAACGAACTGCGCGTTGGGCACGTCAAGATCCGGCGTACAAATCCCCTCGTCCAGGACGGCGCTCACTGCGGCCTCGACTCGCTCAGCGAGCCCTACGCGTTTGAGAGAGTAGCGCAGCATCATCGCGGTTGACAGAATCATCGCGAGCGGATTGGCGATGCCCTTACCCTCGATGTCGGGAGCAGAACCGTGCACCGGTTCGTACAGCCCCTTGCCGGCCGCGTCCAGCGACGCGGAAGCAAGCATCCCGATGGACCCCGTGAGCATCGCGGCGAGATCCGAGAGGATGTCGCCGAAGAGGTTGCTCGTCACGATTACGTCAAAACGTTTCGGCGCCTTCACCAGCTGCATCGCAGCATTGTCGACGTACATGCTCGAAAATTCGACGGTCGGGAACTCGCCCGCCATCTTGGTCGCGATCTCCCGCCACAGCTCCGAGACCTCGAGCACGTTGGCCTTGTCGACCGAGCACAGGCGCCGGCTGCGCACCGCCGCAATCTCGAACGCGACCCGACAGATCCGTTCGATCTCAGACTCCCGGTAAACCAGGGTGTTATAGCCTTCGCGCTCGCCGGAGTCCAAGGTGCGAATGCCGCGCGGTTTGCCGAAGTAGAGTCCGCCCGTAAGCTCCCGCACGATCATGATGTTGAGCTTGGACACCACCGAAGGCTTGAGGGTTGATGCATCCACAAGCTGCGGGAACATGACGGCCGGGCGGAGGTTCGCAAAAACGCCGAGCTCGGCTCTGAGTCGAAGCAGCCCCTTCTCGGGACGCTGCTCCCGGTCGACCGCGTCCCACTTCGGTCCGCCGATTGCCCCGAACAAGACCGCATCGGCCCCGCGGGCAAGCTCTAACGTCTCATCGGGCAGCGGCGTGCCGTGAGCGTCGATGGCCGCCCCGCCGATCAGCCCGGTTCGCAGCTCCACATCGAGATCGCCCGATGCTTGCAGAGCGGATAGCACTTTCACGGCCTCGGCCATGATCTCGGGCCCGATACCGTCGCCCGGAAGGATCAGGATGGTCTTGCTCATCGAGTATTCAATCGTCGGAGAACAGCCAGGGTGCTTCGCGCTGGCGGCGAGTTTCGTAGGCCTTGATGTCGTGGGCGTGCTGCATGGTGAGGTCGATCTCGTCCAGACCCTTGCTCAGACAATACTTTCGGAACGAATCGACATCGAACCGATGAACCTTGCCGCTCGGGGTCATTACGATCTGAGCCTCCAGGTCCACCTTCAGTCGGTACCCCGGGGATGCCTCGACCTCGTTGAACAGATCGTCCACCGTCTGACTCGAAAGCTCGACCGGCAGGATGCCGTTCTTGAAGCAGTTGCTCGCGAAGATATCCCCGAAGCTCGGAGCAATGACCACCCTGATTCCGTAGTCCAGCAATGCCCATGGCGCATGCTCCCGGCTCGAACCGCACCCAAAGTTTTCCCGGGCAAGCAGTACCTGAGCACCCTGGTAGCGTTCAAGGTTGAGGACGAATTCAGGGTCCGGAGCGCGCATGCTCACGTCCTGACCCGGCTCACCATGGTCGAGGTAGCGCCACTCGTCGAACAGATTCACGCCAAATCCGGTGCGCTCGATGGACTTCAGAAACTGTTTGGGAATGATCGCATCGGTGTCCACGTTGGCCCGGTCGAGCGGCACCACGAGCCCGTCGAGAGTTGAGAACGCTTGCATGTGGGTCACTGTTTGCGCGTTTGACACTGGCACCGCCTGCCGCACCACCACCAAAGGATAACGTAAAGGAGTCATCCTTCACACAGACAATTCTCCGATCGGGGCTACCCGATCGATGCGGTAGAATGAGCCTTCACGATTCGTATGTCACTCGCCCATATGGTCTCCGACTCCGCCACGCGTTGCACCCCGTCTTCGATGTACGAGGTCAAATTTCGGACCCTCGCCGAAGACATCAAGCGCTGGGCCGGGGAGCTCGGATTTCGGCGAGCGGGCATTACCGACGTCGACCTCGACGGTGACGAGGTTCATCTCCTCAACTGGTTGGCCGCCGGGCGCCACGGTGAAATGTCGTACATGTCACGTCACGGCACCAAGCGCAGCCGGCCCGAGACGCTCGTCCCGGGCACGATTCGGGTGGTGTCGGTGGCGATGGACTACTTGCCAGCGGGCGCCGCCCCCACCGATGCGGTGCTAGCGAACGATACGCTGGGCTTCATCTCCCGCTATGCCCTCGGGCGCGATTACCACAAGGTGATTCGCAGGCGCTTGCATCGCTTGGCCGAACGCATCGAGGAGGTTGTCGGCCACTTCGGTTATCGCGCTTTTGTCGACAGCGCTCCGGTGCTCGAGAAGGCCCTGGCTCGAAACGCAGGACTCGGCTGGATCGGCAAGCACACGAATCTGATCGCGAGAGACGGGGGCTCGTGGTTCTTCCTCGGAGAGCTCTACACCAACTTGCCTCTCCCGGCCGACCAGGCGGTAGGCGATCACTGCGGCACCTGCCGCGCCTGCCTCGACATCTGCCCCACCGCTGCCATCGTAGCTCCTTACGAGCTCGACGCGCGCCGTTGTATCTCGTACCTGACCATCGAGCTTCGTGGCACGATCCCGGTCGAGCTGCGCCCCCTCATCGGTAACCGGATCTTCGGCTGCGACGATTGCCAGCTGGTCTGCCCCTGGAATCGATTTGCACGAGCGAGCGACGTGGCGGACTTTCTTCCCCGGCACGGCCTCGACGCCAGGCGCTTGGTCGACCTGTTCGCGTGGAGCGAAAGCGAGTTCCTGCGCAACACCGAGGGCATGGCGATCCGGAGGGTGGGATATGAGGGCTGGTCACGTAACATCGCGGTTGCGCTCGGCAACGCCGTGACCACCCCGGAGGTGATCTCCGCCCTCGAGGGGCGATCCGCGGATCGCTCGAGCTTGGTCCGGGAGCACGTCAGCTGGGCACTCAATCAACACGGGAAACGCAATGGATAATCTGAGACCGATCGTCGAGGCGGGATTCGAGCGCCGGGCATCATTGAGCGCTGCCCGGTCAGCCAATGCGGAGCTGAAAGATGCCGTGGAGGAAGTGATCCTCGGCCTAGATGCCGGCGAGATCCGGGTGGCGGACAAAGTGAATGGGGAGTGGAGAGTAAACGAGTGGGTCAAGAAGGCGGTGTTACTCTCGTTCACGCTGAGTGAGACCCAGATCGTCCCCGGTGGATTCACCAATTATTTCGACAAGGTGCCGTTGAAATTCGCCGCCTACGAGTCGGAGGACTTTCGGCACATCGGGGCAAGAATCGTGCCGCCCGCGTGCGTGAGACGAGGCGCATTCATCGCTCCTGATGTGATCCTGATGCCGTCCTACGTCAACATCGGCGCCTACGTCGACAGCGGGACGATGGTAGACACCTGGGCCACGGTTGGTTCGTGTGTCCAGATCGGGAAGAACGTGCATCTCTCGGGCGGGGTGGGGATCGGCGGCGTCCTCGAGCCCCTCCAAGCGTCGCCCACCATCATCGAAGACGATTGCTTCATCGGGGCGCGCTCCGAGATCGTCGAGGGGGTCATCGTTGAGCGCGGATCGGTGATCTCGATGGGGGTGTACATCGGCCAGAGCACCCGCATCTACCATCGGGAAACCCGCGAGGTGAGCTTCGGCCGTATACCATCGGGCTCGGTCGTGGTCTCGGGAAACCTGCCGGCCAAGGACGGCACCCACAGTCTCTACTGTGCCGTCATCGTCAAGCAGGTGGATGATAAGACCCGCGGGAAAGTGGCGATAAACGAGCTGTTGCGCTCCCTCTAACGGCATTACGGGCTCCGCCGCGCGGCGGCGGAGCCCATCCGTCAGTCGACCATATCCTTGAGCCCTTTGAGCGGCTGCACTTTCACCACGGTGCGGGCGGGCTTGGCCTTGAACACCGCCTCCTGCTTGGTGAACGGATTGATGCCCTTGCGCGCGGGAGTTGCAGGCCTCCTCAACGTCTTGATCTTGAGCAAGCCGGGCAATGTGAACTGCCCCGCCCCGCGTCTCTTGAGATGTCGATGAACCACGTCGGACAGCGCGTCGAGAACCGCAGCGACGTCCTTCTTCGACAACTCAGTGGATTCGGCCAGCGCCGTCAGAAGCTGGGTCTTGTTGAGCGGATCCTTGAGCGCGCTCAAGCGGCGCACCCCAGCGTCGCCTTTCGCCTTTGGCATGGACGTCCTCCCTCATCGATTCAGTTCAGTTTAAGGTCGCGAAACTTATTTTTTTCGCATCAGCATTCGCGGCTACCCACGAGCCTCGCAATCATAATGACGCGTCCGGAAAAATACCAGACGAAAAGCCGAGCGGAGTTGTAAAAATCTGTGACTGCACGATGAAGCGCTCGGGCCTCGGCTAGCCCGGATGCTTCACCAAGGACCCGGGACGGTCGCGACGGATACGCGCGTCTGGGCTCCGGGCTGGAGCGCAAGGGATAGCCGTAGCTATCGCTTGCGCGAAGCCCAAGTCCGGGCACGCATGGCCGAACCAGCGCCCGGGTAGACTCGCCGCGGAAACCATTCGCACCGAGCACAGGCCGCCCAAAACGGTTAGTTTTCTCATCGCTCTCAGAAGCTCAATGCCGAGCGGCGAGGCGCCTTGGTGAACTATTGGGACTAGACCCCGCGAGGCAGCGGACGAGAGAGACGACTTCTCGACATCCTCACGCCTTCCAGCGCACAGCCGCGCGAACCTGATCCTCGAAGCGCTCGAGGCCCTCTTCCGGAGCCCCCACGATTGCAATCGTGCCTGCGTCCGTGGGCACCAGGTAACCACGATAATCCGGACCGCCGAAGGACGAGCGCACCCGAACCCGCTCACTCGGCATCAGCAAGACGGTGACCGGCGCCTTGTCACCCCGGATCACGATGTGACCGGCGATCTTGCCACGCACGACGCAGGGGCTCGCAAGCGTAACGACTCCGATATCTCCCGACAGCCCCACTCCGGCGGGTCTCAACGCGAGTTGAACCTGCGCCCAGGCAACCGGCTTCGAGGCGGCGAGCGCGTGCTGCGCGACCTCAATCACCTCGACCACGTCCCGGTCGAGGCCGGGGACGGGCTCGATCTCGTACGGCCGGTAGAGAAGAACCGCCAGCAGCACCAAACTCGCCGCCAGCGCGAGCCCGTAGCGCGGCCACCGGTTTCGCCGGTCACCGGCGAGAAACGATTGCCGCAGCAATATCTTGGAAGCGAGATTCTCCGGTACCGGCACCTGCATCGATGCGGCGAGCTGCTGCTCGAAGCAAGCCGCCCGAGCAGAGTGCGCCCGGCACGCCGCGCATTCACGCCGGTGACGCAGGAATGATTCGTCCCGGCTAGCCGGCTCGGTATCGTGCGTACGCCGGAATTCCAAGCAGTTCATTCGATCGCTCGCTGACCGCGGGTCAGCGCCCCGCCTTCGCCCGTCAGGTCGCGGCGCAACTTCTGCCTAGCCCTGAAAAGTCGCGTGTTCACGGTGGGCAAGGGAAGCTCGAGGAGCGCCGAGATCTCGGCGCCGGTGTAACCCCCCACCACCTGCAGCACCAACACCTCGCGGTACTTGGAGGGCAAACCCAGGACCGCGCGCCTCAGTTCCCACACCTCGGCATCGCGCTCCAGGCTATCCGGCTCCGCCCCGAGCTCGTCGACGTTCACCCCGTCGAACTGCGGCTGGTAGCGCTCGAATCCGCGCGCGTACTCCCTGCGCAAGGTCGTTATCAGCCAGCTCTTCACCTTGCGCTCGTCGCGCAAGGTATGCAGTTTCCGCCAGGCGCGCATGAACGTCTCTTGTACCAGGTCCTCGGCCAGCGTCGGATTCCGGCACAGCATGAACGCATACCGGTACAGGTCGCTCGCGAGCGCGTTCACCATCCTTTCAAATCGTCGCTGCGCGTTATTCACCGACCGCCGCCCGGTAGTAGCTTCCGCCGCCTGTTCCATAAGACCGGGTCGTGCCGGGGTCTGTTTCACCGAAGGAGGTTCTTACCCGGGGAGGCTTGCGACCGCCCGCGCCATGAAACCGCCGATCGGGACCTCGCATGCCGCACCGCCAAGGGCCGGTACGTGGCTTCCCGGGCCCGGTTCGGCTATGGTCGCGGCAACCGATTGAGGCAGGCCCGGGCGGCATGAGTTACCGATCCAATCCACTCATCGAGGGTGTCGTCACGCCGCCGATCGCGCAGGCGCACGGATGGGTGCGACAGCGAGCTGCTCCGAATGGGCTACCGTTGCTCGACGTCTCACAGGCGGTGCCGAGCTACCCACCGGCCGCCGAGCTGCTGACTCACCTCGCCGAGCTGATCGTCACGGATCCCAAGACCGGCCTCTACACCGACATCCTGGGAATCGCGGAGCTGCGCCGCGCCCTCGCCGCCCATCTTAGCGATGACTACGGAGGTTCGTTGGATCACCGCCAGGTGGCAATCACCGCCGGCTGTGATCAGGCGTTTTGCGTGGCCATGGATGCGCTCGCTCGACCGGGCGAGGAGATCATCCTGCCCCTCCCCTACTACTTCAACCATCAGATGTGGCTCGATATGCGCGGCATTCGAGCCCGCCACGTCGCCTTCGAAGAAACGCACCACCCGAGGGTGGCGGACTTCGAGACCTTGGTCAACGAGCGCACCCGGGCGATCGTGCTCGTGAGCCCGAACAATCCGAGCGGAACCGAGTATCCGCCCGAGCTCTTCGATGCACTCTACGACCTCGCCCGCGAGCGCGAGATCGCGCTCGTGGTCGACGAGACCTACAAGGATTTCCGCGCACGTCCTGCCGCACCTCACCGCCTGTTCACGCACCGGGACTGGGACCGCACGTTCGTGCAGCTGTTCAGCTTCTCCAAGGCATATGCGCTCACCGGGTATCGGGTGGGTGCGATGATCGCGGGCCCGCACCTGCTGGCCCAGGCGGAGAAGATACTGGACTGCCTGGCCATCTGCCCGTCCCACATCGGCCAACGAGCTGCCTTGTACGGCCTGACTCAGCTTGCCGACTGGCGCACCGACAAGGTCCGCCTGATGCGCTCGCGAATGGCGGCATTACGTAGCGCATTCTGCAGCAATCGATTGCGCTATGAGCTGGTCGCGAGCGGCGCTTACTTCGCCTATCTCCGACATCCGTTCGCCGAGGAGTCGGCCACATCGGTGGCGCGCCGGCTGGTGGCGCAGCAAAACATCCTGTGCCTGCCCGGGAGCATGTTCGGCCCCGGCCAGGAGCACTACCTGCGCTTCGCGTTCGCGAACCTCGACGCGGACAAGATCCCGGAGCTTGTCGAGCGCCTGATCTCGAGCCAGTGCCCGGGCGATCCCGGGGAGGCCGCCTGAAGCATCATCCCTTCCTCAGCTCGACCTCGGTGCCGTGCACGCTCGAGCTCTCTCCCATATCGGTCGCGACTCCGGGGTTGAGCACGTTGACATTGTGACCCGCCGCCTCGAGCTTCGGCCATCGACCCTTGTGGGTGAGCGCTACCCCGGGCGGGACCGCCGATGAGACGGCGACTCGAAACGCCAATGACCCGGTCGGATTGCAGAGCTCAACCGTCTCGCCGTCCCGGAGGTCGAGCGCCTGCACATCGGCCTCGTGAAGGTACACGGTGCTCTCGCCGAGGGTTCGCCGAATGTTCTCGTCGTTGCCGTAGCTGTCGTTCATCTGCCACTTGCCGGCGGGGGATAGCAGGCGCAAACGCCCCGGCGCGGGGCGAGCGTCGACGAAAGGCTGGGGCACGCGCGGAAGTCCATCCGCCTCCGCCGCCGCGGACGCGATCTCGACCCGGCCCGAGGGGGTGGGATACACGTGATTCGCGAACTGGAGGACGGGGTCGGCCCAGGCGTCGAAGGTCCCGATGCGTTTGAGTCCGGCAAAGTCGATCGCGAGGCCCGAGCGTTCCAGCACGGTGTCGATGACGCTCTGATCGGACTCGTAGAGCTCGGCCTCGGCGAATTGCATCGCCCGTGCAAGACGGCGGAAGATCTCCTGGTTCGGAAGGGCCGAGCCGGGCGGATCCTCGGCTTTGACCTGGGCCGAGACATAAAGGTGAAAATACGGCGTCACCAGATCATCGAACTCAAGGAAGCTCGCCGCCGGCAGCACGATGTCCGCGTAATCCGCCGTGTCGGTCTGGAAGAGATCGACCACCACCGTGAACAAGTCCTCGCGCCGCAGGGCCGCTCGAAGAGGGTTCTGCCGCGGGCCCGACGCAGCGACGTTCATGTTCCAGCTGACGAGCGCCTGAGAACGGGCCGGGTCGGCGAGCACCTCGACGAGCTGCATATGGCTCACCGAGGACGGGGATTCGGACCGGAGATGCGGCGCGCTCACGTAATCCCCGTCGATGTTGCGGGGTCCGCTGCCGTTCAGGTAGTACAGCCCCGCCCCCGGCTTTCCCAGGTTGCCGGTCACCGCGGGCAGCACCCCGCACGCGCGCATGAGATTTCCCCCTCGCGGCTGGCGTTGCAGACCCTGCCCTAACCACAGCAGGGACGGGCCCCTGGCATACAGGGAGCCAACCTCCTCGATGAGCTCGGGACTCACCCCGGTCGCGCGGCTTGCCCACCCGGGTGTGCACCCATCGACCAACGGCTCGAGCTCGTCCCAACCGAGCGTGTGCGCCGCCAGGAACGCCTCGTCGAGCCGCCCGTCGCGCCTCGCAATGTGCATGAATGCGAACGCGAGGGCCGCATCGGTTCCCGGGAAAGGGGCCAGGTGGAAATCAGCTGCTTCCGCCGTCTCGTGGCGCACCGGGTCCACCACGACCACCTTGCCCGGCGCCTCGGCCAGCCAATGCTTGTGGGTGTGCGGCGCCGACGCGGACGGGTTCGCCCCCCAGACCAGGATGCAGCGACTGTCCCTGGCCGTCTTGGGATCGAATCCGGTCACCGAGCTGCCGTAGAGGTAGCGCAGCGCGACGTGGCCGGCGTTGTTGCATATGGTGTCGGGGTCCACCTCGGTCGCCCCCAGCCGGTTGAAGAACCGCATGGGGAAATCGCCTGCCAACAGCGAGCAGGTCCCCGTGTAGTGGGTATGCACAATGGAGCGGGGCCCGTGCGTGTCGATCGTGCGTCGCAGCCGGGACGCGATCTCATCGAGGGCATCGTCCCACCCGATCGGGGCGAACCGTCCCTCACCCTTCTTTCCGCGGCGGCGTAGGGGTGTGGAAAGCCGGTGCGCGCGATCGCGCCAGACACCGTTGTAGGCGAGCGCGCATTTCCCGCACAGGGCGCCGCGACTCACGGGGTGGCTACGATCGCCGAGGACCTTCTCCACCACTCCATTTCGCTTTACGACCGCAATCCCGCACCCGTCATAACAATCGCGGGGGCAGGTGGTAAGAACGACCTCCTCTCTTGCCATCGACTCAGTCTCCAGATAGCTGTTCGCAAAGGGACTACACCGGTGGCTTCGACGACCGCTCCACCGACTCATCAATCCTCCGGCCGCTAGGCCGAGAAGTTATCGAGCCCCGGCATCTCGCGCCTGAACCCGCCCCCCTCGCACTGGGGTTCATCCAGGCATTGCGCGTAGCGATGGCCCGCGTAGACCGCCGCCGCGATCGTGGACGGCGCCAGGCAGTCGCCGATTCGGTCCACGGTCCTGATCCCCGCTCGATCGAGGGCGACCTGGGAAGCCTGAAGATCTTGGTACAGGTCCTCCTCGGGGAGGCGGGAGGTGACCAGGACCACGCTCTCACAGGCTCGTATGACCGCTCGATGCGTGTAACCGCACTCTAGGCGGACCGAGCCGTCCTCGATGCCGACCAGATTGTGCCGCACGACGATGTGAACTCCCGACGTCATCAGCCGCGACTGAACGCGGTACTGCTCCATCGTGTTGTGGGTCCAGTGCGATACCTGTACCGCAGGGGTCACGAGAGTCACGTCGAGACCCCTATCGCGGAGCATCTGCGCGATCACCCCACCGAGATAATAGTGGTCGTCGTCAAACACCAGCACCGGGCCCGGTACCGCGCCTCTCGCCACAATGTCTTCCGGCGTGAAGACTCGCGCCCCGGCCCCGATCGGGATCGGCTCGGACTGCTCGTGACCCACTCCGTCGCGGCGCCAGCGCGAGCCGACCGCCAGCACCACCCGGGCGGCCCCGAGCTCGAGAACATCACTCGCGGTCATCCGGCTGGCGCGGTAGACCTCGACGCTGGGCAGCTGAAGCAGCTGCTGCTCGCGATAGTCGCGTACCCGAGCCCATTCCGCCAGGCCGGGCAGGCCCGACTCGTCGGTGACCCGGCCCCCGAGGTCTTGCCGCGCCTCCGCCAAGGTCACCGGATAACCCCGTCGGCCCAGCGCCCGGGCGCACTCGAGCCCGGCCGGCCCGGCCCCGACGACGAGGACTACATCGTCGGTTCGCTTGGGCGCAATGCGCTCGGGATGCCATCCCCGACGCCACTCCTCGCCCATCGTCGGATTCTGGGTGCACCGAATCGGCACGTGTCGAAAGTCACCGCTCACGCAGATGTTGCAACCGATGCACTCACGAATGTCCTCGAGCCGCCCCTCCTCGACCTTCTTCGGCAGGAAAGGATCCGCAATGGAGGGTCGCGCGGCGCCGATGAAGTCGAGCACTCCGCGCCTGACCTGCCCCACCATGGCATCGGGCGAGGTGAACCGCCCGACGCCTACCACCGGCTTGCTCGTGATCCGTTTCACGAATGCCACGAACGGCTCCTGATAACCCTCCTTGGCAAAGCGTGAGGTCTGCGAGTCGTTGTCCCACTCGCTCAGGTTGACGTCCCAGAGGTCGGGAAGCTCGGCGAGGATCTCGACCACCTCGCGCCCCTCGCCCTCGCACTCGATACCGCTGGCGCCCAAGAGCTCATCGACGGCGAAACGAACCGCCACCGCGCAAGTGTCGCCGACCGCTTCCTTGGTTTCCTCGATGAGCTCGCGCAGCAACCGGACCCGATTCTCGAGACTTCCGCCGTACTCATCGGTGCGGCGATTGAATCGACGCGAGAGAAAATGCATCGGCAACGTCAGATTGTGACCGGCGTACACGTAGACGATATCGAATCCCGCGCGCCGCGCGCGGAGCGCGGCTTCGCGATGCCAGCGGCGGAACGCCCGGATGTCGGATCGGTCCATCGCCCGGGCCTGCACCGGGTCGCGCTGCGAGCCGAGCACCACATTGTGAGAGGGCGCCAACGGTACCTCGCGGCTGTACAGATTGCCGGCCGAGAGCCCGTTGTGAGCGAGCTCAACCCCCGCGAGCGCACCGTGCTCGTGCACCGCCGCCGCCATCGCCGCCTGGATCGGGATGTCGCGGTCGTCCCAGAGCCTCGCCTCGACGTGGGGGGATACGTCCCCGCTCGGGTGAATCTCGCACTCCTCGGTGCACACCACCGACCAGCCCCCCTCCGCCTTCATCGCCCGCATCGCGGCGGTCGCACGCGGGTACCGATATCCCATGCCGTTGCAGTGAGGCACCTGATAGAAACGATTCCTGGCGGTCACCGGCCCGATCGCAATCGGCTCGAACAGGATGTCATAGCGGGGATCACGCCCCATGGGCCAACCCTCTTGGTCTCTCGCGCTGTCGCGAGTCGCGACGTTGAGTCCGCTGCCTCATGGGCAAGCGCCGGGAAAGTGCCGGTACTCCTCCCGGTGGCTCACCTCGAAGCTCGGCAAACCCCGCCGGGTGAGCAGCACGTCTTCATTCACCTTGTCCTTGTAGATTGCCCGGTCCGAAGGTCCCTCGTACCACCGAATGTTGAAGGCGCAAAGCGAAGGGAAAAACACCGCCTCCGCATAGTGCTCGAGGTGGTCACAGATCCACCAGGCAAGAGGCCGGTAATCACGGTGGCGGGCAAAGTCCTCAAGGTACCAGGGCACAACGACGGATGCGGTCGCACCCATGTACCCCGACGCGTCGCGACGGTCCCAGATATGGCGAGCGGCACTGTACTCGTTGCTGCCGCAGTAGTAAGCGGCATCCTGATCGAGACGCTGGTGACAGTACTCGTTCACAGCCGAGGAACGGTACGCGCTTCTCACCACGATGCCTCCGAAAGCAATATAGAGCGGCTCGAGCACGAGTCCGCACAACTGCTTCCCGGCCGCGATCGCTAGCTCCGGATCGTCTGGAATATTCGCAATGCCGTGAAAGTTCGCGACCTCGCTGTAGAGCATCTCGCGCATGAAGAAGTGCTCCGATAGACGAATCCGACCAAGGTCGGTGAGCTCCGAGACCGTTTCGGGACGCTTCAAGTGTTTCGTGAACCTAGCCTACCTCGGGCGGTGCGGGCACGTCAGTGCCGGAAGTCAACGGAAATCTCAGTCATGACGCCGCTCGAGCCTCATGAGCGAACCAAAGTGCGATTGTATACCCCAAACGGAACGACTGGCTCGAGAACGATCTCTCGCGCCGTGGGTTGGCTCGTCACGTTGGCGTTCCGGTCACCGGCGCCGTGCGGCTTGTCAGGCTTCGAGCAAGCGCCCGCCCCCGGCCCGGCCGGGCTCGAGCCGCAGACGCTTCATCGCGGCGTGGATGAGGGCCTGGTTGCTGGTGACCACCGGCTTGCCGATCGCCGCCTCGAGCTCGGAGATGATCTCGACCGCGCGCATGTCGGTACACGAGAGCACCACGGCCTCGGCCGCATCGTGATCCGCCCGGAGCCCGAGCGCATATACCGCGGCCGGCGAGAGCGCACCCTGCGCGTAGTTGCCGAGCGCTTCGCCGACGTAGGCCAAGTTCACCACCTCGAACCCACTTCGGTTGAGGAACTCGCCCGCCTCCTCGTTCAGCCGCTCGACGTAGGGAGAGCAAAAGCCGATGCGCCGCACGCCGAGATCGGCGAGGGCCTCGACCACTGCGCCCGCCGCGGTCACCGCCGGCACCCCGGCCCGGCGTTCTATCTCGGCGCAAAAACTGCGATCGAACGCGGGGCCGTGCGAGAGGGTCGCCGAGGTGCAGCCGTAGAGCACGACATCGGGCCGCGTGGCCTTCAGTGCATCGATGACCGCGTCGAGCGAGGCGAGCGCGAAGGTGCGCATCTGATCGGAGTCTGGCACCGCATCGAGGTCGTAACCCCCGGCGCGCATATAGTGCAGCGACACGCCCGGCGGGCGCAGAAGGTCGAGATCGGGCTCGAGGTTGGTGTTCGAAACCGGCACCACGACCCCGATGCGAGCCACGCCGCGCGATGCACTGACCGCGCTTGCGGTCGTGCGCGGCGGTTTGCCCCCCGCGGTGGGGCGCTCGAGGCGACCCGCGCGCCGCCTGATCTCGGTGCCGGCAGGGTCGATGCGCAGCTCGGCGTCGAGCACCACGCCGTAGACCCGCTCGGCCGTTGCCGCGCTCACGAGACCGTCGGCGACGTCATTCGCCACCGCGTCCGGATCGCGCGAGAAGGGATCGCCGTATCCGCCGCCACCGGGAGTGTGCACCAGCAGTCGATCGCCGCCCGGAATCTCCTGCATGCCCTTGCCGTTCAGAACCCGCCCCGAGGCGAGCTTGAGAATGCCGGTCGCGCCCGCGCGCCCCTGCTCACGGCCGCGAGCCGGGTGCTTGACGCGGTCGACGGTCCCAAATAGCTGCACCGGCGCCCCGTCGCAGCTCTCGAGCTCGATGACCTGACCGAGCCCGCCGCGGAAGCGCCCGGCTCCGCCCGAATCGGGCCTCAGCTCACGCCGCCGGATGAGAACCGGCGCCACGTTCTCAGTCACCTCGACGAGGCTTCCGAGCACGCCGCTCGGATAGGCGGTGGCCGACAGGCCGTCCTGGAGCGGGCGCGCGCCGGTGCCCCCGTTGTGGACGAGCTCAATGGAGAACGGGCGGTTGGGCACAGTGGCAACTAGTCCGTTGCGCAGCGGCAGGTCCCAAAGGGTGGCGGCACCTTCGGCCGGAATGCGATCGGGTATCGCTCGATGCAGGCACCCGAGCGCGAGATCGGGCAGCAGCTGCCCCACGATATGCCGCGAGCACACCGGAGCCGGCTTTATTGCGTTTACGATCACGCCGGCGGGGGCGGTGACTGCAAACGGCGCCAGTGCGCCCGCGTTGTTCGGGATGTCGGGGGCGATGGCGCACTTCAGGCCGAACACGGCGTAGGCAGTCGCGTAGTTCAACGGGACGTTGATGCCGTAGCGCGAGGGTCCCGAGCACCCGGCGAGGTCGAGCGTGATCTGGTCGCCGCGGATCGTGAGCGCCGCCCTGAGCTCGATCTCGACGTCGTAGCCGTCGGTCATCATCCGGTTGTCGTAAGTGCCGTCCGGCAGCTCCGCGATGCGGGCCCGGGTCGCCGCCTGGGACGCTTCGAGGATGTGCGCGGAGAGCCTGTCGAGGGCCCCGATGGCGAAGTCGTTCATCATCTGCACGAGCCGCCTTTCACCCACCTCGCAGCAGGCTACGAGCGCGTGCACATCGCCTTCGGACTCGTCCGGGATCCTCGAGTTGGCCTTGAGCAGCAACATCAGGGTCTCGTCCAGACGCCCCTCAGCCAGCAGACGGATGGGGGGAATGTAGAGTCCCTCGTCGTAGACGTCACTGCCGTCGGGACCCATGCAATCGCCCCCGATATCAACGAGATGGCTCGTGCACGAGACGAATCCGACCAGGTCATCGCCACGGAAGCAGGGCTTGACCAGCACGAAGTCATTCAGGTGCCCCGAGCCGATCCACGGGTCGTTGCTCAGGTAGATGTCACCGGGACGCATGCTCTGGCGCGGAAAGTGATCGAAGAACTTTGCCACCGCCGTGGCCATCGTGTTCACGTGGCCCGGCGTGCCGGTAACCGCCTGCACCAGCATGCGCCCGTCCCGATCGAAGGCGCCGGCAGAAAGATCGCCCGACTCTCGCACGATGGGGCTGAATGCGGTGCGCATGAGGGTCCTGGCCTGCTCGTCCACGACTGCCTGCAGGCGGTTCCACATAACCAGCTGAGCGAGCGGATCGGAACGGCTCGCGTTCATGATGACCCCTGAACTTGCGGGTCCCGGCGCTCGAGCACGAGGTTCATGAATTCATCGACCCCCGCCGCGAACGCGGCCGGTACCACGGTAGTGGTCTGATGCTCCACGATCAGGGCCGCCCCTGCAATCGCGGCGCCGGGCACGAGGTCGGGGCGCCAGTACGCCGGGACCTCGACGAAGTCCATGGCGGCGGGAGAGAACAGGCGCCGCCGGGCAAACGGCGCCGGGGTTTCGCCGCCCACGGGCGGGGCGACCTGGGCGATGGCCGGCTCGGGTCCGCTGAGGGTGAGGCTCCAGCCGAGCGTCTCGATCTCGACCTTGGGCAGGGTGCGACCGAACAGCTCCGAGTAGCGCCGGTCAAATCGCCGGCGCAAAGCGTCACCGGTGGTGGAGCCGATGGGGCCGGGCGGTAGCTCGATCTCGATCTCGTGCCCCTGACCGCGATATCGCATGAGGGCGATTCGCTCCTCGCGGAGATTCTCAGCCGAGACGCTGGTTGCGATCACCGCCCGCGCATCCCGATAGAGATCGAGATAGAGCGCCGCCACTGCGTCGTGGTCGAAGCGACTTAGGGTCCCGTAACGGCTGCGCACCGCCTCGTAGGCCATCGGGGATCGCAGGAACCCAACCGCCGAGCCCACGCTCGGGCTTGCGGGCACGATGATGCGACGGATGCCGAGCTTCTCCGCGAGACGCGCCGCGTGCAGCGGACCGGCGCCTCCGAAGGCGATCAGGGTCGACGTCTCGAGGTCCCGGCCGTGCTCCACTGCGTGCACCCGGGCCGCATTGGCCATGTTCTCGCCCACGATCTCCGCAATTCCGTGCGCCGCACGCGCGGGGTCGAGACCCAGCGGCTCGCCAATGTCGCGATCGACCACCCGCGCGGCCCGTTCGGGGCGAAGCTCGAGCCGACCGTGCGCAAAGCGTTCGGGATCCAAGCGGCCGAGCAGCAGGTCGGCGTCGGTCACCGTCGCCCGGTCGCCGCCCTTGCCGTAGCAAGCCGGCCCCGGGTCTGCGCCGGCACTGCGAGGCCCTACGGTGAGCCGCCCGAGCGCATCGAGCGACGCAATAGAACCACCGCCGGCCCCCACCTCTATCATCTCGATTACGGGGATCCTCAGCGGCAGACCGCTGCCCTTGATGAAGCGCGCCGCGCGCGCCACCTCGAAGTTGCGCGCCTTCACTGGCGAATAGTCGTCGATGAAGCAGATCTTGGCGGTGGTGCCGCCCATGTCGTAGGACACAACCGCCTTCTCACCGCATTGGCGCGCGGTCGTCTTTGCGAGCATGGCGCCCCCGCTCGGCCCCGATTCGACCAGCCGGACCGGGAAGCGCACCGCCGTCTCGAGCGTGGTCATGCCCCCGGCCGATGTCATGAGGTAGAGCGGGCAGTCGAACCCTTCCTCCGCGAGCACCTTCGCGAGCGCCTCGAGATAACGACCCATGAGCGGCTGCACGTACGCGTTGGCGGCGGCGGTCGAAAAACGCTCGTACTCCCGCAGCTCGGGCGACACCTCTCCCGAGAGCGTGACCGCGACCCCGGGAAGCCTTGGGCTCAGGAGCTCCCGCGCCCGTGCCTCGTGAGCGAGGTTCGCGTAGCTGTGCAGGAATCCGATCGCAACCGCCTCCACACCGTTTCGCTCGAGCACCGCGGCCAGCGCGGACACCGCCGGCTCGTCGAGCGGCGTGAGCACCTCCCCGCGCGCGCTGATCCGCTCGGGCACGGTGAAGCGCAGGCGTCTCGGCACCAGAGGGGCAGGCTTGTCCAGGTAGATGTCGTACTGGTCGTAGCGCGCCTCGTAGCCGATCTCGAGGCTGTCGCGGAAGCCGTCGGTGGTGACCAGGGCGGTTTTCGCGCCGGTGCGCTCGATCAGCGCATTGGTGGCGAGCGTGGTGCCGTGGACCACGCTCGCGAAGTCGCGGGAGGTCAGACCGGCCCGCTCGAGGGCCAGGCGCGTACCCGCGATCACGCCCTGCTCGGGCGCCCCGGGGGTGGTCGGTACCTTGGCGCTGCTGAGCCCGCCGGCGTGCTCGGCCACCACGTCGGTAAACGTTCCGCCGATATCGACCGCGAGACGGCCGGTCAGTTTCTCGGCTGGCACGGCCTCAACTTACCACTAGCCGGACCGGGGCGGAAGGGAATTGAACAGGAGCCGGCCATGGTTGCTCGCGACGACGCACTGGCGCGGAATTCGGCGAGATCGCCGCGAGCGGATCCGGGTCAGAGCGGATGGTCGGCTCGCCCGCGGCGTCGCCCCCCGGCTCGACGGCTCGAGGTCATCAGGGCTTGGCCTTTTTCAGCCGCTGCTTGCGGGCCGCGCACACGTCACACCCCGCGACATCGGGTGCATCCGCATGCGCCGAGCCTTCTGCCCATGTTCGCCAAGCGAGCGGGGGCTCGAACCCACCGCGCCATATGCCTCGCCCTGCCCGCATCGCCGCTTCCTGCTCGCGCCGATAGGGGCTTGGAATCAAAGCTCCCGCGAGAGCCCACCCCTGCGCGATCATCCACGCATTGAGCACCACATCGGACTCACAGATAACTTGGGGCGGGTCGCCGGACGGACGCGCGACCGGCACGCAACGGACCGCGACGGTGCCGACGCGCTGCCGGAGCGCGTGCGCCGCCGCCTTACCACAAGCCCACGCCTCGCCGTCAGCGAAGCAAAGCTGCTCCAGCGCGGGGGCGCTCACGCCGTGCAAGCGCACGGTCTCATGACCCAGCCGCAGCGTATCGCCGTCGATGACACTGACCATGTCCTGTCCGGCTGCCGCAACACCCCAGGCGGTCGCGCCGGCAAGCACGATCACCCGGGAGAGAACCGATCTCACGAGGTCCGCTCGACCTGGGACGGCAGGTCGCGGGCGCGCAGACACAGATAGTCAAGCGCGATGCTCGCGGCGGCGAGTGCCGTGATCTCGCCGATGTCGTAGGCCGGAGCGACCTCCACCACGTCCATCGCAACCAGGTCAACTCCGTCCAGGCCGCGGATCACGGTTTGAGCCTGCGCGGTGGAAAGGCCGCCGCAAACCGGGGTGCCGGTGCCCGGGGCGAAACAGGGGTCCAGGCAATCGATGTCGAAGGTGAGATAGACCTTGTGCTCGCCCACGATTCGCTTGACCGCCTCGATTGTCTTCTGCTCGCCGTTTTCGTGCACCCAGGCCGCGTCGAGCCAGGTGATGCCCAGCGGGTCAGCGTTGTGGGTGCGGATACCGACCTGCACCGAGCGGGCCGGATCGATGATGCCTTCCTTGACCGCGTACCAGAACATCGTGCCGTGGTCCACGCGCCCGCCTTCGTCCGACCAGGTATCGGAGTGGGCGTCGAAATGGAGCAAGGACAGCGGCCCGTGGCGCTTCGCGTGCGCCCGCAGCAAGGGTAAGGTGATGAAGTGATCGCCGCCGAAAGTCAGCATCGAGACCCCGGTGTCGATGATGCGAGCCGCGTGCGCCTCGATCGTGGCCGGGATCTCGGCCGGGGCACCGTGGTCGAATGCGCAGTCCCCGTAGTCCACCACGGCGAGCCGGTCGAATGGATCGAACCCCCACGGCCAGGGCGGCCCCCACGCGAGATGGGCGGAAGCCGCCCGCACTGCCGCCGGCCCGAATCGCGCCCCGGGCCGGTTGGTGGTCGCGGTATCGAGCGGCACCCCGCTCACCGCGACGTCCACGCCGTCGAGGTCGCGGGTGTACTTGCGGCGCATGAAGCTCAGGGCGCCGGCATAGGTAGACTCGTGTCGCGTCCCGTAAAGAGACTCCCTCAAGAACGCCTGGTCGTTGACCTCGTTGGTTTCCATGCAGGCCCTCGGACCCTCTGCGGCAAACGGGCGGCCCGACCCGGCGCGGGCCGTGCGCGGCTCGGCAGAGCGCCCCGGCGCTCAGCCGCGGTTGAGGCGAATCGGCCGCGGCCCGCGAGGGGCCGCGGCGGTTGAATCAGCGGGCCGTGACCTCAGAAGCCCGCCTTGATCTGCTCGAAGTCCTGATTGATCTTGGTCTCGAACTCCTGCGGCATCGGGATCTGGAACTTACCCTTGCCGAGGATATCATCCGGATTGCGGCTGAGACCGAGCTCCGCCAGCCGTTCGTCAGAGATCGCGTCGAACGCCCTCTGGTTGGAGTGCCCGTAGCCAAACTCGTCGATCACATAGATCCCGGTCTCGACGCTGATTATGGAATCGACAATGTCGTGAGCGAGGTCGAGATTGGGTGCGTCCTTGTGAATGATTGCGCCGCAGGTCCAGGTGAGCGCGCCCTCCTTGGGGTCGGCGAACTTGACCGGAATGCCTTGCTTCTTGAGGGCGACCGGCGAGCTGTTCCAGGTCATCGCCGCCACCAGCTCGCCCGAGGCGAGGGCCTGCTCGAGGGTAGTCATGTCATCGGTGTAGAGTCGCACCAGCGGCCGCTGCTTGCGCAGCAGGTCGCTCACGGTCTTGATGCTGGCCTCGGAATCCATCTGGCGAAACGGCACCTTGCCGTAGATGGCCGCGCACCACCAGGCATCGCCGGCGCTCGCGATCACCCCCAGCCGGCCCTTGTAGCGCTCGTCCCAGAGAATGCCCCACGACTCCGGCTTGCCCTGCAGATCGACCAGGTCGGTGCGGTAGGTTATCGAGGTTTGCCCCCAATCCATCGGGGCGATGTAGTTGCGGCCGTTGACGACGCTGCCCTCGATGTTCACGAGGGAGGGAACCAGGTCCCCCCAGTTCGAGAGCTTGTCAGTGTCCAGCGGCTGGAACAGCCCGGTCGCGATCCAGCGCTTGAAGGCCTGATTGCAGGGATGGGCAACGTCGATCACGTAGCCGGCCCGGATCTTGGTGAGGGCCTCCTCACTGCCACCAAATGCAGCAAAATTAGGCGGTTCACCGTGCTTCTTTATGTAAGGCTCGAACATCTCCGGGATATCGTAACCACCCCAGGTGAAGTAAGTGCCCTGATCCTCCGCGGCCGCCATCGCCGACCGGGAGAGCAAGGGGGCTGCGACCAGGCTCACGCCCACTGCACCGAGGGCCTGGTGGAACTGGCGTCTCGACATCTGACCCGATAGCAGCTTGTCCGAAAACTCGTTGCGACAGAGTTTGGGTTTGGCCATTGATGCTCCTCCGCAAAGGTTGAAAGTTATTGGCGACCGCTATCTCGGATGTCCAGGCCCCTCAGCGCTCGGCTCGAGCGGTCGCCCGCATTATACCCCGGGAACCAGCGGTTTGGTTGCGTCCGATCAAGTTGCGATGATAATGACGGGTAGGTAAGCATTGCAGCCGAGGTAGCGCGCCATGGGTAGCACTCACGACGACGAGTATGACGCCGCACTGGTCGATATGCTCGAGCTCATCTGGGGCAAGGGGTTTCTCGCTCCCGGGGGTGCGGATAACGTGCGCCAGATCGTGGCCGGGCTCGACCTCGAGGATAAGCTCGTCCTCGACATCGGGTCCGGGATCGGCGGGGTCGACCTGGTCCTCGCCGGCGAGTTCGGGGCGCGGGTCATCGGCACCGAGATCGAGAAGCCGCTGGTGGAGCGGGCACGCCGGTACGCGCGCGAGGCCGGGCTCGGCG
>JBFHLI010000013.1:0-25706 GCA_041594935.1 Gammaproteobacteria bacterium | reverse complement strand
TTTTCCGGGATCGACGAAAAAGGTGACCGCAACCGTCTTGTCCTCCTCGTTGACCTCCGGGATCGCGTTGACGTTGGAGAAAGCGTACCCCTCGTCACCCAGCCGCCCGGCCAGGTCCGTGCTCGATTTGGTGATTTCCTTGCGGGAGAAGACGTCGCCACGGCTCACCGTGATCTTGTCGAACAACTCCTCCTCGTCAACGATCAGATCGCCGGCCAGATTGACTTCACTGAGCGTGTACTCCGCCCCCTCGGACACGTTGACGGTGATGTAGACGTCCTTCTTGTCGGGAGTCAGGGAAACCTGCGTTGAATCGATGTTGAAGTTGATGTATCCGCGGTCGAGATAGTGGGCCCGCAGGATCTCAAGGTCGGCGGCAAGTTTTTGCCGCGAATACTGATCCCGCTTGGTGAACCACGTAAACCACCCCGACGTCGTCAGGTTGAACAAATCTAACAGATCTTCCTCGTCGAAGACCTCGTTGCCGACGATGTTAATCTGCTTGATCCTGGCTGCTTTTCCTTCCGAGATGTCGAATCGCACCCCCACCCGGTTTCGCTCCAGGGGAGTCACCGTACTCTTGACCTGCACCGCGTACTTGCCGAGGCCGAAGTAGAGCCGTTCGAGCTCTTGCTCCACCTGGTCGAAATCCGATCGGTTGAAAACCCGACCCTCGGCAAAACCGATGGTCTTGAGCTGTTCTTCGAGATCCTCGGTGTCGACCGACTTGTTGCCGGAGAACTCGATGTTGTCAATCGAAGGTCGCTCGGTGACGAAGACGACCAGCGTATCCCCCTCGCGCTCGATACGAATATCCTTAAAGAAGCCGGTCTGGAACAGAGCACGGATCGCATCCGCGGTCACTGACTCTTCAATGCGGTCGCCGATCTTTATCGGCAGATAATTGAAGACGGTTCCCGCCGAGATTCTCTGTAGTCCCTCGACCCGGATGTCATCGACGACGAACGGTTCCGCCGCCGATCCGACCAGGAACCATCCGAGCAATATCGTGAACGCAAGAGTTTTCGTTAGACGGCTCATAGGATTCTTCTTGGAATTGTTGTCAGTGTGACCCGTCATCCGAACAGACGCGCCAAATCGTTGTAGAACGCCAAGCCCATGAGCCCGAACAGCATCGCAATCCCAAGACGCTGCCCGAAGAACTGGGCCTCCTCCGAGACGGGGCGACCTTTCAGCAGCTCAATAAAGTAATACATGAGGTGCCCGCCATCCAGTATGGGGATCGGCAACAAGTTCAGGATCCCGAGGCTGATGCTCACAATCGCCAGAAACTCGATGAACTTCGATGCGCCGATCTTTGCCGTGTAACCCGCATACTGCGCGATGCTGATCGGCCCGCTTAGGTTCTCCAAAGATACCTCGAGCTTGAGCATCTTCCAGAACAGGCGAAGGGTCAGGGCCGATGTCTCGTAGGTCTTCATCACCGCCCGCCAGCTGGACTCCACCGGCCCGTAGCGCACGGTGGTGAAATAACGCTCGAGCTCCTGGTCCTGAGGGCCTAGCTGGGCCTGAATTCTTCCGATGACGCGGCCGGTCCCGTTCTCCACCTCGCGATTCGGCCGCACCCGCAATGCGATCATCTTACCGCCGCGCTCGACCCGTACGTCCATCGGGACCTCGGGGTGAGCCTGCACGTGATCCACCCAGCCTTCCCACGATGCGATCGGCACTCCATCGGCACTCACCACGAGGTCTCCCTTGCGTAGACCACCTAGGTCCGCCGGACCGCCCGCCTCGACCTTGCCAATGATCGGCGACAGCTTCGCACGCAGCGGCTCGAAGCCGATCGCATTGAAGAACTGCCCCTGGGTGAGATCGTCCACCTCGATTCGCCCCAATGACAGGTCCAGCGTTCGCCGGCGGGCGTCCTCGCCCATCACCTCGACTTCGACCGTCCGGCGGTCGAGCGCACTGCTGATAATCGCCTGTATTGCGTTCTCCCACGTGGCGGTGGGCCGCCCCTGCACGGAGCTGATTTCCTGTCCGGTCTCGAAGCCGGCCGCCGCCGCAATCGAATCTGGATGCACGGCGCCGATGAGCGGGCGCGCCCCTCCCACGCCCAGCACGAACATCAGCCAGTAGGCGACAATGGCGAACAAGAAATTAAACACCGGGCCTGCTAGCACGATAGCGGTTCGCACCCCGATGGTCTGCCGGTTGAACGCTCGCCCGAGCTCGCTGCCCGCCACCTCGCCCTCGCGCTCGTCGAGCATTTTCACATATCCGCCTAGAGGCACGGCGGCAACGACGTACTCGGTTTGATCGGAGCCGCGGGTAGTCGACCACAACGGCCGCCCGAATCCGATGGAGAACTTGAGCACCTTGACCCCCAGCCGCCGCGCGACCCAGAAGTGACCGAATTCGTGCACGGTGACGAGCACCCCGATCGCGGCTACGAACGATACGATGTACCAGGCGAAGTCCATGCTAGCTCGGAGCCGGGCTGAGCTGGGAGACACACGTCATCGCCAGCTGGCGAGCCGCCGCATCGTCTTCCATGACGGTATCGAGGGTATCGGCCTCACGCGCGGAGCGTCGCGACAGCGTGTCTTCCAGAACCCGGGGGATGTCGGTAAAGCGCAGACGCTCGCCCAGAAACGCCTCCACCGCCACTTCGTTCGCGGCGTTCAGGATCGTTGCCGCCGTACCGCCCTGTCTTGCCGCCTCATAGCCCAGGCGAAGGCAGGGAAACTGATCGAAGCTCGGCCGCTCGAAGCACAGCTCCGCGAGCGCGACCACGTCCAGTCGGTCGACTCCAGACTCCATCCTTCGAGGCCAGCCGAGCGCATGCGCGATGGGCGTACGCATGTCGGGATTGCCCAGTTGGGCAAGAATCGACCCGTCGACATACTCGACCATCGAATGCACCACGCTCTGCGGATGGATGACCACCTGCACCCGGTCGGGTTCGGTATCGAAGAGCCAGCAAGCCTCGATCACCTCCAGGCCCTTATTCATCATCGTGGCCGAATCGACCGAGATCTTGCGCCCCATCACCCAACGAGGGTGCGCGCACGCCTCGTCCGGGGTCACCTCGGCCAGGTCTTGGGCCGTCCGATTGAGGAATGGTCCCCCCGAGGCGGTGAGCAAAATTTTTCGCACTCCCAGGTGATCGAGTCCGCTCGAGAAGTCGGGGGGCATGCATTGGAATATGGCGTTGTGCTCGCTGTCGATCGGCAGCAACTGCGCCCCTCCGGAGCGCACCGCTTCGATCAGCAGCTTGCCCGACATCACCAGCGACTCCTTGTTGGCAAGCAGCACCCGTTTGCCGGCACGAGCCGCGGCAAGGGTCGGCATCAGGCCCGCCGCCCCGACGATGGCCGCCATCACGATTTCGACTTGCGGTAGAGAGGCAACCCGGTCTAGGCCGTCCCGGCCGGCCAAAACCTCCACGCTGGGCGCGGTGCGCCGCAGCCGATTGCTCAGACGCTGCGCCGCGCCCGGGTCAGCCATGACCGCGTACTCCGGGTTCCATCGAGCCACCTGCTCGGCCATGCGGATGTCGTCGGTGTGAGCGGTGAGGGCGACGACCCGGAAGTCGTCCTGATGACGCGATACCACATCGAGCGTATTCACCCCGATGCTGCCAGTTGACCCGAGAATGGTCACTCCTTTCATCGCACGCCTTCCAGTGTCATCCAGCCCAGGGCAAATAATGGAGCCGCCGCGGTGAGGCTGTCGACCCGGTCCAGCAAGCCCCCATGCCCGGGCAGCATCGCACCGCTGTCCTTGACGCCCGCCCCCCGCTTGAACAAGCTCTCGGTCAAGTCCCCAAGCACTGACACCCCCATCGTCGCGAGACACAGTAGCACAAAGCGCACCAGCGCCCCGTCATGGAAACCGAGCCATGCTCCGGAGCCCCAACCGACGAGACCGGCCGCCAACGCCGCACCCCCGACCCCTTCCCAGGACTTGCCCGGGCTGACGCGCGAGGCAAGCTTGAGCGAGCCCCACTGCCGACCGGCGAAATAGGCCCCCGTATCCGCCGCCCAGATAAGGCAAAGGAGTATGATTACTAGAGGCGGTCCAGGGGTTGCATCCGCATGGATCGCAACGAGCGCGACCCAGGCGGGAATCAAGATGAACCAGCCTACCATAACCTTGGAGACGCTGGTCCGCAGGCGCGCGCCACCGCGGCCTAGCTGATACCGAATGACCCATAGAAGCGCAATGATCCACCACAGCACTGCGGCGACCAACACCCCGGTTCCGAGATCGGTACCGATCCCGTGCTGGTACAACCCGTACATGATCGCGCCAGAGAGCACCGCGTACAACCAACGTGCCGCGCGCCCGAGGCCTGCTAGCGCACCCCACTCCCAGGCGCCGAGCATAATCATGATCGCGCACGTCAGCGCAAAGTACGGCGTGGGCGCCAGCAGCACGACCGCGATACTGAGCGGGATTAGCACCAGCGCGGTGAGGGCTCGTTTTGCCAGGGGCGTCTTCACGGATTTGAGGGAATGAAGCGACCAGTCCGTTAGTGGGCAAGCGGCTCCCGCACCATGCTCGGCGCGGCGCGGAAGCTTACCCGTTCTCCGCTCATCGGCCCGCGGCGAACATTGGTCCGAACCCTCCAGGAACGCCGCTATCCGCGCCCGAGAGCGTTTGGCCCCAGTGCTCGGTCGGAGACTCGAGCTACGGCCGAAGGGAGCAATCGGTCCGCCGGGCTTACAAGCGCGGGGAACTCCAGCTTCAGGCGCGTGAGCCGACTGGTTTCGCCACGTTGGTAGAGCTGATTCAGGAGATTGACCCATGCCGCGCGAGCTGGGCTGTGGGCAAAAAACTACACCGGGCCGATTGGCCGCCAGCCGGCTCAGAATTCCATCAGGTCGGCCTCTTTTTCCTTCAATAGCTGGTCGACCTCCTCGATAAGCTTGTCGGTAATCTTCTGAATATCGTCCTCCGCACGGCGATCCTCGTCCTCGGTAATTTCCTTCTCTTTGACCAGTGCTTTCATGTGGTGGTTGGCATCGCGCCGAATATTGCGAATCGCCACGCGGGTACCCTCTGCCTCCTGGCGAACCACTCGCGTCATCTCCCGACGCCGCTCCTCGGTGAGCGGCGGGAGCGGTACCCGGATTACCTCACCGGCCGTGACCGGGTTCAGCCCGAGGTCCGAATTGAGTATGGCCTTCTCGATGGCCGGTACCAGTTGCTTCTCCCACGGCGTCACCACGATCGTTCGGGGGTCGCCTACCGTCACGCTCGCCACCTGCTGCAGCGGGGCCTCGGTCCCGTAGTAGGGAACCGTGATGTGATCGAGAAGACTCGCATTGGCGCGACCCGTTCGCACCTTACCGAGCTCGTGCTTGAAAGCCTCGATGCTCTTCGCCATCCGCGTCGCGGCATCTTTCTTGATTTCGGTAATCATCTAGGCCCAATCGCCTCCGCTCAAGCTAGAGTGGATGATACCAGCGACAGCGGCTACCCAGAAGCGCGGTGCCGCCTCATGCCGCGTTGCAGATCAGCGTACCCTCGTCCTCACCCATCACCGCCCGCAGGAACGAACCGGGCTTGTTCATATCAATCACCCGCATCGGGACCTCATGATCCCGGCACAGGACCACTGCCGTGGCGTCCATCACTGCAAGCTTTCCGTGAAGGATTTCGTCGTAGCTCAATCGAGCGTAGCGCCGCGCCTCCGGATTGCCGATGGGATCGTCGGAGAACACGCCGTCCACTTTCGTGGCTTTGATCATGAGGCTCGCGTTGATCTCGATGGCCCGCAGGCTCGCTGCCGTGTCGGTCGTGAAAAAGGGATTGCCGGTGCCCGCCGCGAAGATGACGATGCGCCCTTTTTCCAGATGGCGAATCGCTCGTCGCCGGAGGTAATCCTCACAGACCTCGTTGATACGAATCGCCGACATCACTCGTGCAAACATCTTCCGGCGCTCCATTGCATCCTGGAAGGCGAGTGCATTGATGACGGTCGCGAGCATGCCGATGTGGTCCGCGGTGACCCGCTCCATCCCGCGAGCCGCGAGGCCGGCGCCGCGAAAGATATTTCCGCCACCGACCACCAGAGCGACCTGGACCTGCGCATCCCGAAGTTCCTGTATGTCCTTCGCCAAGCGCTCGACCACGTCCGGATCGATGCCGTAATCGGCTTTTCCGAGCAGCGCCTCACCGCTCAGCTTAATGAGGACCCGCTTGAGTCTTTTCTTCCCTGGTGTGCTCACTTTCCCACTCAGCTGCTCGCGACCGGCCGCCTGGTGAAGCCCCCCGTCGGGCCGGTCCCTACGTACTGCCCCGGACCTGGGCCATGACCTCCTCCGCGAAGTTCTCAGATTTCTTATCGATACCTTCCCCGACCTCGAACCGCACGTAATCAACCACCCTGGCATCCGCGCCCGACAGATACTTGGCCACCGAGAGCTCGCTATCCTTGACGAAGGGTTGCCCGAGGAGCGTGATTTCACTCAGATACTTCTTCAACCGACCGGTCACCATCTTCTCCACGATTTCGGGCGGCTTGCCGCTCTCGGCCGCCTGAGCTCGAAGAATCGAACGCTCCTTTTCTAACACATCGACCGGCACCTGGTCCTCGTCGATGCACATCGGCCGACTCCACGAGATGTGCATTGCCAGATCTCTCGCGACCTGCTCGTCACCGCCCTGGACGGCCACCAGCACCCCAATCCGCCCGCCATGGACGTAATGTCCCACTCGATGCTGGCCCGCATCCAACTGCGCGAGGCGACGGATCGAGATGTTTTCCCCGATCGCAGCTACCAACTCGCGGCGGCGGGTATCCACGGTTTCACCACCTGCCACCATCGGAAGCTGGCTCAGCGCTTCCACATCCCGCGCCTCGCGTTGCCTCGCGAGCTGCGCAACCTCGTCCACGAACGACTTGAACTCGTCCTTCTTGGCGACGAAATCGGTTTCGCAGTTGACCTCGATGATGACTCCCACGTGAGCCTTCTCATCGAGGCTAACCGCAACCAGGCCCTCGGCTGCCACCCGGGCCGCCTTCTTGTCGGCCTTCGCCTGCCCCTGAATTCGCAAGGCCTCGATCGCCGCGTCGATGTCACCCTCGGCTTCCACGAGCGCCTTCTTACACTCCATCATGCCCGCACCGGTGCGCTCGCGCACTTCCTTGACCAACGCCGCCGTGATCGCCATCAATCGGCCTCCTTCTCAATCGTTTCGTCGGACGGCTCAGCGGCAACCTTCTTTTTCGCAGCTACCTTCTTGGTGGTCTTCTTCTTGGCCACCTTCTTCTTCGTGACTGCGGTCTTGGCCACCTTCTTCTTCGTGACTGCGGCCTTGGTCACCTTCTTCTTAGTGGCTGCGGTCTTGGCCACCTTCTTCTTGGTGACTGCCGCCTTGCTCACCTCCTTCTTCACAGTTACGGCCTCAGTCGAATCGTCCTCCGCGGGCGCAATTTCGTGTGCCACCGGCCCGGTGTCGCCTGCTGTGCCATCATCCTCGGCCGCGGGCGGCTCGATCGGCGCCGTCGCATCCGGGGGCTCCGGCGACGCGCCTGCCACGACCGCTGCCGAGGCAACATCGCCAGAGGGCACGGGCGAAGGCGGCGTCGGCGGAGATTCCGTTGCGGGAGCGACGGTGAACGTGGAGGCCTTCGAGCTCGCGAGGTCTTCGGCGCTGGGCACGCTGAGCTGGGCTGACACCCGTCCGTCGATGATGGCCTCGGCAGACCCGCTTACGTAGAGCTGTATAGCCCGGATGGCATCGTCGTTGCCGGGAATCACGTAGTCCACCCCGTCCGGCGGATTGTTGGTGTCCACGATGCCGACCACTGGGATACCGAGCTTTACTGCCTCGAGTACCGCGATCTTTTCGTGGCCCACGTCAATGACCAAGAGAACGTCCGGCAAGCCTTCCATGTCCTTGATGCCGCCGAGGCTACGCTCTAGCTTCTCCAGTTCGCGCCGCAGCGAAAGCGCCTCTTTTTTGCTAACCCGCTCGAGACTCCCATCGGTCGTCATCAGCTCAAGCTCTTTAAGCCGCTTGATTGACTGTTTGACGGTTCGGAAATTGGTCAGCATGCCGCCGAGCCAGCGACGGTCGACGTAGGGCATGCCGCAGCGGCGCGCCTCGTCTCGCACTGTTTCCTGAGCGGCTCGCTTGGTGCCGACGAACAGGACGGTGCCGCGATTGGCGGCCATGCGCTGGAGGAAATCGACCGCCTCTTGATAGAGAGGCAGCGTCTTTTCCAGGTTAATGATGTGGATCTTGTTGCGCTCCCCGAAAATGTAGGGGAGCATCTTGGGACTCCAAAACCGGGTCTGGTGGCCAAAATGCACACCAGCCTCCAGCATATCACGCATCGACACGTTGGCCATCGAGTAGCTCCAGTCGGGTTTGACACTGCCACCCATCCCACGGATCGACTCGAACGGCGAGCACCCGGATCCGCGTGCCGATGGGTGAGCGGATTTCCGCCGGCGTTTACCTCGAGGCGCAGCGGATTGTTTATTGAGTTGCCTCGCGAGGGGGCGCTTTTATACCATACGCAGTGGCCGACAACAATGCGTAAGTTTCGGTAATGCATGAATTTTCGGGCGTCCCGGGGAACTCACCTCGCCGCCGCCCAGGGACAACCCGGTAGCGAGAGCCAGCTTGGACATGCTCACCAAGACCCCGCCGGACATCGAGAAGATGCGTGTTGCCGGTCGCCTGGCCGCTGACGTCTTACACTGGGTCCGGCCCCACGTGCAAGCCGGGGTGACCACCGGCGAGCTCGACGAGCTTTGCCATCGCTACATTGTGGACGAGCAGGGCGCAATCCCTGCGCCGCTCAATTACCGAGGCTTTCCCAAGTCAATTTGTACGTCGATTAACCATCAAGTGTGCCATGGGATTCCCGGCGACCGCCGCTTGAAGGACGGTGACATCGTCAATATCGATGTCACGGTGATCAAGGACGGCTTCCACGGCGACACCAGCAAGATGTTCTTCGCTGGCGAACCCTCCATCATCGCCCGCCGGGTGACCCGCATCAGCTACGAGTGCATGCGAATTGGAATCGAGATGGTGCGACCTGGAATTCACCTCGGCGATATCGGGCACGCAATCCAACAGCATGCCGAGAAAAACAATTGCTCGGTGGTGCGCGAGTACTGCGGTCACGGAATCGGGCGCGAGTTCCACGAGGATCCTCAGGTTCTCCATTACGGCACCCCGGGCACGAGAGAGGTGCTCGAGCCGGGAATGACGTTCACTATCGAACCGATGATCAACGCCGGTAAGCGTCAGGTGAAACTGCTCGGAGACGGTTGGACCGTGGTGACCAAGGATCGAAGCCTGTCCGCACAGTGGGAGCACACCGTCCTGGTGACCGAGACCGGATACGAGGTCCTAACCCGCCGCCCGGAAGACGACATCTGACCGGGCGTACGGACCGAGCCAAGGCGCCGCAATATTTTTCCGACCCCCCGTGCAGCTGCTCGAACGATGAACGACGCCACCGATGACGTCTGCGGGGTCGACCTCGCCGCCCTCGAGGCAAACCTTCCGCGCGACGCAGATCCGCTACCGAGATACCGAGCCGCGCTCGGTCATATCCGAGATGAGCTTGCCCGGCGGTTTCATGCCGGGGTCCCTGCCGAGGTCTTGGTCCACGCCCACGCCAATACGATTGACGAGCTACTCCGGAGCGCATGGCGCCGTCTTGAGCTAGACCTCGATCCGACGGTGGCCCTGGTCGCGGTCGGAGGATACGGGCGCCGGGAGCTCCATCCCGCATCGGACATCGATCTCTTGATCCTCCGGGCGCCACCGATCCGCGCGACGGCCAACGAGCGTATTCGCTCCTTTGTCACCTTCCTCTGGGATATCGGGCTCGAAGTGGCTCACAGTGTTCGCACCGTCGAGGAGTGCGTCACCGAGGCCCGGCGCGACATCACCACCGCCACCAGCATGATGGAGGCACGGCAACTGGACGGGCCGGAGACACTGTTTCGAGAGATGCGAGAGAAGACGGGCCCTGAGTATGTCTGGGCGAGCCGAGAATTCTTCGAGGCCAAATGGTCGGAGCAGCAACAGCGCCACCACAAGTTTCATGACACCGCGCACAATCTGGAGCCTAACATCAAGGAGGGGCCCGGGGGGCTTCGCGACATCCAGATGGTGGGCTGGGTCGCGAAACGACACTTCGGCGCCGACACCCTCCATGAGCTCGTCACCCACGAGTTTCTTACCGAGTCCGAGTTCGAGACGTTGGTCGAGGGCCAGAATCTATTGTGGAAGATTCGCTTTGCCCTGCATCTACTCACAGGTCGCCGTGAGGATCGACTGCTATTCGATTACCAAAGGACGCTGGCGCAACAGTTCGGATACCGAGATTCCGATCATCGGCTAGCGGTCGAACAGTTCATGAAGCTCTATTACCGAACCATTCGGCGACTGAGCCGATTGAACGTGATGCTTCTCGCCTTGTTCCAGGAGGTCATCTTGTTTGATCCGTCGGCGGCGGAGGTCGAGCCGATAAATTCGCGCTTCCAGGCCCGCAACCGATTCCTGGAAGTTACCGGGGGCGACGTGTTCCGCGAAGAGCCCTTTGCCCTGCTCGAGTTGTTCTTGATTCTCCAGCGCCGCCCAGATCTGAGCGGAGTGCGGGCGTCAACGATCCGACTCGTACGAGATCATCGCTATCTCATCGACGATGAGTTTCGCAACGACGCCCGCGCGAAGGCACTGTTTCTCGAGATCATTCGCCAACCTCGAGGCATCACTCACGAGCTCCGCCGCATGCACCTTTACGGGGTGCTCAGCGCGTATCTGCCGGTTTTCGGGGCGATCGAGGGTCAAATGCAGTACGACCTCTTTCACGCCTACACCGTCGACGAGCACGCTCTGTTCGTGGTTGGCAATCTACGGGCGTTCGCGGTACCCGAACGGCAGCACGAATTTCCCCTCTGCTCGGAGATCCTACGCCGAATGTCAAAACCCGAGCTCTTGTACTTGGGGGGATTGTTCCACGACATCGCAAAAGGCCGCGGCGGCGACCACTCGGAGCTCGGTGCCAAGGATGCCTGGGAATTCTGCATCCATCACGGCATGAGCGCCTACGACGCGCGAATCGTTTCGTGGCTCGTAGCTCATCACCTGCTGATGTCGATCACCGCGCAGCGTCGCGACATAACGGACCCCGAGGTAATCAATCGCTTCGCCAGTGAAGTGAGCGACCAACTACACCTCGATTGTCTGTACCTTCTCACGGTTGCCGACATTCGAGGCACGAACCCCAACCTTTGGAACGACTGGAAGGACCGGCTTCTCAGGGACCTTTACGAGGCGACTCAGTACGCGCTGGCCCGCGGGTTGGAGAATCCACTCGCTAAGCAGGACCTGATTCGCGCAACCCTGGAAGAGGCCCGGCGGCTGCTCATCACCGATGGCCTCAGCGAGTCCGCGATCGAAGCAATCTGGGCCAACCTGGGTGACAATTACTTCTTGCGCTCGGCCCCCGACGAGATCGCTTGGCATACCCGAGCCATTCACGACGCAACGCCGCAGGAGTTACCGCTCGTGCACCTGCGTCATGGACGGGTGGAGGTCGAGGTCTTCGTGTACACCGCCGATCAGGACTGCCTTTTCGCCGCAATTGCATCCACCCTGGACCGGCTCGGCCTCACGATTCTCGACGCGCGGGTAATCACCGCGGAGAACGGCATGGCTCTCGACTCGTTCATCGTGTTGGAGGCAAGCGGTGAGTCGATTGCAAACGAATCCCGAGAGGCGTTCATCCGGGAAACCCTGCGCGAGCAGCTCCACAACCCGGCCAACGCGGATCGGCACCCCCGTCGCCGCACGACCCGGCGATTACGCCACTTCTCAATCCCCACCCAGGTCAAGTTCGACCACGACGCAGCAAACCAACGAACGATCATGGAAGTGGTCTCTACCGATCGACCCGGTCTGCTATCGTGCATCGGGTGGGCTTTGGTCGACTGTGGGGTAAGCCTGCAGAACGCGAAGATCGCGACCTTCGGCGAGCGCGCCGAGGACATCTTCTACGTGACGGATCAAGCCCGAAGACCACTCGCTCCCGATCTTTGCGAGAGGTTGCGACATGAGGTGATGAGCGTCCTAAGCGCGCAGCCAGGCTGAGCATCAGAAACGAAGGAACGCGCGACGGCGATTCGGAGACGATGAACCCCCGCCGCGCTCTCCCGCCGACCCCTCGAGGTCACGAGCGACCCGGGCGCCACCGGCACCTCAGCCGCCAGTCACGGGCGGGAAAAACGCTACCTCATCCCCATCGGCGACGGGATGGTCGCGGGCCACGTACTCGCGGTTCACGGCACTCAGCAAGTTCTCGGGCATGGTTGCGCCTCCACTCACGCCCGCCCACACCTGCGCAACCGTCTTGCCGCTCGCATCGTCAAGCTGCTCCTCGGCCCGACCCATTCTTTCCCGCAGGCTGGCGAAATACTTGACGGTAACCGACAACTTCGGACTCCGCTTCATTGATGGCACCCGAGCCTGATTGCCGGGGCGTTCCCGTGCGCGGGCCGGTGGGTGCATTTCTCAGGCGGTAACCGTATCATGCAGGGCGAACTGGCGCACGCAAATTCACATGATTTATGAGTAAGTTAACCCACCTAAACGCGGCGGGTGAAGCGCACATGGTGGACGTCGGGGCGAAACCCGAGACCAGGCGTATCGCGGTGGCAAGCGGGCGGATCGAGATGGGCCGAGAAGCTCTGGAGCTGATCGTGTCTGGCGGCCACAAGAAAGGCGATGTCCTGGCGGCGGCGAGGCTCGCGGGCATCATGGCCGCAAAGAAAACCGCCGAGCTCATTCCGCTGTGTCATCCCTTATCACTGTCCCGCGTGGAGGTGGAACTGAGCATTTCCCCCGAACGAGACGCGGTGGTGTGCCGCACGGTCGCCGAGACCGTGGGCCGCACGGGGGTGGAGATGGAAGCACTGACCGCGGTTCAGATCGCGCTGCTCACCATTTACGATATGTGCAAGGCAGTCGATCGAGGGATGCGAATCACGGAAGTCGAGCTGCGAGAGAAGTCGGGCGGGCGATCGGGCAAGTGGCGACGGAAAGCATGAACGACCGGTCCGCGGTGAGCGGCGTCAGCTCCTCCCCCGCCGCCATCGAAGAGCGACTCAAGAGACTCGAGGAGCACCTGCGGCAGGAGAACCCGATCCTGCTTCAGATCGTAAAGAGCTTCCGCCAGCTCGACCGAATCGCATATCGCCTGAGGCTCCTCGACCGTGGTCAGTCATTCGCCACCCTCGTCCCCTGGTGGCCACTCATCTCGGTGGTGGGAACTTTTTCCTCGGGGAAGTCGACGTTCATCAACCAGTACTTGGGGGAAAAGCTCCAGCGCACCGGCAATCAAGCGGTCGATGACAAGTTCACCGTCATCTGCTTCAGCAGCGAGGGAGAGAGCCGCACTCTGCCAGGGCTCGCTCTCGATGCTGACCCCCGGTTTCCCTTCTATCAGATCAGTCGCGACATCGAGCAGGTCGCCGCCGGCGAGGGGAGCCGCGTCGACGCGTATCTGCAGCTCAAGACCTGCCCGAGCCAGTCTTTGCGCGGCAAGATCCTCATCGACTCGCCGGGGTTCGACGCGGACGAACAACGCACCTCGGTGCTGCGCATCACCGATCACATCCTCAGCCTGTCCGACCTCGTGCTCGTACTGTTCGATGCCCGCCACCCCGAACCCGGCGCCATGCAGGACACGCTGGAGCATCTCGTAGCCAAGACCATCAAACGGCCCGATTCGAACAAGTTCTTGTATATCTTGAATCAAGTGGACAGCACCGCCCGGGAAGATAATCCCGAGGAAGTGTTCGCAGCCTGGCAACGCGCGCTCGCCCAGAAGGGGCTAACCGCGGGGCGCTTCTACCGCATCTACGATCCGGAGGCCGCGTCGATTGAGAACGAAGAGGTAGAACGGCGGTTCATCGCCAAGCGAGACGCCGACATGGCGGACATCCAGAGTCGAATCGAACAGGTCGAGGTCGAACGCGTGTACCGCATCGTCGGTATTCTCGAGAAGACCGCGAAGGCGATTGAAGGTAACCTCGTTCCCCGCATCCGCGCCGCCAAATCGCAATGGCGGCTAAAGGTCATGTGGCTCGACGGATTGGCGTTTGGGCTGATCGGGGCGGCGGCGGTCGCCGGAACCTACTCCGCCGGCTACTGGCAGGGTCTGCGCTTCGCGCCGCCATGGCTCGCGAGCTTCAGCGATCGGCCAGCCCTAGTCGGAATCGTCCTCGCGGCGATCGGGGCGCTCGCCCTCTATCTGCACTTCTTTCTGCGCGGGGTCGCGACCCGGTTAATCGTGCGCAAGCTTCGTCGCGAAGAGCGCGAGGCCGAAAGACGCGACTGGGTAATTCGGGCCTTTCGTCACAGTACCCGACCATGGCGGCCGCTGCTCCTCGAGAATCCGGCCGGCTGGGGCCGTTTCACCCGCAGGCGCCTGGCGCGGATTCTGACCGACGCCGATCGGTATGTGCAAACGCTGAACAACCGCTTTGCGAGCCCGTCAGGGGACCGAACAAGGCTCGACGTTGCTTCGTCGGAGCGCGTCCGGGCGTCCGAACCCGACGCGGTGGGCGATGCGGCCGACGAAGCCGCGCCGGACCGCCCCGATCCGAAGAAAGCCAGCCTCGGCGCCGCGATCACCGACACCTGACCGACACTGCCCGTTTCCAGCTCCTGGCCAGCGACGATTCCCGAGGTTATATTGCAGGAGTTCCGGGGGAGCCGTGTCACGGCTGAGAGGTCCCGAGGGTAGGGGCGACCCCTAAGACGTGCCGATTGGGGGCACGTCGTACCTGATCCGGACAATGCCGGCGTAGGGAAGGACAACCCTAGATGTCCACATCCACATCGAGCGCCCTCGAACCGATCCCCAGCGGTCGCGCGGCTCAGAATATCGCGTTCTCGGTACGGCTGAAGGCAGCACGATTCACTTACGCGGCCAACGTCCTGTTCGAGCGGCTCGACTTCGAGCTGCAAGGTGGAATGCTGACCTGCCTGCTCGGTCCGAGCGGAGTGGGCAAGAGCACCCTGCTTCGCATGCTCGCCGGACTCACCCTCGATTGCACGGCGCATGATATCCAGTGCAGCGACGGGAAGCCGCTCGGCGGACGGGTCGCCTACATGGATCAGCGAGACCTGCTGCTACCATGGCTGAGCGTGCTCGAGAACGTGACCCTCGGCGCGCGCCTGCGCGGCGAGCCGCGCGACCGGGAGCGAGCGCAATCGTTGCTGTTACGAGTCGGTCTCGCGGGTCAGGAGAACGAGCCGCCGGCCTCGTTGTCAGGCGGGATGCGCCAGCGCGTCGCGCTCGCGCGCACCCTCATGGAAGATCGGCCCGTGGTGCTCATGGATGAGCCCTTCTCCGCGCTCGATGCGTTGACCCGATTCAAGCTACAGAATCTCGCCGCCGAGTTGCTGCATGGGCGCACCGTTTTGCTGGTCACTCACGACCCCATCGAGGCACTTCGCCTCGGCGAGCGCATCCATGTCATGTCGGGCCAACCGGCGGAAATCGACGAGGCATTGTGCCCATGGGGAACCACCCCGAGGGACCCCGCGACGTTGCATCGGCAGCCGCTCCACGCCGAGCTGATGCGCCGGCTGGGGCTCGACCGGGCGCACGATCGATGATCGGCCGATATCGCCCCGCATTCCTGCGTTGGACTCTAGTTTCAGTTGCGTTCATCGGGGTCTGGCAAGGCATCGTCACCCTCTCGGGCACTCCCCCGTACATCCTGCCGCCGCCCTGGCTCGTCGCCGTGACCTGGGTCGCGAACTCCGCCATCCTGTTCGACCACTTCCTGGTGACGCTCACCGAGATCGTACTCGGGCTCGTTCTCGGCGCCATGCTGGGGATTGCTTCGGCGGTGCTGATTGGCCAGTTTCGAAGTGCCCGCCGCTGGCTCCTGCCGGTTCTGGTGGCTTCCCAGGCGATCCCGGTGTTTGCCCTTGCCCCCGTCCTGGTCCTGTGGTTGGGGTACGGCATGATGTCCAAGGTCGCAATGGCCACCTTGATCATCTTCTTCCCGGTGAGCGCCGCTTTCCTGGACGGTCTACGTCGCACCGAGCGCGGCTGGCTCGATCTGGCGCACACCATGACCGAGCTCCCCGGCAACGCGAGCACCTCTTGGGGCGCGCGGCGGCGCTGGTCGGTACTCGTACACGTGCAGATTCCCGGGGCCTCGCCGGCCCTCGCATCGGGTCTGCGAGTCGCGACCGCCATTGCGCCAATCGGGGCAATCGTCGGGGAGTGGGTGGGCTCGAGCGCGGGCCTGGGATATCTGATGCTACATGCCAATGCGCGCATGCAGGTCGACTTGATGTTCGCCGCCCTCGTTACCCTTGCCGTCTTCTCGGTTCTGCTGTGGTTCGCGGTAGACGCCGCGTTGCGCCGGGCGATTCCATGGCAATCGGATAGTTTCAACCACCCGGAGGGTCGTCCCACTTGAATCTGAAGCCGACATCGATGGCAAAAATTGCCGCCACCATACTTCTCGTTGCAAGCGCCTCGACGCGCGCCGACGACGAGCTCACCGTGATTCTTGATTGGTTCGTCAATCCCGACCATGCACCGTTGTTCGTCGCCCAGCAGCGAGGGTACTTCCGCGAGCGCGGGCTTGAGGTGAAGTTCATCGCTCCGGCCGACCCCAACGACCCGCCTAAGCTCGTCGCCGCCGGCAAGGCAGACCTCGCAATTTCCTACCAGCCCCAGCTGCATGTGCAGGTGGACCGGGGACTGCCGCTCATCCGGATTGCCACGCTGGTCGCGACGCCGCTGAACTGCCTCGTGGTACTGCGCGACGGCCCTGTCAGCGAACTCGGGAACCTCAAAGGCCGAAAGGTGGGCTTCTCGGTCGGCGGGTTCGAGGACGCGTTGCTGGCCCGGATGCTCGCGCGCCACGGTCTAGAGCTAGGTGATATCGAGCTCGTGAACGTGAACTTCTCTCTCTCCCCCGCTCTCATCTCGGGCCAGGTGGACGCCGTGATCGGCGCCTTTCGCAACTTCGAGCTCAACCAGATGGATATCGTGGGCAAACCCGGCCGCGCCTTCTACGTAGAGGAGGAGGGCGTTCCCGCGTACGACGAACTCATCGTAGTGGCCCATCGCGACCGAATCACCGAGGGGCGCCTGCGCGCCTTCGTGGATGCTCTCGAGGCCGGCGTGCAGTATCTGACGAACCATCCCGAGCACAGCTGGACCCTGTTTCTCGAGGCAAACCCAGGGCTCGACGACGAGCTCAATCGACGCGCCTGGCGCGACACCCTGCCCCGTTTTGCGTTGCGCCCCGGAGCTCTAGATTCCAATCGTTATGCGCGGTTCTCGGAGTTTCTTCAGCAAATGGGGCTAATCGACCGGGCTCGGCCCGCTTCGAGCTACGCGGTCGAGCTGGGTAGCCGCTGATTTGTCCGGGACACGCAGAACTGTCACAACGTCTCACCCAAGTCGCGATGCGGCCAGTGCCCCACCCGGGATCAGGGGGCCAGGAGCCTCGGCAGACTGCAAACCGGCGGCGCGGCGCCAACGCAGGGCGCCCGAGAAAGCGTACGATATAATGACCCCCGACGCGCGCAGGACTATCGGCCGGCGGATGCCATGACGATTGCGCACCTTGCTGCTAATTATGAAAGGTTGACGATGAACATCGAGCAAGCGCGATTCAACATGATCGAGCAGCAGATTCGACCTTGGAACGTGCTCAACCAGCACGTACTGGACCTGCTTGCGCAAACTCCGCGCGAGATGTTCGTACCAGAGTCCTTCCGGAGTCTCGCATTTTCTGATGCCAACATCCCCATCGGTCACGGCCAGACGATGATGTCTCCGAAGATGGAGGCGCGCCTTCTGCAATCTCTCGACGTTCAAGCCGGCGATGAGGCATTGGAGGTCGGCACCGGCAGTGGCTACTTGACCGCCCTGCTTGCGCGCTCGTGCAAGCACGTGTTGAGCGTGGAGATCATCGGAGAACTGAGCCAGCAGGCCGGAGGAACTCTCACCCGACAGGGGATTACGAACTTGGCGCTGGAGGTGGGAGACGGGGTGCGCGGCTGGCCTCAGTGCGCCCCGTACGATGTCATCGCCGTAACCGGCTCGGTGTATCGGCTCGACACCCATCTCCAGCAGCAGCTCAGAATCGGTGGCCGCCTGTTCGCGATAGTGGGCGAGGAGCCAGTGATGGAGGCGAGACTCATCACTCGCGTGGACGAGGACGAGTGGTCGAACGAGGATCTCTTCGAGACCAGCCTCGCTCCGCTGATCGGGGCGGAGCCGCCGAAACGATTCATACTTTAGGGAAAAACCGCCGTATTAGGCTACACTTGCCCGTGAATAACGATAGCGCACCCGCTCGCGCGAGACGCGGTCAGGATGAGGTGCCGATCAACAAGACACCGCGTGGGATCGGGACGGTACGTATCACTAACCTGAACGAGCGGAGGGCGACCGAAGTGCTTGCACCCCTGAACTGGCAACGGCTTGCGCGTCCGTTGGATGAGCCGCGGCGGCGACGCGGCTATCCTGTGCACTGGGTCTGGTTAATTGGCATAGCCGCCTTCTGGCCAGAATTCGCGAGCGCCGCCAGTCTGCTCGACGTCTACCGGGATGCGCTCAACAGCGACCCGCAGTATCTGGGCTCGGGCGCCGCCAATCGAGCGGCGCAGGAGTTGCGACCGCAAGCGAGGGCTCCTCTCCTGCCCAACGTGAATCTGAGCGCGTCGACTTCCGCAAACGATCAGGACATCCGCTCGATCAGCAACGGTCAGCCCGGCACCACTCGGTTCAACAACCGGGACTTCACCATCAGCCTCACGCAGCCGGTGTATCGCAAGGACCTGCAGGTCGGCTTGGCGCAGGCTGACGCCCGGGTTCAGCAGTCCAACGCGGAGCATGGATTTGCCCTTCAAGACCTCATGTTGAGGGTGGCCGAGCGCTACTTCGGGGTGCTAGCAGCCACGGATGATCTCGAGTTTGCCACCGCGGAGCGCGATGCCAACGAGCAGCAGCTCAAGCAGAGCCAGCAACGTTTCGAGGTCGGGCTCATCGCGATCACCGACGTGGAGGAGGCCAAGGCGGGGTTCGACCTCGCTAACGCCGAGGTGATCGGGGCGGAGAATGCTCTGGACAACGCGCTGGAGGCGCTGCGGGAGATCACCGGGCATTATCTCAATGAGCTCGCGCCGCTGGGGACTCGATTGCCTTTGATCGCGCCCGAGCCCAATGACATCAACAGTTGGACCCAGACCGCGATCGAACAGAACCTGCAGCTCACCGCGGTGCGTCTAGCCGCCGACACCGCTCACGGCGAGATTCGCCGCCAGCAGGCCTTCCATCTTCCAACCCTGGACGTGGTAGCTCAGCATAACGTCTCGAAGAGCGGTGGACGTTTCGGCGATAGCGACATCGTCAACTCAGCAATCGGCTTGGAGCTGAACGTCCCCATCTACCAGGGCGGGCTGGTGCTGTCGCGCACCCGCGAGGCCCGGCACCTCCACGAGCAGGCATTGGACAATCTCGAACGCCAGCGCCGAATTACCCAGCGCCAGGCGAGGGATGCGTTCCGCGGGGTCATCTCCGGGGTCTCGCGGGTCGGCGCCCTTGCCCAAGCGGTGGTGTCCACCGAGTCGGCTCTCGAAGCGATTGAGGCGGGATTTCAGGTTGGCACCCGAACAACCGTGGACGTCCTCAATGCGCAGCGCGACCTGTTCAGAGCAAAGCGCGATTTCGCCCAGGCTCGGTATGTTTACGTGCTCGATATCTTGCGGTTGAAACAATCGGCCGGGACGCTCAGCGAGGAGGACCTCGCCGAGGTCAATCGCTGGCTCGACTAGATCGGGCATGCCCTTCTCGTGGGCCCGGCACGAGCGATTCGCGAAGTGCGGGCGAGCTGAGCGTTCTCGACTCAACGCGCATCCGGATGGAATGACGGTAGGGTCTGGTGACGGCGCTTACCGCCGTCTGACGGCTCTCTGGCCACCGAGACACGCAGGCTACTCACAGAATAGGACTCGGGGCGCATCACCCGCATGAGCCCGCGGCTCGACTGCCGGCCCACTTTCCCGACCGATCGCGGTCCATACCAGCACCGATGAAGCTATCCAGATTCGGTATCAAGTTTACCTCGCGCTCGGGGATCCTGAGTCTCATGGATGACCTCGGGACCGCAATGTCCTCGGGACAGGAGATGCTCATGCTCGGCGGTGGTAACCCCGGGCACATTCCCGAAGTCGAGCGACGATTCCGCGAGCGCATGCTTCGCATCTTGGAGCATCCGGGTGAATTCGAGCGCATGATCGGCAATTACGCCCCCCCGTCCGGCGATCTAAGGTTCAAGACGGCACTCGCCGGGCTGCTGCGGCGTGAGTTCGGCTGGGACGTGGGCGCAGCCAACGTGGCCCTGACCAACGGCAGCCAGTCCGCATTCTTCATGCTCTTCAATCTGTTTGCCGGTGAACTCGACGACGGCGGAGCGAGGAAGATTCTGTTGCCCCTGACACCTGAGTACATCGGCTACGCCGACATCGGGCTGAACGAGGAGTTCTTTGTCTCGGCGCGGCCCGCAATCGAGCTCATCGACGATCATCGGTTCAAGTATCACGTGGACTTCGGGGCGATAGGCATCGGCTCCGACGTCGGAGCGATCTGCGTATCGCGACCGACCAACCCCACCGGAAACGTGCTCGGCGATGGCGAGGTCGAAAAGCTCGTCGAGCTGGCACGTAGCCACGATCTCCCGCTGATCGTCGACAATGCGTACGGAACCCCGTTTCCGAGCATCATCTTCACCGATGTGCGGCCGGTGTGGACACCGAATGTCGTCGTTTGCATGAGCCTGTCCAAGCTGGGGCTTCCCGGTCTTCGAACCGGTATCGTGATCGCAGATGAGCCGGTCATCGAGGCTCTTTCTGGCATCAACGCGATCCTGAATCTCGCGACCGGCAACGCCGGCCCAATTCTTGCTCTCGACCTCGTGCAGAGCGGCGAGGTTCTCGGTCTGAGCCGCACGGTGATTCGTCCGTACTACGAGGCCAAGGCCGCCCGGGCGCTCGAAGTTCTCGACGAGGAGCTCGCAGGCTACGACTACCGCGTGCACAAACCGGAGGGGGCGATATTTCTATGGCTCTGGCTCCGCGGTCTACCCATCACCAGCGAGGAGCTTTATCAGCGACTGAAACGACGCAACGTCCTGGTCATCTCCGGGCACTACTTCTTTCCCGGGCTGCGGGACGCGTGGAAACACCGCGACGAGTGCATTCGCGTCACCTATTCACAGGACAGCGAAACGGTAGAGCGAGGGCTTCGCATCATTGCGGAGGAAGTGCGGAATGCATATCAGCAGCCCGCCCTCGCTCCATAGAGCGGCGCCAAGGGGCTCGTAAATCATGCCGCGAACCACGCGATTGATCCTGCTTTCAATCCTCGTGGGTCTGGTCGCGCTCGCCCTGTGGTTCTTCCGCACGCGTGACCTGCCCCGCTCCGACCACGGCGAGTACGCGCGCGCGTTCGAGGCAATCAACGCGCGGCTGCCGGCGATGGTGGATGATCAAACTCAGCTGGCCCGGATCTCGATTGACGGTCCGCTCGTCACTTATGACTACGTGCTGGTGCATCATTCGACTGACACCGCGAGTGAATCGCGACTCGTGACAACCCTCGAGAATAACCTGCCCGGACAGGTCTGCGGAAACGTGGATATCGCCAAGCTCTTCGATGATGGGCTCGGGGTGCGGTTCCGGTACCGAGATCGAAATCTCGCCGACGTGTTGTCGAGAGAATTTCGAGCCGATGATTGCCCGGCCCAATGACCGGCGCCGGCGGCGGCTACGCCGCAGCAATATTCTTCGAGGTCGGCGACTCAGGCGATAGGCATTCCGTCTCGAACCCGGAACGTGGGCTCAAGCAAGACGACCCCCTTGTCCTCGCAAACTGCTCCGAGGACGAGGACCTCCGACCTGACTCCTGCGATCCGCTTAGGGGCGAAGTTCACCACCGCAATCACCTGCCGGCCGAGAAGATCGGACTCCTGGTAATTGTCTGTGAGCTGGGCCGAGCTGGTTCGCACCCCGAGCTCACCAAAGTCGATGCTCAGCACGTAGGCCGGCTGGCGAGCTTTCGGATTCAGCTTCACCGCGGTGACCGTTCCGGTACGGATGTCCACCTTCGCGAAATCTTCGAAATCGATCGTGAGCACTCTCTCTTCCATGGGCTGAGGCTCACCTAAACACTGCTACGGACTGCGCGCCTTGCCTTGATTCGCAACTGCCTTTGCCGCCCGTTTAATCGCCTCCGGATCTCCAAGATAGTAGCTTTGGATGGCTGACAGCTGATCGTCAAGCTCGTAGACCAGCGGCACCCCGGTCGGAATGTTGAACTCACTCACCTCCTCCGGCGTCCACTCCTCCAGATACATTGCCAATGCGCGAAGGGTATTGCCATGGGCGGAGATGATGGCGCACTTGCTCACCGCCAGGGTCGGAACAATGGTCTCGTGCCAGTATGGAAGAAACCGATCGACGGTGTCCTTTAGCGATTCGGTCAACGGCAGATCTTGCTTGCTCAAACCTCGGTAACGCGGATCGTGGCCCGGATAGTGCTCGCTGCTCTCCTCGAGCGCGGGCGGTCGCACATCGTAACTACGGCGCCAGATGTGAAGCTGCGCCTCGCCGTACTTGGCTGCCGTCTCGGCCTTGTTCAAGCCCTGAAGCGCGCCGTAGTGACGCTCGTTGAGACGCCAGGAACGGTGCACCGGGATCCACGCTTGATCGAGCTCATCGAGAACGATCCAAAGAGTACGAATGGCCCTTTTCAGCACCGAGGTGAAAGCAACTTCGAAGACAAAGCCCTTCGACTTCAGCACACGACCGGCCTCCTTCGCCTGCTCAATGCCGTGCTCGGTGAGGTCGACGTCGGCCCAGCCGCTGAATCGATTTGCTTTGTTCCAGGCGCTCTCACCGTGTCTCAGCAGCACCAGCTTGCGCATTCGAGTGTCCTGTGGTGGAGGCCCGGGGGGTGAAAGCGTAGTGTAGACGAAGCGCACGTGAGTTCGGTACCTTCCGCACGCGAGCGCCTGACCTAGATCAGTCGAACCGCGCAAGATCACCATCGGTCCATGGTAGGATGCGAGGTTCGCACTCTCGAGTCGAAACACCGTCTGCATGACCTTCACGAGCGCTCGGATGCCCCCCCTTCTGGGCCCCTGGCTCCTTCCCGCCATGATGCTGCTTGGCCATGGAAGCTTGGCGCCGGCGCAGTCGAGCGATGCGATGCCGCCCGCCCCGGTGGTGGTAACAGAGGCGCTCGAGCAGGACATGGCCCCGATGACCTGGTTTCCCGGAACCGTGATCAGCCGCAACGATGCGCGTCTTGCGGCCGAGGGCGAAGGGCGCCTAGTCGAGGTGGCCGAAATCGGCACCCATGTGCTCGAAGGTGATGTCGTTGTGCGGCTCGATGACAGCTTGCTGCGCCAGGAGGTGGCCGAGGACGAGGCCGTAGTGGCGCGCGAGCGCGCCCGGCTCGAATTCTATGAGCGCGAGGTCCGGCGCCTGCAAAAGCTCTCGAGCGGCAACAACGTCGCGCAGAATCAGCTGGACGAGGCGCTTTTGAATCGTGCCGTCACTCGTAGCGAGCTCGCGGCCGCGCGGGCTCGTCTGGCGGGAACGACCGAGCGACTGCGCCGTATGGTGGTGCGGGCGCCATTCTCTGGGGTCGTGACCGAGAAGATCGCGCAGACGGGCGAGTGGGCCGAGGCGGGTACCTCCGTGATTCGCCTGGTAGACTCGACGTCGGTCGAGGTGCAAACGTGGGTGCCGGTCAATGCGCTCGCGTTCGTTCGCCCGGGAGCCGAGCTCTTGCTCCAGGCCAACCCCCGCTCCACGAATGCCAGGGTAAGGACGATCGTACCGGTCGGAGACGATCGATCCCGTTTGTATGAGCTGCGTCTTTCCCTGGGTGACAGCGAATGGCCGGCGGGACAAACGCTCCGGGTTGCGGTGCCCACCGCCTCCCCGGAGCGGCTTACGGTGGTGCCGCGCGACGCGTTGGTGCTCCGACGAGACGGAACGACGGTCTACCGAATACGGGATGACAACATCGCGGAAGCGGTGTCGGTGGTGACTGGCATTGCTTCCGGAGAGCTCATTGCGGTTTCGGCGATCCGGCCGGGTGATCGGGTGGTCACCCGCGGCGGAGAGCGCCTTCGTCCCGGGCAAAAGGTTGAGATCGTACCTATTCCCGGGTCCCCGTGAACATCCCTCGCCTCGCGCTCGGCAACCCGGTTGCGACTCTCGTCGGGGTCTTGCTGATCGGGCTCTTCGGCGCCGTAAGCTACTCACGCCTTCCGGTTCAGCTCACGCCGGAAGTCGAGACTCCGGAGATCACGATTACCACCAGCTGGCGGGCCGCGGCCCCGGAGGAAGTCGAAGCCGAGATCATAGAGCCCCAGGAAAAGGTACTCCGGGGCCTGCCGGGCATGACCGAGCTCCTCGCGCAAGCGCAGCGAGGTCAGGGTGAGGTCACGATCCAGTTCGAGATTGGGCACGATCTCTCGCGGGGACTCCTTGAGGTCCTGAATCGACTCAATCGGGTCGCACGATATCCCGAGGATGCCGAAGAGCCGGTCATCAGCACGGTGGGGGGCCGGAGCCGGGCGGTCGCCTGGTTCATCGTCAAGACCGGCCCCGAAAACCCTCGCGAAATCGCGTCGTACCAGGATTTCGTCGAGGAAGTCGTGCAGACCCGCTTCGAACGCGTACCGGGAGTTGCCCGCTCTGAGGTCTACGGCGGCAGGGAGCGGGAGGTCAGGGTAACCTTCGATCCCTACAAGGCGGCCGGTCTCGCGGTCGAGCTCCCGGTCGCCGCACGGCTCGCCGGCACCAACGAGGATGTCTCAGCCGGTGAGGCAAGTGTCGGCAAGAGACGTTACACGCTGAGATTTACCGGCTCATTTGATGCGGAGCGCCTCGGTGACCTGGTGCTCGATTGGAGATCCGGGCGGCCGATAACTCTGCGCGACGTCGCCGATGTCGAAGTGCGGATGGTGGATCGCAAGAGCTTCGTCATCACCAAGGGCAGCCGGTCTCTGGCCGTCAATGCCCATCGAGAGATCGGCGTCAATGTGCTCGACGTCATGGCCGGCTTGCAGCAAGCGGTGGCGGAGCTCCGTGAGGGTCCGCTCGAGCGGGCGGGACTGTCAATCGAGCAAGTGTACGATGAGACGGTCTATATCTACCGCTCGATCGAGATGCTGCGAAACAACCTGGCCCTTGGCATCGTGCTCGCAATCGGTGTCTTGTGGTGGTTCTTGCGAAAGTTTCGCGCCACCTTAATCGTGGCAAGCGCCATTCCGATATCCCTGCTAAGCGCGTTCCTGGTGCTGGATGCCGCGGGCCGGACTCTCAACGTGATATCGCTTGCCGGTCTCGCGTTCGCAGTGGGCATGGTTCTCGATGCCGCCATCGTGGTGCTCGAGAATATCGTCCGCTTGCGTGAGCAGGGAATGTCAGGGGCAACGGCAGCGCTCAAGGGCCCTACTCAGGTCTGGGGCGCACTCCTCGCCTCGACGGCCACCACGGTGGCGATTTTTCTGCCGGTGGTTTTTCTCGGCGACGAGGCGGGCCAGCTCTTCGCCGATCTGGCCCTGACCATCGCAGTCGCCGTCACTGCATCACTGATCATTGCAGTCAGCGTCATCCCCGCCGCGGCCCAGCAG
>JBFHLI010000012.1:0-26950 GCA_041594935.1 Gammaproteobacteria bacterium | reverse complement strand
GGTGCTAAACAGAGCTCCGTCGTTCTTGTTGATGAGCTCGATGACCCCAAGCGTCCGTCCGGCGCCGACCAGAGGCGCCGCGAGCACTGAGCTGGTATGAAACCTCAGCTGCTCGTCGAACTCGCCGTAAAAGCGATCGTCGGACTGCGGATCATTCACGATCGCGGCCCTGCGGTTCTTTGCCACCCATCCCGCGATGCCCTCGCCGGGGGGAATCCGCCGCCAATGCAGATGCTCCTGGGAAAGGTCGCCTTGACTGATCACGAAGACCAGCTCGTTGGTATCTTCGTCGAGCACCAGGAGGGAACCGTCATTGGCGTTTATCGTGTTGCGCGCGTTGCGCAGTATCTCTTCCAGGAGTTCGACGACCTCGGTCTCGGGTGGCGCGCTCTCCACTACTTCCATCACATTTTGCAGTGAGTCGATGAACTGCCGCAGAGTGAGTAGTTCCTGGCGCAGGCTTCGATTTTCCTCCTGCAGTGCTTGATGGTCCAAGCTATTGTGAGTATTCATCGGCCTGCCCACGATCTTGCGGATCGGCTCCCCGGGGAAACTGGCGTTCCGGGCAGAGTCACTGGCACTCATGTTAGCGCGAACTCTCCCTCGATGGTAAGGCGACTCCCCTCACGGCGCCTCGCCGGCGAGGGTGAGCCACGTCTCGACCACGGAATCCGGGTTCAGTGAGATGCTCTCGATCCCCTCGGCCTGCAGCCACTGTGCAAAGTCGGGGTGATCCGAAGGCCCCTGGCCGCAAATACCGACGTACTTGCCGGCTGAGCGGCAGGCCTGAATGGCGGCATGAAGTAGTGCCTTGACCGCCTCGTCGCGCTCGTCAAATCGTTCGGCCACCAGATTGGAGTCTCGGTCGAGGCCCAGCGTTAGCTGAGTGAGGTCATTGGAGCCAATCGAGAAACCATCAAAATACTCGAGAAACGCTTTGGCCAGCAACGCGTTGGAAGGCAGCTCGCACATCATGACGATCTTTAGTTCGTGCTCCCCTCGTCGCAAGCCAAACTCGGTGAGCAGCGCGGTCACCCCCCGCGCCTCGTCCACGGTGCGAACGAAGGGCACCATGATCTGAACATTGCGTAGATCGTACTCCTCACGCACTCGACGAATGGCCCGGCACTCGAGCTCGAAGCAGTCTCGAAAATCTCGCGAGAGATAGCGGGACGCACCTCGAAATCCGAGCATCGGATTCTCTTCTCTCGGCTCGAATCGGTCGCCGCCGAGCAGATTGTGATATTCGTTCGACTTGAAGTCCGACAGCCGCACGATGACCGGCTTCGGATGAAAGGCGGCGGCGATGGTGGCCACTCCTTCGACGACCTTCTCGATGAAAAAACCGACCGGATCGGGATATCCGGAGAGTCGCGATGCGATCTTCTCCTGGAGCTCCTGCGGCAAATGATCGTACTCGAGCAACGCCCTGGGATGTACCCCCACCATGCGATTGATGATGAACTCGAGGCGTGCAAGACCAACCCCTTGATTCGGAATCAACGCAAAGTCAAACGCGCGGTCGGGGTTTCCTACGTTCATGGTGATCTTGACGTCAAGTTCGGGCATGGTCTCGGGACTGATGCGTTTGACCGTGAATTCGAGGGCACCTTCGTAGACGAAGGCAGTGTCTCCCTCCGCACACGAGACGGTGACCGGAGTGCCGTCGGTGACGGCTTCAGTGGCGTCACCGGTGCCGACCACGGCGGGAATGCCGAGCTCACGAGCGATGATCGCGGCATGACAGGTTCTCCCGCCGCGGTTCGTTACCACCGCGGCTGCTCGCGCCATCACCGGTTCCCAGTCGGGGTCGGTCATGTCCGCGACGAGTACATCGCCCTTCTGGACCCGCGACATCTCACCGACGTTGCCGAGCACGCGTGCAATACCGCTACCGATTCGCGAGCCGATACTGCGCCCCGAGGTCAGAATTTTTCCGCGCGTGCTCAGGTGGTAGCGCTCGAGGGCCCCGCTGTCCTCTCGGCTCATCACCGTCTCCGGCCGTGCCTGAAGCACATACAGCTGGCCGTCCTCGCCGTCCTTGGCCCACTCGATATCCATCGGTCTGCGGTAGTGTTCCTCAATCGCAATGGCGTATCGGGCAAGCTGCTCGACCTCTTCATCGTTGATCGAGAAGCGCAGCTGGTCGCTCAGATCGACTGCTTCCGTCCGCGTGAAGTGTCCGCCGGTTTCCTCTTGGTCGCTGTAGACAAGCTTGACCGCTTTGCTGCCGAGGGTGCGTCGAAGAACCGCCGGGCGGCCGGCGCGGATGTTGCGCTTGAACACGTAGAATTCATCCGGATTTACTGCCCCTTGCACCACCGTTTCGCCCAGGCCCCAGGACGCGGTGATGAACACCACTTGCGGGAAGCCCGACTCGGTATCGATGGTGAACATGACACCGCTGCTTCCAAGGTCGCTTCTGACCATGCGTTGAATTCCGGCCGAGAGCGCGACGTCGACATGGTCGTATCCTTGATGAACGCGGTAGGCGATTGCTCGATCGTTGAATAACGACGCGAATACGTGCTTTACCGCGCACAGTACCCGCTCGACGCCGGTCACGTTCAGGTACGTCTCCTGTTGCCCGGCGAAAGAGGCATCTGGCAGGTCCTCCGCGGTTGCAGAGGATCGCACTGCCACGGAGCATTCAGCCGATGCCGCTTCGCCGAGTGCGCGGTACCGGGCTTCAATCGCGCTTTCGAGGGCTTTCGGCAATGGCCGTTCTGCGATCCACCGGCGAATTGAAGCGCCGGCGCGAGTGAGGGCCTCGATGTCGTCGACGTCGAGACCGGTCAGCGCGTCGTTGATCCGAGTTCTGAGACCGGCCTCGTCCAGGAACTGGCGGTACGCCGCGGCCGTGGTGGCGAAGCCGGGCGGCACGCGGACTCCGGCCTGCGCCAAGTGGTTCACCATTTCCCCGAGGGAGGCGTTCTTTCCGCCGACTCGGGCGACATCGTGCATGCCGATGTCATTGAAGTCGATCACATAGTCATCCACCTCGCTCTCCTTTATCGTGTACTATTCGGTCTTCTGCAAATAGCTGATCATTATGCGTCGTACGGTCTTCTTCGTCTCTGACGGCACCGGGATCACGGCTGAGACGCTCGGCCACACGTTGCTCACCCAGTTTGACCAGATCGAGTACCGCGAGCGCACGTTGCCGTTCGTGGACACGATCGAGAAGGCGGACGCGACCGTCGCCTACATCAACGAGACCGGACGCAGTGACCGCTGCCGGCCCATTGTCTTCTGTACCTTGGTTAACCCGGCTTGTCAGGCGGCGGTGGCAACCAGCGAAGCGCTGGTTGTCGACTTTTTCAACGCGTTCATCGGCCCCTTGGAGGAGGAGTTTAGGAGAACCTCGTCGCACACCAAAGGTCGATCTCACGGCATGGTTAACAAGGCGACGTACTATTTTCGAATCGATGCGATAAATTTTGCGTTGCAGCATGATGATGGTGCAAGCGTGCAACACTATCGGGAAGCAGATGTGATTCTCGTCGGGGTGTCGCGATCGGGGAAAACCCCAACCTGCCTTTACCTGGCAATGCAGTTTGGAGTGCGCGCGGCCAACTACCCGCTCAATCCAGACGAGGACGGCTCGGAGACCTTGCCCGAGGTACTTCGGCCGCATCGTGAGCGCCTCTACGGACTGACCGTCAATCCGGAGCGTTTGCAGCAGATTCGAAGCGAGCGGCGTCCGGGAACCCGCTACGCCTCGCTGGCCCAGTGCCGTCGCGAGGTGGAAGAGGTAGAGGTCCTGTTTCGCAAACATGCGCTCATGTACGTCAACACCGACACGATGTCGGTCGAGGAGATTGCGGCTCAGATCCTTCACGAGCGCCAGATGGAGCGACGTTTGTATTGATCCGGCGCGGCATTGCCGCGAACCGTCATCGCAGTCAGCCGTGGAACAAGAATTTTCACCCTCCGACATTCTGCTCACCCTAGGCCAGCTTCCGCCCTCGGCCCGTTACTGGGTCGCCTACAGCGGCGGCACGGACTCGCACGCGCTGCTGGCCGCGCTGGCAGCGCTGAGACCCCGCCTACCGGCGAGCGAGCTTCGGGCGGTTCACGTCAACCACGGGCTGCGAGAAGAGGCGACCGCTTGGCAACGGCATTGCGAGCGCGTTTGTGAATCGCTCGGAATCGCTTTCGAGTCGATCGCGGTCAAGGTGAGCCTGGATCTCGGAGAGAGCGTGGAGGCGGCGGCTAGAGCGGCGCGCTACCAGGCGCTACGGGCGGTCGTTGCGCAAGATGAGACGGTGCTAACGGCACACACTCGCGACGACCAGGCGGAGACGGTTCTGCTCCAGCTGACACGAGGCGCTGGCACCCGGGGGCTCGCGGCGATGCCACGCTGCGCTCCCCTCGGCTCGGGCTGGCTAGCGCGACCCTTGCTCGACGTTTCCCGTGCGCAGCTTGCGGCTTACGTCGAGACCCTGGATAGCGCGCCAATCCAGGACCCCAGCAACGAGGACCGTCGCTTCGACCGAAACTTCATCCGCCACGAGATCATGCCTCCATTGACGGCGAGGTGGCCGTCGGTCGCCCGTAGTCTCGCTCGGGTCGCCGTCCACCAGGCGGAGGCGTCGTTCCTGGCGACGGAACTCGCGGCCATCGACTTGCCGAATCTCCGCGGGGCAACGCCGAGGAGTCTTTCCTGCAGGGCGCTCAACGCGCTCGGCCCAGTGCGTCGGCGCAATGCATTGCGGGTCTGGATCAAGGATCTTGGATTTCCGCTCCCAAGCGCCGCTCAGCTTCATCAGATTGAAAGCGGTGTACTCGGGGCGGCGGTGGATAGAGTGCCGCTCGTGCGATGGCCCGGTACCGAGGTACGCCGCTATCGGGACGGGTTGCATGTGATGGCCCCGCTACAGGCCCTGAGCCCGACTTGGGAGATCGCCTGGGTCCTTGGCTCGGAGGTGCGACTTCCGCACGGGCGCTTGCAGGCCCGGCGGTCGGTGGGGAGCGGGCTCGCTGTGTCGCGAATTCGGTTCGATGAGGTTAGCGTGAGACTCCGACGAGGCGGGGAGAAATGCCGACCCGCCGGTCGGCTTCACCGCCAATCGCTGAAAAAGCTGTTCCAGTCCCGAGCGGTACCTCCATGGAAGCGCGACCGTTTACCTCTGCTGTTCGCGGGCGATGAGCTGGTTGCAGTGGCCGGCGAATGGGTGTGTGAGCCGTACGCGGCGAAAGCGGGCGAGCCGGCCTTGCGCATCACTTGGATCGAGGACTCGAATCCCCCCTAGCGCAGATGTCGCATTGCCCCTCGGAGGTGATGGCGGTGGCTCTCACCACAGTCTCCACCCACTCGCGGCGTTTCCGCAAGTGTTTGTATCAAGGAGGAAATCGGGCAATTTCCCGACCCTCCGCCCGGCCGCGGCCTTCGGGGCTCCCCAAGACCTGGCCCGCCGGCGCCGACTGAAGAATTCCCCCGAGCCGCCGATAATCTGGAGTGGAGTAAATGTGTCGCGGGTGGTGGTTGGCTGACTATCGATCGGCGGCTCGCGGCAGCAAGATGACGGTGCAGATGGGCTGACTGTATCGCGAGCCGGCCGCTGCGCGCTCGGCCGAGTGGATATCTGGCGAGTTAATCGACGGTGGCGACGGCCATGACGAATCCAGCACGAATCAAAGCGGCGCGGAGAATCGACGGGGATTCGGGGCTACCCCCGCTCGATCGCTCTGAAATCCTCAAGATTCGCCGGCGTTTTCTGAACCTGAACCGGCTGCGGCTGAAGCGTGTCCATGATGCATTGTCCCAACAGCAGCGCATCTTCTTCGACCTTCTGCCGCTGCTGTTCCACACGAATCACCCGTTGATGCCTGGCTACGTCGACAAGGACTGCCCGAGCGGGGTGTGGGATTTCAGCCCCGGTCGCCAGTCGCTGCTCGCCGCGAACAAGCTGGCGCGAAGCTTCTCCATGCCGCGAGGGGCATTGCGCCGGGTGGAGATCGATGCCATTTACCTGATGGGCAGCAGCGGCACCATCGCACACTCCAGTGAGAGTGATTTCGACATTTGGTTGTGTCATCGAGAGGATACCGCACGGGATGCCGTCGATAAGCTGCGAGCAAAGGCGCGCGAGATCGAGCGATGGGCGTCGGGATTGCAGCTCGAAGTACATTTCTTCGTCATGTCCGCGCGGGATTTTCGCAATACCGGTGCCGCCGAGCTCTCGAGTGAGAGCAGCGGCTCGGCACAGCACTATCTCTTGCTCGATGAGTTCTACCGGACCGGCTTGTTGATTGCCGGTCGTGCCCCGCTTTGGTGGCTGGTACCGCCGGAGTTCGAGGGTGAGTACGCCGACTTTCTCACCACCATCGTGCGTCATCGCTACATCAAGCCGCACGACTATCTCGATTTTGGTACCGTCAATGATATCGAGCCCGCTGAGTTCTTCGGTGCCACGCTTTGGCACCTTTCGAAAGCGGTCGAGGCTCCGTACAAGTCGCTATTGAAGATCCTATTGCTCGAAACCTACGCGACCGACTACCCCTCCCTCGATTTGCTGAGCACGCGGTTCAAGCGAGGCGTCTATGCCGGTCGTAGACGGGTCGAGGAACTCGACCCCTACGTCTTGCTTTACGACAAGGTGGAGGGCCATCTGAAAGCCCAGGGTGAGCTCGAGCGCCTGGAGCTGGCGCGCCGATGTCTGTATTTCAAGGCAAGCTTGACGAACGAGGAGCTCCGACGAGCGGGCGACTGGCGTGCCGAGATCATGGCCGGTCTGACCCAAGAATGGGGATGGAACGATGAGATGATGCAGGTGCTCGACGCGCGTTGCCGGTGGAAAGTGGACCGAACTCTCGAGGAGCGCAAGGCCCTGGTCAGCGCGCTCACGCACGGCTACAAGCTGCTGTCCGTCTTCGCCCGTGAGCATGCGCAGACCAGCTCGGTGAGTGACCGCGACATGACCGTGCTAGGGCGAAAACTGTTCACTGCGTTCGAACACAAGTCGGGTAAAGTCGATATCGTCAATCGAGGAATCTCGCAAGACCTCTCGGAGAGCCACTTGTATCTCCGGCGGGTGAGACACGAGGACGCTCGGACTTACTGGCTCCTCTACCGCAACGCTCAGGCTGCCTCGGCGGTGACGGGCGATGCGCCACTCAGGCGAGGCCGAACCGCGATGGAGTTGATCGCCTGGTCCCATTTCAATTGCCTGATGACGGGGCAAACCAGGGTCGTCGTGGAGGAAGGCGCCAGCGCTCGCGATCTCGAGGTGATGACGGCGCAGCTTCGAAGGTACTTCCCTCCCGACCTCGGGAGATCTCCCGGTGTGGACGCGCTTGCCGCGAGTGCGCACTTGCTCGCGGCGGGCACGTTCGTCAATTTCGGCGCTGATCCGTTACCGACCCATGCCCGGCGTGGCAACGTGTTGACGTCTAACCGCTCCGATGCCCTCAGCTTTAGCTCCGGGCACGAGAACCTCGTGCACGAGCTCGATTACCTGGTGGTCACCAGCTGGGGGGAGATACTCACCCACAACTACTCGGGTATGGACGGGCTCATGACGTGCCTGTGCGAGCATTTACGCTGGCTGTCCCGCGGTGCGGGCCAGTTTCCACAGCCCGAGGTTCATCATTGCTGCTCACCGCGCTACGCTGAGACGATTGTCAGGCGAATCTCCAGCCTGTTCGAGGATGTCACCGAATGGTTCATGGGCTCGAACTCTGCTCCGAAGAATCGATACATCGTTCGGGGGGGCGATCGCTACTTTGTGCTCACCACTACCAACCACTCGTCGTCGTACGACTTCAGCGGTAGCTACTCTGAGCTTCTGCAGCACCTCGGGCAACCGAACCCGATGTTCACCAACACTTCGTTCGATCCCCATGCCCTCGATGACCCGCTACTTCGATGCGTCTTTGCCCGGAATCTGGAGGGGGTAGTTCAGTTCTTCTATCGGGTCGATGGCAAACACGCCGTCGTTCAGATCCTCGACGAGAAGGGGGCTCTTCTGGTGGACCGATTCACGTTCTACTCCGAGAACACACTGCTGAGCCAGTACAGTCAGTTTCTGCAGGCCGTGGATTACCGACAGAGGTCTTCACAGTCGATGGAGACGACCGGTTGGCGCCTTTACTCGACGATCACCGGGCCGACCGGTCCAGTCGACGAATCAGAAAGCACGCCGGTGGAATTCTACCAGGTGATCGCGGAAGCGAAATCCTACCGGCTGCGCCAGGTCGATTTCGGGCGCTTTCCACAGGCGAACAAGTTCCTGGACGTCAAGGTGATCGGGGAGGTGGTCGACGGCGATACCGAATTCACGGTGTACTGCAAAGACCACGAATTCTCGACGCGGGAGCACGGAACCCAACTATTCAATCGGGTCACCGACCACATCCTGACTCATCGCCAGGGTAAGGAGCCATATCCCATCTACATCACCGATCTGGATCTCTCGTGGCTGGCTAACGAGAAGGCGGACGAGGCCGGGGTGCAGACCATTCATTTCTTGAAATACAAGAAACGAATCGAGCACAAGCTCAATGAGGTTCTCCGTGCCCGCAGGAGATTGGTGGGCAGAACGTGATGCGGCTGTATTCGCCGGGTAGGGTTTCGGATAGGACCTTCAAGCGATCTTCTCTTCGTTGCCGCCGATCCTTTCCGAGTCGGCGTCCGGCGTCCGCAGCATCACGGTTCGGTCGTCGGCCAGCGCGCCTTCCCGGTCGGTGATGAATCTGAGGGTAATGTCGCCGAGCTCGACGATATCGCCGTCGACAAGCTCGCTTTGCTTCTGTTGCTTGTTATTGACGAAGATTCCGTTCATCGAGTCGAGGTCGGTAATGACGAATCGACCGTCCTGACGACGGTAGACCTCCGCATGCTGGCGTGAAACGGATGGGTCTTGTATTGTCAGGTCGTTGTTCACATGGCGCCCGATGCGGAAGGTGCTTGCGTTGATGGCGTGGCGTGTGCCGCTGCCGTCCTGCATCTCGAGATACCCAGATACCGGTAGTTCGCCCGCCTGGCTTCGGGATTGCTCTCTTTTCGGTTTCCACTTCTTGCTCCGAACCATCTGATATAGCACCAACGCTAGAACCAGAAGGGTCAGGATCGCGACCGCGCCCACGGCGTACCACAGCACTCGATCCGCGCCAATTGGGATGTGCGCGGGTACCGGCCGGCTCGTCGCCGTGTCTCGTGCCGCCGCGGTGGGGGCGACTCTCACCACATCCGCCGGCATCTCCGCGGGGGGCGGCTCTGCGATCATCGCCGACTCGGGCGGCCCCCCAGGCGGGAGCTGAATCGGTATGCGGGCCGACGCCTCGCCGGTCTCGAGCTCGAGGCGCAGGTCGACGGTGCGAGCGCTGCCGAAGCCCGCCGCAATCACGCTTGTGAGGTCGACGGTGAATCCGCCCCGGTTCTCCAACACATCGAAGGCTTCATCGAGAAAAGACGGCGGAAGGTTTGGCTGGTCACCGACGGTGAGGTAGAGCCCGCCGGTCTCCTCGGCGAGGCGACGCAGCGACTGCAGCGCGACCGATTGCGATTCTGAACGCGGGTAACCGAGACCGAAGAGGACAACGCCGAGGTCGCGAGCGCGTTCGATGACGTCCTCGTGGAAATAGGCCTGGTCCTCCGCGAGACCGTCTGAGAACAGGAATATCGCACGCCGGTCGCTCGGGACATCCGCGACCAGCTGCACGGCCTGCAGCGCGGTGCGGTAGAGCTCGGTGGTACGTCCTCCCGCGCGCATCGATCTCGCCGCCGATAGGATTTTCTCGCTCGCGGTGCCCATGGGGGCAACGAGCTCGAGCTCGCTGTCGAAGGTCGCGAGCCCGAACTGTCGCGGTCCGGCCCCGGCCGTGAGGATCGAGCGAATGTGCCTGGCTGCCAGCTCGACCGAAGGCTTTCGAGCAGGGTCGCTGGTATCCACCAGCAGTAATATTGCACTGCTTTGAACGGATGGCACGCTCGGGCTCATGTCCGGGCGCGGCAGTGCCACATCGCCGACGTGAGCGGCGACCCCGAGCACCGGCACCGGTTTCAGCAAACGGTAGTCACAAGCCAGGGTCTCGGCTACCGGTTGGGTGCACGCGAGCTGAATGTTCTGGCCGAACAGGTGGTACCGGGGCGCCGCTTGCCCAGCCACTGAACACAGCAGGCCCACGAGGCCGACGGTGCAGGCTCGGAGCGGTGGTTGCATAATCCTGGTCTTCAATTCGAAAGCGTGGACCGGGTCGCTGTGGGCGAGCCCGCGGTTGCTCCTATACTGGCTCATTCTAGCTTCGTTTGACTGCGGTGGCCTGCGTCACTACTCCCGGTCGGAGGTCTCGGTCGGATATCCTAGCGGCGAGCCGAGAGTCGATCGAGCCGAAGTCGCTCCCGGACATCAAAGAGTCTCCGGGAGCTCAACCAGACGGCACCAGTGGTACCGAAGATCGTGCCCGAGGTGATCAAGAACATGATCAGGATCTGATACTTCACTGCCTCCACGGGCGGGGTACCCGCCAAGATCTGGCCGGTCATCATGCCCGGTAAGCTGACCACCCCCGCCGCTGCCATCGCGTTGATAGTGGGGATCATCGCGGCCCGGAGGCTGTCTCTGCGGAGGTCGCCGATCGCGACCGCCCAGCCTTGCCCCAGGATGAGTCGGGCCTCGATCACATCGCGCCGATCCCAGGCGCTCTGAGTGAGACGGTCGACGCCTAGCGCGACGCCGGTCATCGTGTTGCCGAGCACCATGCCGAGGAGGGGAATCGCATATTGAGGCGTGTACCAGGGCGACGGGCCGATCACCAGGGTGAGCGCGAGGATGGTTACCGAGAAGGACGACAAGAACATCGTCAGAGTCCCGATCCCGAATCCCCAGAATCCGCTCAGACGTCGGGTAGAGCGCACCATCGCCTCGCGGCCGGCGATCGCGAGCATGACCACGGACATCAGCCCTACCCACCCGAGATGCACGTTCGCGAACAGCGCCTTCAGCACGAGGCCGACCAGTAGGAGCTGGACGACGGTACGGGCCGAGGCGATCAGCAGGGCCTGGGTTTGGGCCAATCGCAGGGCATGGGTGAGGGCGCCGGCACTCAGAACTAGGACGGCGCCGAGAGAGAGATCGAGCGGCGTGAGCAGAATCATTCGACCAGCGTCCACGCACCGTCAGGCAGCGGGTTACGAGTCGATTTGGCCCGTCGCCGTGAAGACCGGCGCATGTTACTCGATCTCGCCGTCTCGCAATCGAAGGGCCCGGCTTGCGACGCGTGCAATTTGCTCATCGTCGTGGCTCACCCACAGGGCGGCACTTCCCTTTGCTTCGATATAGGCGAGAACATGGCGCTCGATCCTCCCGACGTTGGTGGAGTCAAGATTCGCGGTCGGTTCATCGAGCAGGAGCACTTCGGGCTCGTTTCCGAGCAGGCGCAGGAGCGCAAAACGTTGTCGCTCGCCGCTCGAGAGCTGACTGATTGGTTTTTCTAGTAGCGCAGGACTGAGCCCGAGCGCTTCCAACTCGCGTGGCTCGAGGTCAGGGCACTGGTCGATTACCCGATCGCTCCACCAGTAGCTCTGCGAGAGCAGCAGGCCGACTTGTCGTCGCCAATCGGCCGGAGGCGTGTCTTCCTGGGCACGGCCGTCGAGGCGCACCTGTCCCCGATGCGGATCAAGGTCTGCGATCATCCGCAGGAGTCGTGTCTTGCCCGACCCCGATGGGCCCGAGAGGCATACTCGCTCACCGGCGTCGAGCTGCAAGCTGATGGGTCCCAGCCCATCGCTCGCAACGCCCTGGATTTCGAGCCGATTCAATGCGTTGATGATGACGTGCCTCGGGGAGTCTCCGGATGATATCGCAAAGAGGACTGACACGAAATGTCGTGCCCAAGCACCTGTCAGATCGACTCTTTTTTCGTTTACTTCGCGATATCCTCTACAATGCGGATTGCAGACGATTATGGGGTTCAGCACTTGAGAAGGGTCGCTTTCTGTACGTTTGGTTGCCGCCTAAATGCCTACGACACCGAGACGGCTCGAACCCTTATCGAGCGCCACGGCGGAATGCAAACGGTGCCCTTGCACGAGGACGCGGATGTCTACGTAGTGAACACCTGCAGCGTGACCTCGCAGGCCGATGCGCGAGCGCGAAAGGCGGTTCGTCGCCTTAACGCCGAACATCCCGGGGCGCAGATTGTGATCACCGGGTGCTACGCACAGCGTGCCCCCGAGGAGCTTGCCCGTCTACCAGGCGTGTCGCTCGTGTTGGGTGCGGCCGACCGCGCGGAGATCGCAACGGAGATTGAGCGGATGGTGCCCGGAGAGGCCCGGGTAGCGGTATCGCCGATCGCAGAGGCGAGGACTTTCCTGGAGGTGCCCATCACGGAAATGATGGAGCGAAGCCGCGCACTCGTCAAAGTTCAGGAAGGCTGCAACGAGTCATGCAGTTTCTGTATCGTGCCCCAGACGCGAGGGCGGTCGCGCAGTCGAACGCCCGATCGGGTGCTGTCGCAGGTCAGGCAGCTGGTCGAGACCGGGTACACCGAAATCGTCTTGACCGGGGTGCACGTGGGTGCTTACGGGCTCGACTTCTCGCCGGGTGACTACTCGCTTGCGAAACTGATCCGCGAGATCCTCCTGGTACCGGGTCTGGAGCGCTTTCGGCTGAGCTCGATCGAGCCGTCGACGGTAAGCGAGGAGTTGATCGAGCTCATGGCTGCAGAGGAGAAGTTCGCCCGGCACTTCCACGTTCCTATTCAGAGCGGAAGCGATGAAGTACTGCGACACATGGGACGCGGATACTCGGCCGAGGAAGTAGCGTCTCTCGTCTTCGATATCGCCGATGCGATACCGGATTGCGGCATCGGTACGGACGTGATCGCCGGTTTTCCGGGCGAGACGGAAGCACAGTTCCAGCAGACTTTCGACCTCCTGCTGGAGTTACCGGTAACTTACCTCCATGCATTCACGTACTCCGTGCGTCCCGGCTCCCGGGCGGAGTCGCTCGGGGACCAGGTACCAGCCGATGTCAAGAAGCGCCGCACTCGGTCGCTTAAGCGACTGTCGCAGGACAAGAATCGGACGTTTCGCGAGCGACACCTGGGGCGTCGGATGGAGGTGCTATTCGAGCGCGACGAACGCACCGGTGGCTGTGATTCGGGGTGGACGGATAACTATCTTCGGGTCAGCGTCGATACGGGCACTGGAACCGCGGGCCTGCAGCCGGTGTCGATCATCGGCCTGAATGACACCGGCCTTGCCGCGGCAATGACCGCGGGCTGATCGCCGTTCGTTGGCGGTGACTTACCGACCTCGACCGCTTTCGGCTCGCGCGCTGCAACGACTTGTCCCAGCGCATGCGCGCTCTTCGAGGTCTCGCGTGACCTACATTCGCGATTGCACACTGACGAGGAGTTCGTCACCGATTACGCTGCGGCGCCACCCCGCGAAGTAAGGCGTCAGGGTCGGGTTGCCCTCCAGACGTACACGGCCGAGGAGTTCTTCGAGGGCACGTCGCTGACCAAGCATCTCGGGGGCGATGTCGAGGGCCTTCGCCTTGGCTCGGACCAGTGCCTTTAGACGTTTGAGTTCTGGATTGAGCGTGCGAAGGTCCGCGGGTGCCGAGATCGGTTCCGGCAAGGCTGATTCCGGTTGAAGCAGAGCCTGTCCGATCAGGTGCAGGATCTGCTCGCCGCTTCGACGACGGAGCTTGGCGCTCACGCCTTCGACCTGGGTGAGGCCAGCGAGGTCCCGCGGAATGCGTCTTGCCAGCTCCATCAGGGCGGGGTCGTCGACAACGTAGCGGCGCGGGATGTCTCTGCGTCGAGCCTCCTCCTCGCGCCACGCGCTCAACGCTTGGAGTACTCCGAGCTGACGCCGATCGAGCTGCCAGGCCAGTCCGATTCGCCGATAGGCCTGGTGATGGTCGGGCTCGAATCGCTCCGGAACGAGCAACCGGTCGCATTCCTCCTCTATCCAGCTCGTGCGATCCTTCACCCTCAGTTCGTCCGACAGTCGGTGGTAGATTGGAAGCAGGTACTCTACGTCGAGGGCCGCGTACCGGCATTGAGCCTCGGAAAGCGGGCGAGTCAGCCAGTCAGATCGCGTTTCTTGTTTGGGCAGGTCGTGCGCGAAGGTTTCCATCACCAGGCCGCGATAGCCGATTGAGAATCCGTACCCGAGTAAAGCAGCCGCGATCTGGGTGTCGAAGATCGGTCGGGTTGGAGCCCCGCTCAGCCGAAACAAGAGCTCCAGATCCTCACTCGCGGAGTGAAGCACTTTCAGCGTCCCGGGCTGATGAAGCACTTCGAACAGCGGGGAAAAATCTGTGAATCTCAGGGGGTCGAGCAGATAGTTCGCGCGCCCGTCAGAGACCTGCAACAGGGCGGGTCGGGCGAAGAAAGTTCGGGTCCGCTCGAACTCGGTATCGAGGGCAAGCACCGTCTCGGCCTTCCAGCCGCAGCACAGCCGCCGGAGTTCCTGGTCAACGTCCACCCAGATAGTCCGCGAACCCGGCATCTCAACCGATGCGGGCAGGAGTTGCGGGCGCTGGGCTCAGAGCCGGACGAAAAAAGAACCCCTCCCGGTACTGGGAGGGGCAATCGGAGGAGTGCCCCACAAGCACATCCTCTAGCCCGCGATTCTCACACCATCCTGCGGTGATCGGCGCCGGGTTGCTCCCGCACTCTCTGCGTCCGCCGGGCCGTTCCACGCGATACCACCGGGGCGCGGTCGTAGCGGCGTCGGGCTAGCGAGCGGGTGCGAAATCTGATATGGATGTCCCGTGCCAAAAAAACGCCCGCCACGTACCGGACCAGCCGACACGTGGCGGGCGAGTGCCGACTTCCCTTTCGGCGCCGTCACGAGCTCCGCGTGAAAACCATAAAACGAGCTCGAGGTGAGCACGTTCCTTGCGGGGATGCCCAAACGGACCTTGGGCATCAACCGCATTTCGAATCCCCGCAGCTCAGGCAGGTCATGCATCCGTCCATCTGGATGACGGCCTTGGTTTGGCAGCGGTGACAAAGGAGGGCAGAATCGGGGAACTCACGTAGCTCCTTGGGACCCGGAACTTCACCGCTCAGGGCGTCGAGCTCGGCCCGCTTGTCCTCGATGAACTTGCGGCGATTATCGTCGAGGTCGTCGTTGCTGAGCAGACCGATCATTCGCAGATGAGCTTCGATCGCATCTCCAATCTCAGCCACGAGCGAGGGCATGTACTTGCCGCCCTTCTTGAAGTAGCCGCCGCGAGGGTCGAACACCGAGTGCAACTCCTCGACGAGAAAGGTGACGTCGCCGCCCTTACGAAAGACGGCGGAGATGATCCGAGTGAGAGCAACAATCCACTGAAAGTTCTCCATGTTTTTTGAATTGATGAAGATTTCAAACGGTCGCCGCTGCTCCTGCTCGGAGCCAGGGTTCAGGACGACATCGTTGATGGTCACGTAGATGGCGTGCTCGGATAGCGGGGTCTTCACCTTGTAGGTGGAGCCGAGCAGCATCTCGGGCCGCTCGAGCTTTTCGTGCATCTGAATGACGTTGTCGCTCTGCCTTCGCGAGACGTCAGCCGGCTGCGGGTCATCCGATTTGACCCGATAGTCGACGATCTTTTTATCGATCTTGATGGCCATGTGCGTCACCTCATGGAAAATGACCGGGCCCGATGAATAGCGATCTTGCCGTGCGAGAGCTCCCACGCTCTCGGTCCACCGGTAGCTCGGTATAGCTCAGAGCTTTCCGTAGTACCCCTCCTTGATTGCGTCGTACAGATTAGCGGCGGTGTGTGTTTCGCCGTCGTACTCGACCTCGTCGTTTCCTTTCGCTTCCACCACCGACCCGTCCTCCAGCGTGAAGACATACACCGTGTTCTCGAGGTCCTGCTCCTTGACCAGCACCCCCTGGAACGCTTCGGGGTTGAACCGAAAGGTCGTGCAGCCCTTCAGCCGATTCTCATACGCATGGAGATAGATATCCTTGAAGTCGTCGTAGGGGTGGTCGGTGGGAACATTTGCGGTTTTCGAGATCGATGAATCCACCCACATCTGGGCTGCGGCCTGGATATCGACGTGCGCTCGCGGAGAGATGTCGTCCGCAGCGAGGAAATACTCCGGCAGACCGCTTCCCTCGTGGGGGTTTGCATCGGGGGCGACGTGCTCGCGATAAGCGAGCAGCTCGAACGAGTACACATCAACTCGTTCCTTGGTCTTGCGGCCCTCTCGAATGATGTTTCGTGAGTACTGATGGGCGAAGCTCGGCTCGATGCCGTTGCTCGCGTTGTTCGCGAGCGACAGCGCGATGGTGCCGGTGGGGGCGATCGAGGAGTGATGGGTGAAGCGTGCTCCGACCTGGGAGAGCTCGTCGACCAGTCCGGGTGCCACCTCGGCGAGTCGTTGCATGTAGCGGCTGTAGCGGGCATGCAACACCTTTCCCGGCACCATGTCCCCCACGCGGTAACCGTCCTCGACCATCTCCGGGCGGCGCATCAGCATGGAAGCGGTGACCTTGAACTCGCGCTCGAGCAGCGGGGCAGGCCCTTTTTCCCGGGCGAGCTCGAGCCCGGTGCGCCAACCGACGAGGGCTAGCTCGCGAGCGACTCGCTCGGTGAATTCTAGCGACTCCAGCTCCCCGTACTTCATTCGCAGCATGGTGAGGGTTGACCCAAGACCGAGAAATCCCATGCCGTGGCGGCGCTTCTCGAGTATCTCCTGGCGCTGGCGCTCGAGCGGCAGGCCGTTGATCTCCACGACGTTATCGAGCATCCGGGTGAACACCGCCACCGTATCGGCAAACGTCTCCCAGTCGAATCGTGCGGAGCTGGAAAACGGCTTGTCGACGAACTTGGTGAGGTTGATCGAGCCGAGTAAACACGAGCCATAGGGCGGCAGCGGTTGCTCGCCACAGGGGTTCGTGGCGCGGATATTCTCGCAGAACCAGTTGTTGTTCATCTCGTTGATCTCGTCGATCAGGATGAACCCCGGCTCCGCGAAGTCGTACGTCGAGGACATGATGACGTCCCAGAGCCGCCGGGCGCGCACCGTCTTGTACACCTTGCATGCGACCAGGCCTTCCTCATTTGAGACGTAAGCTTGCGTATGAGGCCAGTCGCGCCAAACGATTTGATCGGGATCGTCGAGCGAGATTCCCTCGGTCTCGAGCTCCTTGGGGGTAATCGGAAAGGCGAGCGGCCAGAGCTCGTCGTTTTTCACCGAGCTCATGAAATCCTGGGTTATCAGCAACGAGAGATTGAACTGACGCAGCCGTCCGTTTTCCCGCTTCGCTCGGATGAAGTCCAGGACGTCCGGATGGCCGACGTCGAAGGTCGCCATCTGGGCACCGCGTCGGCCGCCGGCGGAGGAGACCGTGAAACACATCTTGTCATAGATGTCCATGAACGACAGCGGTCCCGAGGTGTATGCGCCCGCCCCCGAGACATAGGCGCCCTTGGGCCGCAGGGTCGAGAACTCGTAGCCGATGCCGCAGCCAGCCTTGAGGGTCAAACCAGCCTCATTGACTTTCTCGAGGATGTCCGCCATCGAGTCTTGCACTAGGCCAGAGACCGTGCAGTTGATTGTTGACGTGGCTGGCTTGTGGGCCAGGGCGCCCGCATTGGACACAATCCGCCCGGCCGGTATCGCACCCTGGTTGAGGGCCCACAGGAACTTCTCGAACCACTCGTCACGCTTCTCCGACGTCTCCTCGACGTCGGCAAGCGCACGGGCAATTCGCACGAAGGTTTCCTCGATGCTCCCGTCGATACATTCGCCGTCCTTGGTCTTCAGCCGATACTTCTTATCCCAGATGTCGTGCGAGGCGTCCTGCAGGGGGATCTCCGCGGTGCTGAGCCTCCCGGGGTTACGGATCCTGCGATGGGCCAATTCCATGTTTCTCTTTCCCCCGAAGGTCTTCCGCGCGGGTTTGCCGGACGGAAAACCGACTACTAGAGCGCCGACCCTTTCCGCTCGGTACGGATAAGGCCGATCCCGTTCACCCCGATTTACGTCGGTCATGTTGGATTTGCTGCCGCTTGGCGCAACTCCGCGAGATTTATCCTCGCGAGCATCGTAGACGCTTGATCCGCACGCCCGACTACTGCGGCGTTTGACCGGATCGCCACAATATACGGTATGAGCACGACCTGTCAAGCGCTATATCTTGTGTGGAGCGTGTGCACGGCAGGGTGAGAACCTGTGGATAAGCTGTGGTCATTGCGAGGCGGCTGAGTGCGCCCCCCGTGCGTGCGATTCACAACCGTTGCCTTGGCGGTACAGATTCGTCCCTCGTACGCTCGCTCCCCGGGGCCACCATGCGATTATCGGACCCATCCCCGCCAGCCGTTCTCCCTCGGCATCGGGCACTTCGGATGCGCCGCGGGTGGGATCGGGTGCGATTCGGCACCGGGCGCGGAGGCGGCAATGCACCCCGGGAAGCGGCCACCGGCTCCATTGGCACGTGACGCCGGCCGTGTGACTTCGACCGAGCCGTGCGTCGCTCCATGCTAAACTCTGCGCAATCGCGGAACGCTCGCTCGCCCCGGCAGCGCGTACCCGTCACCCGCTTCATCTACCCAGAGGGACGTGGCATTGAGCACCGAAACCGACAAGATCATGGCCGATATGCAATTGGACGTCGACAAGCTCTACCTCGAGGAGACGTTCACCGATCTCAGAGTGGGATCGCTGCGCCGAATGACGCCCGTCAAGAAGGATGGAACGCCGGATGCAACGCGGTCGGTGCTCTTCTCGGGACAGACTCAGCTCCTGTCCCAGGTTGGTCCACTTCCGGTTAGCGCCGAGATCCGAGCAAGCTCTCTCGAGGACGCGTTGGCCAAGTTTCCGGCCGCGATGAAAGAGGCCATCGAGCGGATGATCGACGAGGTCAAGGAGATGCAGCGCGAGCAGGCCTCGCAGATTGTGGTACCGGACGGCAACCCGGGAGGCAAGATCCAGCTGCGCTGAGCGGTCTGCCACGAACCAATGAGTCATCACCGCGGCTCGTTGCGCAACTGCTTCACGAACTTGTCCATCGACCGCATGACAGGGCGGCGGGTCGACCAGGACTGGATCTGCTCCGAGCTGCTTGCGGACCACGCGAGAATCGTTCCTGTCTGGCGCTCGGCGAGCTTGGTAAGCGAAGGCGAACGTCTGGGCCCGTCGCTGCTGCCGGTAACCGCGCTTGGCTCCGATCCACCCCAGCCGCACAACTTAGTGTTGCTGGGACGGGGTGAGCGCCACACCTATTTTGCCGTCGAACTGCCGGACGATGATGCCGAATGCCCGGCTCGGTTCTCGCGATTCGGTAGGTTCCGTGATCTCAAGGAGATCAGTCCCATTCTCGAACACCAGGCGGCGGGTCTGCTCGCCTACGCGCGGGCGCTTACCTTCTGGCACCGCCGCCACCGGTTCTGCGGCGATTGCGGCCAACCGACCCGAAGCATTCACGGCGGGCATGTGCGTGAATGCACCGCGCATCCGTGCCGCCGCCGTCAGTTTCCCCGCACCGACCCCGCCGTCATCGTCCTGGTCGAGCTCGGTGAACGTTGCTTGCTAGCCCGGCAGGCGGATTGGCCCAGCAATCTCTACTCGGTGGTGGCGGGCTTCGTCGAGCCCGGCGAGAGCCTCGAGGATGCGGTAGCTCGCGAGGTGGCGGAGGAGACCAGTATTCAGGTTGACGATGTTCTCTACCAGTCCTCCCAGCCCTGGCCCTTTCCGAGCTCTCTCATGCTTGGGTTCACCGCGCGCGCCCTGAGTTCGACGGTCACGCTGGCCGACCGAGAGCTTGCCGACGCGCGGTGGCTCTCGCGCGCTGGGATCGCCGCGGCACTGGCCGCCGGCGAGTTCCGTTTGCCGTCCCGGGCGTCGATCGCCTACCGCTTGATCGAAGCCTGGTTCGACTCCCGTTCCGAAATGCGACTGAGCGCGTTGGCCGGGGGCTAGGGTACGGTTCGGTCGATCGTCAGCGTGACGACGGCACCGTCGGTGGTCGTCACCGGGGTCACGAATCCCTCGAGATCACCGCTCTGCGCGGTGGCGTTTCCGCTCCTCGAGATCCGCGCGCCTACCGTCACCGCTTCGAAGCTCGAGAGCTTCAGGCTTGGCATCATGCCCATCGAATCGTCCAGGGTGAGCTTCAAGGGCAGCTCCCGCGCGAGGTGCCGCGAAATTGCCAGCGGCATGGGGGGACCCTGCACCGCGCGTGCGAAGATGAACAAGGTCTCGTCACCACTCACTCGTTCGGCGAGGCTCGGGTCCAGGCTCACATGAACCTCGACGGTCTTGCCCGCCACCGGGTCCGCCGCTGGTTTGGCTTCCTGGGTCGGCAAGTCGCCCACGACCCCACCCGCTGTGGCCATCATCTCACGGACCATCCGCGCCTGCTCGGAGTCGCCAGGAATGAGTCCGAGCAGGCGCTCCCAGCGGGTGAGAGCACCGGATACGTCGCCGATTTGCAAGGCTGCGAATCCGGCGAGCCAGAGCCCCTTCTGGTGCCCGGGAGCTCGTTCCAGTGCGAGGTCCAGTAGCTCGCTCGGCCGCCCGCTGAGTTGATTGGCGTTCGCCAGCGCAAGCGCCTCGGCATAGTCGACCAGCAGCTGCGGCGCATCGCCAATCAGGTCATGGGCGCGGGCATAGGCCTCGACCGCGAGAGGGTATCGCTCGAGTACCACATAGGACCGCGCCAACATCAACCAGCCCTCGGGGTCGTCAGGCTCGGTCTGCAATCGGGCCGCGAGCCCCGTTACCATCTGTTCGACCGATGCTTGCGTCTCCGGTACCGCGCTCGCGGCGGGCCCGCTCGCCGCCGGTGCCGGGGAGAGAGATTCGCTCGAGCCGAGTCCAACGTAAAGTCCGATGCAGGCTACCGGAAGCCCGATGCCGATGAGCGCTGCCGCCCATACGGAGCGTTTGGGAGACGCGTCCTCGGGCGCCACCGGAGCGGATTCGAGCTCGTGCAACAAAGCGCGGGCGAGCTCGGCCCGGGCTGCTTCGAAGTCCTCCTCACTGAGAGTCTCGCTCGCTCGCGCTCGCTCGAGCTCGAGCAGCCGCTCGCGATGAGTCTCGACATCAAGCTCAGTCGCGGCGGAGGCGGGCTTGGCCGCACCGCGCCCGAGAAGCGGGGGCAAAACGAACAGCAGCGCGGCCAGCAACATCAAGGCAGCAATGGTCCAGAACCAGATCATTCGAATGGGTGATGTCAGATGGGGCTAGGCGTCACGGGCCGTGCATTGTAGAGCATCGGATCGAGAACGGGTAAGGCTTCGGGCCGCGAGCGATGCGAAGTTTCTGTGAGTCGAGTCCGTTTCCGTGCGGATTCAGCCTACGGTGAAGGCAGACGTTACGCAATGCGCATGCAGCACGCATCGAGGTCGCCGAGGTGAGCTTGCCCGGCTCCGCCCATCGCACCCGCGATTTTGGCGGGTACGCGGGCTGACCTCGAGGCAGGACCGGAGCCGGGATCCAACGCGGTCGATTTGCCCTCTCGCGCGCGTGTTAGGATCACCGCGGGTGCGGCGCACCGCTGGCGGGAGCGACTTTTTTTCAATGGCGGACCGAACGGAGTTCCTGAGCTCAACCGACCTCTTCTCGGGAGTGTCGCACTCGGGGCTCGCCCAGATTGCGACCGGCATGCGGGTGTTGGATCTGCGGCCTGGCGAGACCGTGTTTCGCAAGGGGGAGACCGGGGACGCGGTCTATCTCATCTGTACCGGCACCTTGCGTCTGGAGTCGGACGGCGTTCACCTCGTCACCCGCGGCGCCGGAGAATGTGTAGGGGAGTTCGCGTTGATCGACGAAGGTCCGCGCAGCGCATCGGCCCTGGCGGAAACCGATGTGTGTCTGCTGCGATGGGACCGGGCCAAATTTCAAAGCGCGCTGCTGGAGAATCCCGAGGTCGCTCGCGGTATCTTCAGGATTCTCACCGCCAAGCTGCGCGAGGACATCCGGATCCAGGTCGACTACGCGATCGAGAAGGAGCGCTGGCGGCAAGATCTACAGCGGGCTCGAGAGATTCAGATGGGAATGTTGCCGAACGGCGATCTGGCCACCGAGCGGGTCGCCGTTTCGGGTTACTGCTGCCCGGCGGTCGAAGTCGGCGGCGACTATTACGACTTCTTCACTCTTGGCGACGAGAGGCTCGGAATCATCGTTGCAGACGTCACCGGGCACGGATTCTACGCGGGTTTGTTCGTGGCGATGGCGAAGAGTTGCCTCCACACGCTGCGGGGAATCGATGCCACCCCGCGGCGCATAATGAGCGCCATGCGTCACACGGTCGCGCTGTCCATTCAACGACGATTGCTAATGAGCTGCTGCTATGTATTGCTCGACCCGCAACGAGGCAAGCTCACCTACGCCAACGCTGGCCATCCCTATCCCTACCTGTACCGCGCCCGCGAGCAACGGCTCGCTCGACTTTGCCCCCTTGATCCGATTCTCGGCGCGCTCGATGCCGAGGGATATCAATTTGACGAGGGGGAAGTCGATTGGGAGAAGGATGATTTGCTCGTCATGTACACCGACGGCGTCACCGAGGAGCGAAACCCCGATGGCCGTATGTTCGACCACGACCGTCTCGAGCAGCTAATCGTGAGCCACGCGCACGCCTCGAGCTCCGAGCTTCGCCAGACCATCTTGACAGCGCTGGCCAGTCACAGCGCGGGCGCCCCGCCTCGCGACGACCTGACGCTGGTGGTGGCGAAAGCGGGCTGAGTCGTCGATGCGAATCGTGACCTACAACATCCAGTTCGGGCGGGGTAAGGATCGGCGAATCGACTTGGAGCGGATTGCGTCCGAGGTGGCGGAAGCCGACCTGGTCGCCATGCAGGAGGTGGAACGTTTCTGGCCGCGATCGGGATACACGGATCAACCCCAGGCGCTCGCACGGCTGCTCGGGCTCGAGCACTGGGTGTACGGGGCGGGGGTGGATCTGCAGGTTCCGGGCGAGGAGCGGCGCCGCCAGTTCGGCAACCTCCTGCTTGCGAGAGCCCCGATTGTCTTCGCCCGTAATCACCTGTTGCCCAAGTACGGGTCACTCGGTCCGGCCAGCATCCAGCGCTCGGCGCTCGAGGGGGTGGTGGAGACCTCGCGTGGTCCGCTTCGCTTCTACTCCGTGCACTTGACGCATCTCGCCGCCCAAACGCGACTTCCCCAGATCGATGCTCTACTCGCGCTGCACCACAGCGCGCCCTCCCAGGGACCTCCGATTCCGGCCGCGCCATCCGGCGGGGACTGGGACGCGGGCGGGTTGCCCGAAGTCATGCCCCGGGAGGCATTACTGCTGGGTGACTTCAATTTCGAGCCAGACTCCGAGGAGTACGTGCGGCTCGTCGGTCCCGAAAGCGTTTACGGGGGGCGGGTGACCAACCCCGAGGGCTTCGTGGATGCCTGGGTCGAGGCGGGCCGAGAGGTGAGCGCGGGGGCGACCAGCGATGTCGACGGCAGGGCGGCCCGGTTGGATTATTGCTTCGTGAGCGCGGCGTTGAGGCGATCGGTGGTAAGCGCCCGGGTAGATACCGCGGCGCAGGGATCCGATCACCAGCCGCTGTGGGTGGAGGTCGACCTATGAGTCGGCTCGGGGGCGGGGGGAAATACGACTGGAGGCGAACCGCATGATCTTTTCACTGGGAGAGAGAGCGGTCGAGCTCAAGGGCGATTACTTCGTCGCTCACAACGCGACCGTGGTCGGCTCGGTGGTGATCGGGAACAATGCGAGCATCTGGTTCAACGTCGTGGTTCGAGGGGACAACGACCTGATTGACATCGGCGATGATTCCAACATTCAGGACGGCTCGGTTCTGCACACCGATCCGGGTTTCCCGCTGCGCATCGGCGAAGCGGTCACCGTCGGTCACATGGCGATGCTGCACGGCTGTACGGTGGGGGCGAAGAGCTTGATCGGGATCAAGAGCGTGATCCTCAACGGAGCGGTGATCGGAGAGCAGTGCATCGTCGGGGCAAACACGCTGATCACCGAGGGTAAGAGGATCCCGGACCGGTCGCTGGTCGTAGGCTCACCGGGGCGAGTGATTCGTTCGCTAACCAAGGAGGAGCTCGCCCAGCTGCCACGGTTTGCCGAGCACTATGTTGGCAATTCCGTGCGATTTCGTCGCGAGCTGCGCGGGGCTCAATGATCCGGAGGATAACGCGGGTCTCGAGATTTCCTTATACTATGGCGGATCGATGCGACTGGGAGTAATCCTGTGCTCATGAACAGAAAGTTCAACGTCGCCTGTGTGCAAAACTGCGCGGGTCCGGATCTCGAAGCCAACATCACAACCGCCGTCGAGCTGGTGCGCAAGGCTCACGGGGCGGGCGCCGACCTGGTGTGCTTGCCCGAGTTCTTCAGCTGCCTGGAGCTGCGTGAAGACGGCCTCTTCGTCGGCGCGTGGCAGGAGCCCGAGCATCCGGCCCTGCCACGGTTCCGGACGCTGGCGGCGGAGCTCGAGGTCTGGGTTCTGCTGGGCTCGCTGGCGGTGGAGGTCGGTTCTACGAAGCTGCGTAACCGCTCCTATGTGCTCGATGCCACGGGGGGGATCGTCACCCACTATGACAAGATCCACTTGTTCGACGTGGACCTTTCCAGTCGCGAGAGTTACCGGGAGTCGGATCGCTTCGAGCCGGGCGGGGAGGCGGTGGTATCTCCGACCCCGTGGGGTCAGATGGGATTGAGCGTCTGCTACGATCTGCGCTTCGCCCAGCTCTACCGTGCCCTCGCCCAGGCCGGCGCCTATTTCCTCACGGTCCCGGCCGCGTTCACCAAGACAACGGGTCAGGCGCACTGGCACGCGTTGTTGCGTGCACGTGCCATCGAGACCGGCAGCTACGTGTTTGCACCCTGTCAGTACGGGACCCACGGTAAGGGCACGACCTACGGTCACTCGCTGATCGTGGACCCCTGGGGAGAGGTCTTGGCGGACGCGGGTGACGGCCCGGGTTTCGCGCTCGCCGAGGTAGATCCGAAGCGGGTCGAAGAGGTTCGCGCGATGATTCCCGCCCTGCGCCACGACCGCGACTTTCTCGAGCCGGGGCGGAGCGCGGTTACCGTGAGGCATGCGAGCGTCTGACGCCGCGCCGCCGCATCGCAAACTTCACCGTACTACCGACGCCCATCAGTCACCCGGACTGCGCGCGGAGGCGACGGATGGCGTCTGATTTTCCCCACGGGCCGGGCATGCGTGGCAGACCCGGCACGCCCGAGCCGCGCGGGGAGCGGAAATGACCCCTCACCGTGATTCGTCCCGACTGGTGGTGCTGTTCGCGGACATTGCCGGCAGCACGCGGCTCTACGAGCAGCACGGCGACGAGTTGGCGCGAGATTCAGTATCGCAGTGCGTGGACCTTCTGACCGAAGTCGCGATGCGCTTCGACGGCCGGCTCGTTAAGACAATCGGCGACGAGATAATGTGTCGTTTCAGTGAACCGGTCGGGGCGGTGCTGGCGAGCAATGAAATGCAGTTTGCGGTGCGCCGCGAGGGCGCTGCGAGTCGCTTCGCGACCGGTGCGTTGCGGATTAAGGTGGGACTGCACCTGGGACCGGCCCTGGAGGAAAGCGAGGACATCGTCGGCGAAGCAAGCATGGTGGCGGCTCAGATCGTCAAGCTGGCCAAGGCCGATCAGATTCTGACCTCAGGGGCAACCGTCGCCGAGCTGCCCGAATCGCTGCGTCTCGCCTCGCGCCGACTCGACCGTCTCCCGTTGAGCGGCGCGGCCCAGGCGGTGGACATCTATGAATTGATCTGGGAGGTCAGCGGTCTGACCCAGGTCGCTGACATGAGCCCCGAGCGGGCCCGGATAACGCACGAACGTCTGGCCGTGGCCTACGGCGCCGGGCAGTTCGAGGTCAACGAGGCGCGCCCCAGCCTCACCATGGGAAGAGTGCAGGGGAACGATGTGGTGGTGCCGAGCGACCTCACCTCGCGCAATCATGCCGTGATCGAGTACCGGCGCGGGCGCTTTTACCTGGAGGACAACAGCTCCAACGGGACCACGGTGATCACCGACGGTGGCAGCGCTCAGGTGCTGCGCCGGGACCGAACGGCCCTGGTCGGCAGCGGGCGCATTTGTCTCGGAGGCGATCCGGACCGAAATCCGGTTGCGACGTTGCGTTATCGCTGTGAGTAGCCTGCGTCGCGGCGGCGACGCTCAAATCGAGCTAAGTGCATTCTCGGTCGGTCTGGCCCCCTCGAGCACCTCGTCGACGGCATGGGCGTCGACCCCGAGCTTTCTCGCTGCCGGTACCTCCGCCCAATCGACGGCCGCGTAGGGGTGGCTGGTTCCAGCGTAGCTCATGAGATTCGCGACCATCACCAGGTCGAGGTATTCCGCCGGCCCGTCGCTCGCCCGGGTGAAGTCCTCGTGCGCATCGGCGACGGCCACCAGCTCGGGCGGGAATCGCCACGCCGCGAGCATCGCCCGCCCCACCTTGCAGTGCAGCGCCAGGGTCAGCGGCTCGATGATCTCTCGTCGGGTGAGGAGCTGGGGCACCTTCTCGGCTCGAACCAGAACCGGCACTTTGCCGAGGTCGTGAACCAGGCCCGCGAGGAGGGCGACGTCGGCCTCCAGCTGTCCGATGCGGTCCGCGAGCCGCTCCGAAATGGAGGCGACGAGTACGCTGTGTCGCCACAGCCGCGCCAGGTAGGGCTGGATCCGGCGCCGTTCGCCGACGGCGAATACGCGGGCGACCACCAGCAGCATGACGACATGCTCGATCGCGTCGGCTCCGAGACGAATCACCGCGCTGCGCAGGTCGCGGCACGGGCTCGCGTTGGCGTAGAACACACTGTTGGCAACCTTGAGCAGTTTGGCGCTGAGGGCCGGGTCGAGAGAGATGGCACGGGTAATCTCGTTCACCGAGGCGTCGGGATCCTCCATCACCTTGCGAATCTTCACCACCACCGAGGGGACGGACGGAAAGATAAGCTTGTCCTTGGCCAGGTCTTCGTGGATGTCGCTGACAAAGCGGCTGGCTATACGCTTTAGCTCGGGGGCGATCTCGAGCTGCGGCGAGGGG
>JBFHLI010000011.1:0-27187 GCA_041594935.1 Gammaproteobacteria bacterium | reverse complement strand
GGGAGCACTCCGAGAAGGGCCTAATCAGCCCGGGCGCGTTCATCCCGCTCGCGGAGGAGACGGGCCTCATCGTGCCCTTCGGAAACTGGGTCCTGCACACGGCCCTAGAGCAGCTGGGGCAATGGAGCGACGCTGGGTGGAATGAGCTCGACGTCTCGGTCAACGTCGCGAGTCTGCAGCTCAAGGACGAAAACCTGCTCGGCGTGGTGCGGGAGGCGCTCGACGCCACTCGAATCGACCCGGCTCGTCTGACACTCGAGCTGACGGAGAGCGCGGTCATCGAGACCGCGAAAGAGAACATCGAGGCGCTGACCAGGATCCGGGGGCTCGGGGTGCAGCTATCCCTCGACGACTTCGGGACCGGTTACTCATCGCTCAGCTATCTCGATCGTCTGCCGATCGACGAGTTCAAGATCGACCGCTCCTTCGTTGCCAGGATTGACGCCGAAGGCGACGATGCCCCCATCGTGAGCGCGGTCATCGCAATGGCCCGGCATCTGGGCCTGAAGGTGGTCGCGGAGGGCGTGGAGAAGGAGGCGCAGCGCAACTACCTAAAGCAGCAGCGGTGCGACCTTTACCAGGGCTACCTGTTCGCGAAGCCGCTGCCTGCGGATGAGTTTGCCGAACGGCTGCGCGCGGCGGCCGCGGCCGACCTCTCCGACTTGGCGTCCTGACAACACGCCGCCCCGCCCACTTCCGAGATGAGAGGCCGCGGCTCGGGTCGCCCAAGACAGTTGGTTTTCTCCTCGCTCTCAAAAGCGTAATGACGAGCGGCGCGGCATCTTGGTGAAGTATTCAGGTTGTCCAGTTACTCCCGGTACGCTTCCGCCGTCAGGACCACGTATAGCTTTCGCACCGCCTCCTTGACGTCCCAGGTGCACTTGCAGCCACGGGGCATGATGAAGCTGTCACCGGCCTTGAAGGTCTCTACCGCGCCCTCGTCGTCGATTACATCGATACGGCCGGCGAGCAAGTAGACGAACTCGTCGTACGGTGCGGCCTCGAGCACATGCCGGTTGGGCTCGCACTCCCACACGCCGGCATCGAGCTGCCCGGTCTGGTCGGCATAGAAGCTGCGGCCGCGTTCGCGCGGGTCCCCGGACTCTAGCGTTTCGAGCGGAATGTAGTCGGTCGGCTCGAGGCCTGGAACCGACCCGCCGGTGGGCAGGCGAATGCATTTGAGCTTACTCATCTTCCGTCTCCTTGCGTTGGTATCCATCGGTTCGCGCGGGCCGAAGCTTTCGAAATGCGGCGGGCCCGACTGTGCTCCGGCTCATTCCATCGTCTCGAGGCCCCGGCTCCTGGCCCGTTCCCGCGCGCTGGAGTGCGCGGACTTGCGAAACGGCACCGCGGCCACCTCGGCCGACACGGGCGTATTCGGCGCGTCGGCATAGGCGTCGGGCACCGCGACCCGAAGCTGCGTTCCGACCTCGCTCCTTTCCCAGGGCACGTATCCCAGCGCGATGTTGGTCTCGAGCTCCGGCGACCACCAGGGCGACGTGACGTAGCCGATTTGCCCGCCGCCCTCGGCTTCGCAGATCGGCCAGAAGTCCGCCGCGAAGTCGGTGACGGGCCGGCCGCCCATCTTGAGACCCACGAGCTTGAGGCGAAACGGATAGCGCCCGGTCTCGATCTCGGCCCGCTGACGCTCGAGCTCGGTCCGCCCGACGTAATCCGCCTGTTTGCGCCTCGGCACCTGATAGGCCAGGTTCACCTGGAAGGGCGAGGTCTCGAAATCCATGTCCTGACCCCACGACAGGATGCCGGCGGCCACGCGGCGGGCGTGGGGCGGCGCGGTGACTCGCAACCCGTATTTCGCACCCGCGTCGCGGATCGGATACCACACCGCCTCGGCATTCTCGGTCGCGTCGAGCACGTAGACCTCGTAACCCTTCTCGCCCGAGAATCCGGTCTGGCTTACGATGACGCGAGCGCCGCCGATCGCGGCCTCCATCAGACCGTAGTAGGGGAGTTCACGAACCGCCTCGCCAACGAGGTCGGCCATCAGGTCCTCGGACCGCGGACCTTGGACCTGCAGCGGCGCCACGTCGATCTCGGCGATGTCGACGTTCCAGCGCCGGCCCACGCTCACCCCTTGCAACCACAGCATCAGGTCCGAGTCGGCGATCGAGAACCAGAACTCGTCCGCGGCGAGGCGCAGCAGCACCGGGTCGTTCAGGATGCCGCCCTTCTCGTTGCACAGAATGCAATACCGGCCGCGCATCGGGGCGATTCGGGTGGCGTCCCGGGTGATGACGTAGTTGACGAAGGCCTCGGCGTCCGGCCCCTTCACCCGGATCTGGCGCTCCACCGCGACATCCCACAGGGTGACCCCGTTCACGAGGGCGTCGTACTCGGCCATCGGCCCGCCGTCCTCGGGCCGGATGTATCCGAACGGGTGATAAATTCGGTTGTAGACCGTGGCACGCCAGCAGCCCGCCTCCACCGCAAGGTGCCAGAACGGCGACTTCCGCACCCGGGTGAAGATCAGCATCTGCACCGGCGCCGGGCCGGATTGGCGCAAGTTGATCGGCACCAGCCGGTCGGACTGGTCCACGGCCGGCACCTCGCGATGCGTCTTCAACGAGCCGGCGTTGCTGCTCTCGGGCTCCGACTCCACCTTCTTGGGCATCGCTTCCTCCCTGTGTTCCGGACCGACCCGTGCGCTTATCCGGCGTCGGCCATCCGCCGGGGTTGCTGGGGCGGGCGCCTCTCGAGCGCGAGTGTAACGTCATGACGCCACCGGAGACATGGGTCGCACCGAATCCGTGCGTTATCACCGCCGCTTCGGTGCATTACAATCAGCGGGTTTCTAATGAGATGGGGCAGGCGGTTACGATGTCGGATTCGGCACCAGCAATCGACATTGACGAGACCAGCTTCGAGTCGGCGGTGGTGGCGCGCTCCCACGAGCTTCCGGTCCTGGTGGACTTCTGGGCCGCGTGGTGCGCGCCGTGTCGAGCCTTGGCCCCGGTCCTCGATCGGGTCGTCGAGAGCTACGGGGGCAGGGTGGCGCTCGCGAAGGTGAACACCGACGAGCAGCCGCGTCTCGCCGCGACCTTCGCGGTGCGCAGCCTGCCGACGGTGAAGCTATTCCGCGACGGCGCGGTGGTCGGCGAGTTCATGGGTGCGCAGCCCGAGTCGATGATCCGCGCGCTGCTCGAACCGCACGTGAAACGTGACTCCGACCGGCTGCGCGAGCAGGCGGCGACCGCCAAGGGATCCGGTGACCTCGCGGGTGCCGCCGCGTTGCTCACCCGGGCGCTCGCCGAGGACCCCGACAACGCCCGCATTCATCCCGAGCTCGCCGAGGTGTCTCTCGACCTTGGCGACCTCGAGGCGGCGGCTGCGGCGCTGACCTCGGTGCCCCTGCGGGGCGCGGACGAGGAGCGCGTGACGGCGCTTCGCGCGCGCCTCCGGCTCGCCCAGCAGTCGGCGGATTCCGAGGAGGACGAGGCAGCGCTGCGAGCGGCGGTCGACGCGGATCCGACCGACTGCGCCAAGCGTCTGCGGCTCGGTGCGTACCTCGCGGGGCAAGGCGAGCACGAGGCCGCGCTCGAGGAGTTCCTGTCGGTGTTGCGGACCGACCGGGGCTTCGACGACGGGGCCGCCCGGAAATCGATGGTCGATATCTTCCGCATGCTCGGCAATAGCCACCCCCTCGTTGGGCGCTACCGCGCAATGATGGCCAGCATCCTCAACTGAAGCGACCGAGGCACCTCCGCGGTTGAAGCCTCGCCCGGGGGCGAGCTCCGCGCGCATCGCCGGGCGCCGGCGATCTCCCCCGGCGTTCCGATCGAGCCGCCGGCATCGACGCGCCGCCGCCCTTGAAATGAACGCGGGCCGATCTTACATGTCCGTATCGAGGCGTCCGCCGGACGCTTCGATGGCTCGACAACCGGAGGACGGGGGACCGCGCAGATGATTGAGGTCGAACACCTGACGCGTTGCTACGGGGAGCTCAAGGCGGTGGACGACGTGACGTTTCACATCGGCACCGGCGAGATCGTGGGTCTGCTCGGGCACAATGGTGCGGGCAAGACCACCATCATGAAGATGCTGACCGGCTATCTCGAGCCGACCGGCGGAACCATCCGGGTCGGCGGCCTCGAGATGGGGCGGGACACCCGCGCGATTCAATCGCGCATCGGCTACCTGCCGGAGAATTGTCCGCTCTACCCCGAGATGACCGTAATCGACTACCTGGACTTCCAGGCGAGCCTGCACGGGCTGAATGCTCAGAGCCGCGGGCGCGCGATCGCGCGGGCGATTGGCCGCACCGGATTGAGGGAGCGGGCGACCCAGACCATCGAGACGCTGTCGCGGGGCTACCGCCAGCGGGTCGGCGTGGCGCAGGCCATCCTGCACGACCCGGGAATCGTAATCCTCGACGAGCCGACCAACGGGCTCGATCCGACCCAGATCCTGTCGATGCGCAATCTCATCCGCGAGCTCGCGACGCAGGCCACGGTGATCGTATCGACGCACATTCTCCAGGAGGTGCAGTCCGTCTGTGACCGGGTGCTGATCCTGCGCGCGGGTCGGCTGGCGGTGGACTCTCGCCTCGACAAGTTGCAGCACGACCGGCGGATTCTGGTGCAGGTCGACGCGGATGCGACGGAGCCGCTTCGCAGTGTCGAAGGGGTGGCCGCGGTGGAGGTACGGGACCGCACCAACGGTCGCTGGACCTATGCGCTGGACGCCGTCGACGAGGTTGCCCCGCAAATCGTGACCGCGTTGGCCGCCGCAAACCGCCGGGTGTATGCGTTGCAGCCGGAGCCTCGCGACCTGGAAACCGTGTTTGCGGAGGTGAACCGGATCGATTCGGCCGGGGAGGAAGCCCATGGCTGAGATTTTACGCGTTGCGCGTAAGGAGCTGGACAGCTTTTTCGCCTCCCCCGCGGCCTTTCTGTTCCTCGGCGCATTCCTGGCCGTCACCTTGTTCGCGTTCTTCTGGGCCGAGACCTTCTTCGCCCGCAACATCGCCGACGCGCGCCCCCTGTTCGAGTGGATGCCGGCGCTGCTCATCTTCCTGGTCGCGGCGCTCACGATGCGGGCGTGGTCCGAGGAACGGCGCTCGGGCACGCTCGAGACGCTGCTCACGAGCCCGGTCGCTCCCTCGCGGCTGGTGCTCGGCAAGTTTCTGGCCGGGCTGGGACTGGTCGGGATTGCGCTGTTGCTTACCCTGCCCCTGCCGGTGACGATCGCGTTCATCGGACCGCTCGACTGGGGCCCGGTCATCGGTGGCTTCGTGGCCGCGTTGTTCCTCGCTGCGGCTTACGTCGCCATCGGCCTCTACATGAGCGCGCGCACCGATAACCCTATCGTTGCGTTGATCCTCACCGCCGTAGTGTGCGGGTTTTTCTTTCTCCTGGGGTCGCCGTTGCTGACGAACCTGTTCGGACATCGTGCCGGAGGCGTGCTGGCGCTGCTCGGCAGTGGCTCTCGGTTCGATTCGATCACCCGCGGGGTGCTGGATCTGAGGGACCTCTACTACTATCTGTCCATCGTCGGGGTCTTTCTCAGCCTGAACGTCTTCACCCTGGAGCGTCTGCGCTGGGCCGGTAATCCAGTGACGCCGCGCCACCGCCGGTGGGGTTGGGTCACCGGGCTTGCCGCCGCGAATTTCATCGCCGCCAACCTCTGGCTCGCCCCGATCGGTTGGGCACGGTCCGATGTCACGCAAGGAAACATCTACTCGCTCTCCGATGCCACGGAGCACTACCTCCAGCAGGCGCGTGAGCCGCTTCTGATCCGTGGTTACTTCTCCGCCAAGACGCACCCCCTGCTTGCCCCGCTGGTACCCCGGCTCCAGGACCTGCTGAAAGAGTACGCGGTCGCGGGCGATGCTCGGGTGCGAGTGGAGTTCGTCGATCCACACGACGATCACGCGCTCGAGGAGGAGGCAGCGAGCAAGTACGGCATCCGGCCGGTGCCCTTCCAGGTGGCGAGCCGATATCAGGCCTCGGTGGTCAGCTCTTACTTCGATGTTCTCATCGCGTACGCCGACCAGCATGAGGTGTTGAGCTATCGCGATCTCATCGAGGTGAAACTCCGCGGCGAGGGGGACCTGGACGTCGCCCTGAAGAACCCCGAGTACGCCATCACGCGCTCGATCCGCAAGGTGCTCAACGCCTATCAGGCGGGTGGAAATCCGTTCGAGACCCTGGAAAGAACGGTCGAGTTCGTCGGCTACATCTCCCCGCCCGAGAGCTTGCCCGAGCCGCTCGTCGAGCTTCGGGGCGAGCTCGAAACGTTGCTCGGTCGGCTCGAGGCCCGAAGCAGCGGCAAGTTCCGGCACCGCTTCGAGGATCCGGACGCTGATGGTGGCGCGCTTGCCGCGGAGCTCAATCGCAAGTACGGCTTCGTGCCCCAGGTCGCGAGCCTGCTCGATCCGCGAGAGTTCTGGTTCTACATGGTGCTGTACGGGGACGGTGATGTGCTCCAGGTGCCGCTGCCCCGCGAGCTCGAGCCCGATGCGCTGGAGCGCTCGCTGGAAGCAGCCGTCCAGCGCCTTGCCCCGGGCTTCCTGAAGACGGTGGCGCTCGTCAAGCCCGCCGGCTTCGCACCGGACGCCAAGCGTTACTCGGTGCTGGCGGAGACGCTGGCCGAGGATGTGCGAGTCAAGGAGACGGATCTCGAGAACGGCCATGTTCCGGCCGACGCGGACTTGCTGATCGTCATGGCCCCCGATGCACTCAACGAACGTCAGCTCTTCGCCATCGACCAGTTCCTGATGCAAGGCGGCAGCGTGGTGGTCGCGACCTCCGCCTTCGACGTTCAGATCGGCGAGACGCTGACCGGGCGCCGACATGTGTCGGGGCTGGAGGACTGGCTCGAGCATCACGGGCTCCAGATCGGGGACAGCATGGTTCTCGACACCCGGAATGCGGCGCTGCCGGTGCCGGTCGTGCGCTACCTCGGCAATCTTCCGGTGCGCGAGATTCGCATGCTGCCCTATCCACACTTTCCCGACATTCGCGGGGCAGGCATCAACCCCGAGAGCCCCGTCACGGCGGGGCTCGGGCAGGTGATCCTGAACTGGGCTTCCCCGATCGAGATCTCCGAGGAAGAGAGCCCCGAGCGTACGGTGACCCCACTGCTCAGCTCTTCCCCGGAGAGCTGGGTGTCGGACGATTTGAACGTCGTACCCGATTACCAGTCATGGCCCGAGCACGGATTCGCTCTCGGTGGGGATCGCGGCGCGCGAGTGCTTGCGGTTGCGGTGCAGGGGCGGTTCGAATCGTTCTTCAAGGGAAAGGACTCGCCATTGGCGAGCGCGTCTGAGGCGGATGATCCCGGCGAGGATCAGGACGCGGCGACCGACTCGGGGCCGGTCGAGAGGGAGCCATCCAACCTCGTCACCGGGGTGATAGAGCGGAGCCCGGAATCGGCCCGCGTCATCCTCATCGCCTCCAACACCTTTGCCGAGGATGCGGTGCTCGCCCTCGCCTCCGAAGGGATGGGGACCTTGTATACGAAGCCAGTCGAGCTGCTACAGAACGCGATCGACTGGTCGCTCGAGGACCGGGGGCTGCTCGCCATCCGCGGGCGCGCGCAGTTCGCGCGCACCCTGGCGCCGATGGACCGCTCCCAGCAGCTGTTCTGGGAATACGTGAACTACGCCCTGGCGCTGCTCGGGTTGGCGGGGGTGTGGATATTCCGGCGCTGGCTCCGCCGCGAGCAGCAGGCTCGCCACCAAGCAATCCTCGCGGAGGTCTGAGTCATGCAACGGGCCATCGTCGTACTTTCTATCCTCCTGATCGGGCAGCTGCTGCTCGCCGGCGCCATGAGCTTGATCGGCCCGAGTCTCGCAGCGGTGAGGCCCGATGCCCCGCTCCTCGATCTGGGCGGTCGGTCGGTTGACCGGGTCACGATCGAGGGCGCCGAAACCGAGCGGCTGGTGCTCGCGCGTCACGGCGATACCTGGGTGCTTCCCGACGCGGGCGAGTTCCCGGCCGACGGGGCCAAGGTCGAGCGGCTGCTGGAGCGGCTGGCCGGGCTGAAGCGAGGGGCGCCGATCGCAACTTCCTCCGGCGCGCGGGAGCGATTCAAGGTGAGCGACGAAGCATTCGAGCGGCGGTTGGAAGTGGCCCACGGGGAAGAGATCTTGGCGACGCTGTACCTCGGCACTTCCCCCGGGGTGCGAGAGGTGCACATCAGCCCGGGCGGAGACGACGCGGTGTACGTGGCTGCCCTCGGTGTGCATGAGGCGTCCGACAAGGCGACAGACTGGGAGGACAAGGCGGTGCTCCAGATACCCTCGGCCGACATCGAGAAGGTATTGCTGCCGGGTCTTGTGCTCCAGCGAGTAACGTCCCCGAGTGAGGTTGCGGAGCCGCAGGATGAAGGTACCAGCGACGGGGCCCGAGGGAGCTGGGCCGCAGAGGAGCTGGCCGATAGTGAAGGGCTCAACCAGAAGAAAGTGGAGACCTTGGTTGGGAAGCTCGCGGGACTGCGAATCGGTTCGGTCCTCGGAACGAAACCCGAGCCGGCGAATGGGCTGGACGACCCGGTGCTCGTGGTTCGTCTCGAGCGACGCGGCGGCGAACCGGTCGAGTATCGACTCGGACGGCGAGATTCGGATGGGGACTACGTGCTCAAGTCCTCGGCCCGGGCGGAGTATTTTCGCCTGCCGAGCTACACCGGTGACGCGATCATCGAAGCGGCCGCCCGCGAGCAGCTGGTTGCGAAAGAAAGCGATCCGCAGGCGCGGGACGAGGCGAGCTCGGAGCAAGTCGAATCCAACCCCGAGATTGCGCCGGATCCCGTTGGAGGATGACCCAGACTCCCCAGCGGTCCCGAGAATACAGGAGCCGACGGGCTGGCGGTAGCCGAGCCGCCAATGCACTACCGCGGTGTGCGTGCCCAGGCTCCCGAAATTCAAGCACTGGCTTGCGCGGCTGTAATCGCCTCCGGATGCAACCGTCCGAGAGTTAAATGCAGCTCATAAGGCTTTTCGGGTAGGCGGCGAGGTCAATCGGAACCGGGCACCGCCCACTTCGCGTTCCCGCAACATGTCAGGTCCGGGGCACCCAGACCCTTGACCGTCCCCACGCGGTGGCGCGCGAGGAGTCGCCAGCGGGCATCACTGCGAAGCGGACAGGAGCGCGTCGATTTCGGAGCGAAGCCTCGCCAATGGTACAGCGCCGGACACCACCCGAACGCGGCCGCTGCGGTTGTCGAGCAGGATGTTGCCCGGCGTGCCCGATATGCCGGCTGCCTGGCCCTCCTCAAGGTCCTCATTGACGCGCTCCGCAAAGCGTTCGCTCTCGAAACACTCCTCAAACTTGGCCTGATCGAGCCCGAGCTCGCCCGCCAGGGGCACGAGCCCGTCAAGCGGGAACCCGTTCCCGTTGGATCGCGTCCGCGCGTAGACGGCGTCCGTGTAGCGCCAGAATCCGTCGTTGCCTCCAAGCTCGCCCGCGCACTCCGAGGCCTCCGCCTCCTTCTGCGCTAGCGGGTTGTGAAAGCCCAGCGGGAAGTGTCGATAGACCCAGTTCACCTGGCCCTCATAGGCGTCGATGGCTTGCTTGGCCGTCGGGTGGAAGCTCTTGCAGAACGGACATTCGAAGTCTGAGTACTCGATGAGGGAGATAGGTGCGTCCGGATTGCCGTAAATGTGATCGCGGTCAACCGACACCCGGCGCACGGATTCGGCAAGTCGGCTCGCGGCCTGTTCTTGCTCGGCCTGTGCCCGCGCCTGGGCCTCTCGCTGCTTCGTGATGAACTTCTCGATGCCGAGCTCGATCTGCTGCTGGAGAAAGTCGCTTCCCTCGAGGGCCTTCATCACCTGCTCGGTGACACGTCGGGCAAGCGCATCTTCATCGATCCCGGCGGCCGAATCCGGATGGCTGTCCGCCGCAACAAAGGGTGGCACGAGAAGCATGGCTCCGGCGAGCCCGAAGATCATTGCTCTTAGCACTTGTAGAATCATGGTTGTGTCCTTCCGTGTTGTGAACGTGTCGTGTCGAGGTGATGTCGCCCTCGTTCGTCGGAGCTGCGCCCAATTAGCAGGGTACGCCCGGCGCGGGTGCTCACCTGCCGTCATCCCTGGCGCCCTTGTGCTGGGTGAGGCGAGCCGCGCGGCATCTCATTGGGGCATGCCGGCGCCCGAAGCTGGCGCAAACGGCACGACGAATGTCTTGGTAATCGGTGGGTAGCAAATCCCCGCATCTGCGCAACCCTGATAGGTGACATCGAGATTCAGCTCGCGAGTCTCGTTGCCTGAGAAGTCCACCGGCACGCGTGCCTGCACGCCCTGGTAGAAGACCTCCATGCGGCCGAAGTATGGGTCCTCCTTTACCCTGCCCGGAGGCAGCTCGGTCGCACCGAGCACCGCACCGGGTGTGTCCCTTAGCGCGAACTGGAACCGGTCGCGATACAGGTAGTGGGCATCGGCGATTTCCCACCGCGCGACTACCGTGCTCTCGTCGGTGGCTTCGACGGTGAGGATGAAGGCGACTTCCGGATCGAGAAACTCGTTACCCTGGGTCCCCGCCGAGAGTCCTAGGCCGAGCTGCTTCAGCGTATCAAGCAGGTTGGGGCTCGGATCTGCAGGTTGCCGCGAGAGCGGCGCACCCTCGCCCTCCTCTCCGTGATCGGCAAATGCGGGATCGCCGGCACCGATCAGGATGGGCACCAAACACACGGTTGCCAATGCTAGCGGAATCCCCGAAGCACGATCGGGACGTGGCCGGAGCGATGTCCCGGCCATTATCTGCCGTGCTTTCCATTCGTTCGTTCCCCGCGACTTCGCTTGTCCGCTTGCAACGACTTGCGGTACATCTTGCGGTAGATAGGATTTCATGGTTCTAGCCTGTGGTCCTGGTGAGAGCGGGCTCGGCGTCGTGTTGCGGCGCGCGGACATGGGTCAGACGGCTGCGTGGCGCGTCGGTCAGCTGCGGCCGCGCGTGAATGCTGCCCCCGGGCTCAGGCGAATCGTGGAGGTGGGAGTTCCCGTTGCGGAACGGCTTGCTCGAACTGAGCGTGGTGCTCGGATGCGGGTCCAGTTCTTGGGTTGGTGGGCATTTCAGGGCTTGCGGTTACGGCCCCGTAGCATGCCGGACAGGCCGGGCAATTCTCCGAAAGGTCGTGGTGCTCGCACGCAGCCGGGGCGAGCGCCTGGAATACCGCGTCCGCGGTGCCAGCGTGCGCTTCGGCGCCGGTGGCGGCTGGTGCCAGCTCCGGAATTGTGTAACCGGCGGCAACGGGTCCCGAGAAGAGCACGGCGATGAGTGAAATCGCCATGATCCAGAATCTGGACACAGTCTTCGGACCGTTTCGATTTTCCCGACGGTCGAGGCACATGGTCAACCCTGCCTTGAAGTGTCTCGGTCGGTCGTCAGACTCGAGCTCGTAATAAATGGAGCTGGCAAACGCACCCTTGACCCCAATCTGAAGACGCCTCCCCGAGTTTACGGCATCGTGGCGCAAAACTTGATTACGAGAGGTTGATTTCAGCCCACCCCGGATCCAGCCCGCCGGGATGGATGCTCTGGGCGTCGTGAGGTTTCGCCGGGGGAAAATTGCTGCTCCCGCACCTACTCCGCTCTGGTCATTAACGTCCCGGGCGAGCGGCCCCTGATATCACCTCCACCCCGAACTGGGCCGCACTTTCCAGCAGCATCTCCCACAGTGACAGGGCGAACCCGCGGGGGAGGAAGAGCTCGAAGCCCGCCTCTGACCGCCACAGCGTGACTCCGACGTGATGAAATGCGGTGGAGGCGACCGAGCCCACCGGGAACGGACTCTCGCGTAGATCGAGCGGCAGGTGGCGGTTGAGTAGCGTCGCCGCGCGGGGCCCGGAAACTCGCAGCCAGGTGCGCGAGTGGGAGAGATCGAGCGTCGCGCCCTCCTCGGGCGAGAGCTCCGGTGCGGGCGCTTCGACGATCCACCACTTGAGCGGCTCGACGCGCAACAATGCCCCGCCGGGTCCGGTCGCGGCCGCGCGCGGCGCCGGCGCGGCGGCGGCCCCGACCGCCGTCGCGGCCCTGGCGCCGACCGCGGCGAGCGTCTCCGGCCAGGCCGCGATCTGGTGGACGGTCGGAGCCCGCACCTCGCTCAGGGTTACCCCGGGCTCGCCTTCAGTCCCGAATCGGCCCTCGGAATAATGACCTCCGAGGGCGGAAGCGCGATCAGCCATACATCCGTTCTCCCGTCGGGTCGTACATGTGCGGCGAGACGACCTCGACCTCGACATTGCCCTTGCGCACCGGATCCGCCGCAATGACGGTCCGTCCCGCCCAGGCGTCGTGCCCGCCGCGAATGAACCCGATGCCGATCCAGTGTCCCAGCGCCGGCGAATGGGTCACGGCGGTGATCCAGCCCGCACCGTAGCCCGAGATCTTGTCGGGGGAGCAGAGGAGCGCCCCGGCGTTGAACGTCTCGCCCCGGTCGCGCGGGAAGATCCCGACCAGGCGCGGCCGGTTTTCCCGGGTGAGCTCCGGGCGGTGGCGCAGCGCGCTGCCGATGTAGGCCTTGTTGGTCGCGGCCATCTTGCCGAGCCCCGCATCCTCGATGGTCACCCGCCCGTCGAGCTCGGCCCCGGTCACGTGGCCCTTTTCGATCCGCAGCGCCCCCAATGCCTCCAGCCCGTAGAGGCAGCCGCCGAGCGGCTCGGCTGCGCCCCACAGCAAGTCCATCATGCCCGGCGCGTGATCGGACGGGACGTAGACCTCGTAAGCCATCTCGCCGGAGAAGCTGATCCGGGCGATACGACAGGGAATCCCGCCGGTGAGCGTCGTCTCGATCACGCCCATGAACGGGAGCGACTCGCCGGTTACCGTCGCCGGATCCTCGACGCACTTCTCGAGCAGCTCGCGCGACCTCGGGCCTGCCACCGCGCTGCCCGCCCATTGTTCGGACACCGAGGTGACGTGGACCTTCAGCTCGGGCCAGCGGACCTGCAGCAGCTCCTCGAGCCACACCATCACCTTGGCGGCGTGCGCGGTCGTGGTGGTCATGAAGTATTCCGTCTCGGCCAGGCGCCACGTCGTGCCGTCGTCCATGACCATGCCGTCGTCGCGCAGCATGATGCCGTAGCGCGCCTTACCAATGGGCAACTTCGCGAAGGGGTTGGTGTAGACCTGGTTGAGGAACCGGGTCGCGTCCGTTCCCTGCACCGCGATCTTGCCGAGCGAAGTCACGTCGCACAGGCCGACGCACTCGCGCACCGTCGCCGCCTCGCGCACGTAGGCCTCGCGGATCGTCTCCCCCGAGCGCGCGAAGTACCAGGGCCGCTGCCACAGACCCGCCTCGGTCATCGTGGCGCCGTGGGCAAGATTCCACGCGTGCAGCGGCGTCCGGCGGAGGGCCCGGAAATGGGTGCCGGTATTGCGTCCGGTGAGCGCGCCGAGGCCGACCGGCGTGTACGGCGGGCGAAACGTCGTGGTGCCGACCTGCGGGATCTCGCGACCGAGCGCGTCGGCCATGATCGCCATGCCGATGACGTTGCCGATCTTGCCCTGGTCGGTCGCCATGCCGAGCGTGGTGTAGCGCTTCAGATGCTCGACCGAGACGAAGCCCTCGCGCTGCGCGAGGCGAACGTCATCTGCGGTCACGTCGTTCTGCGGATCGACGAAGCTCTTGAGCTTCCGCCCCTCCACCTTGACCTCGAACAGCGCTCGGATCGGGTCGCCTCCGCCGCCGACCGCCACCGGCACCGCATCCGGAGCGTTGCGTCCCAACGCCTTCGCCGCCGCCGCCCCGGCCGCGGCCCCGGATGCCTCGCACGCCGGCTCGTCCCAGACCCCCGCGGCCGCGCCGGCGACGTGGATGGGCTCGGCCGTCTCGCCGGGAACGAAGCAGGCGAGCTCGGCATTCCAAACCGGCTTCACGCCTCGATGCGACAGCAGGTTTACCACCGGCGACCAGCCCCCCGAGACCAGCAGCAGATCGCAGGGCTCGGACCCGCCCGCGATCCAGCCCGACCCGCTTGCCCGGGCGATCTCCAGGTCGTGCACGCCCCTGGCGCCTCGCGAGCGCAGCGGCGCCGCGCCGGTTCGAAGTGCTACGCCGCCCGCCTCGGCCGAGCCCGAAAGGGCATCGGATACCGACGGGCGCGCGTCGAGCAGGGTCACCGCCGCGCCCGAGCGCGCGAGCTCGGCCGCGATCGGATACGCGGAGTCGTTGTTGGTGGCAATTGCGATCCGTTCGCCCGGCAGCACCGCGTAGCGGTTGAGGTAAGTGCGGGCCGCGCCGGCGCTCATGACCCCGGGGCGGTCGTTGTCCCCGAAGGCGATGCCGCGCTCGAGCGCACCGGTGGCGAGAACCGTCTGCCTTGCCCGCACCGTCCAGAATCGCTGGCGCGGCAGGTGAGGGGATGCGTCGCGGAGATGGTCGGTCACCCGTTCGAGCAGGCCCGCGACGCCGCCGTCGTAGAGTCCGAACGCGGTGGTACGGGTCATGATCCGCACCCCCGCCGCCTCGAGCGCGGCGACTCGCTCGTTGCGGGTCTCGGCCGATTGTGACCCTCCCTGATTGAGCAAGTCGCCGCCGAGCTCGAAATCTTGCTCGACCAGCAGCACTTCCAGCCCCGCCTCGGCCGCGATGCGAGCCGCGGACAACCCGGCCGGACCCGATCCGACCACCAGGACATCGCAAAAGGCGTGGACGTGCTCGTAGCGATCGGGGTCCGGAGCGCGCGATGCCTCCCCCATCCCGGCCGCCCTTCGGATCAGCTTCTCGTAGCGCATCCACATGCCGGTGCCGCGTCCCCATTCGAACGGCGGCAGGCCCATGAACGTCTTGTAGTAGAACCCGGCAGCGAAGAACCGGGAGAAGAGGCCCGCGATCGCCCCGGTGTCGAAGCGCACGTTCGGCCAGGCGTTCTGCCCCATTGCGACCAGCCCGTCGTAGAGCTCCTGGGTCGTCGCCCGGACGTTCGGGTCGCGACGATCGCCCTCCCCGACGGTGACGATGGCGCCCGATTCCTCGACCCCTGCCGACATCACCCCGCGCGGGCGGTGGTACTTGAAACTTCGCCCCACCACCCGCTCCCCGTTGGCGATGAGCGCCGCGGCCAGCGTATCTCCCGGATGTCCCGTCATCTCGCGGCCATCCCATCGAAAGCGCACCGTCCGGGTTCGGTCGATGCGTCCGCCGTCGGGCAAGCGCCGGGCGCTCATCCGCTGCCCTCGAGCGCTTCCGCCAGGGCCGGGTGAGCCGGCCGCACGGCGTGAATCTCGTGGGTCATCGTGTCGCGCTCGATCACCAGCCACATGCGGCAGCCGTTGACGTGGTGCCAGGTTTCCGACTGAACGCCGCACACGTTGCGGCGCTCGAAGACCGCGGCGAGCCATGCTTTGGCCGGGGCATCGAGCTGCGGATACTCGATGGTCGCGTCACCGCCGTAGGTGAACTCGCTGTGGTCGCGCTCGCCGCAAAACGGGCAAGGGATACGGATCATCGGTCAGTCTCCCGTCAGCCGTGCAGTTTCGGGTCCGGTCCCGCGCCCCGCTCGTCGATGTTGGTGCCGCGCTCGAAGCGTTTCAGATCGTGGTCGGCGACCACCGGGTGGGGACGGTCGTTGGCGATCAGGTCCGCAAAGTACCACCCGGAGGCCGGGCTTGCCTTGAAGCCGCCGTAGTTCCAGCCGGCGTTCAGATAGAGGTTCTCGAGCGGGGTCTTGCAGATGAAGTGCGACCCGTCCATCGACATGTCCATCACCCCCGACCAGTGGCGCAGCAGGCGCACTCTGGCAAGGCAGGGCAGGATGGAGACTGCGCACTCGGCCACGTCCTGCACGATCGGCAGGTTGCCGCGCTGCGCGTAGGACTTGTACCAGTCGAGGTCGCCGCCGAACACCATCCCGCCCTTGTCGGATTGAGAGATGTAGAAGTGGGCGCCGCCAACCCCGAAGACCACGACCTGATCGAGCAGCGGCTTGAGCGGCTCGGAGACGAACGCCTGCAGCTTGTGGGTCTCGATCGGCAGGGTGCCGAGCTCGGCCATCGTCCACAGGCGCGAGGTATTGCCCGCCACCGCTAAGCCGACCTTCTTGCCGCGGATGGTTCCCCGGGAGGTCTCGAGCCCCGTGATCCGGGCGCCCTCGCGCCGCACCCCGGTGACCTCGCAAGTCTGCAGGATGTCGACGCCGCGCATGTCGGCGCCGCGGGCGTAGCCCCAGGCGACGGCGTCGTGCCGGGCGGTGCCGGCCCGGCGCTGCACCGCGGCGCCGACGATCGGGAAGCGGGCGTCGGGGCCGTAGTTGAGGTGCGGCACGTTGCGCTTGAGCTCCTCCAGGCCCCAGAGCTCGGCGTCGGTGTCGGTCAAGCGCATGGTGTTGTAGCGCCGCGCCGCGGCGTCGCGCGCGGCCGGGCTGTGCAGCAGCGAGATGTGCGAGCGCTGACTGAACATCACGTTGTAGTTGAGCTCGTGGCTTAGGTTCTCCCACAGCTTCAGGGAGTGCTCGTAGAACTCGCGGTTGCCCGGCATCATGTAGTTCGAGCGCACGATCGTCGTGTTGCGACCGGCGTTGCCGCCGCCGAGCCAGCCTTTCTCCAGCACCGCAACGTTGCTGACGCCGTGGTTTGCGGCCAGGTAGTAAGCGCTCGCGAGTCCGTGCAGCCCGCCGCCGACGATAACGACGTCGTACTCGAGCTTCGGTTCCGGGTCTCGCCATGCGCGGGTCCACCCCCGCTGGCCGGTGAGCCCGTTCCAGAACACGCTCCACGCCGAGTAGCGCGTCATCGGGCTGCGCGTCGCCGGGCGGCCGTCGGACGGGTGGCAGCGGCGCCGGAAAAAGGCTGGACGCTCCGCACTGGCGGTTTCTCAGACATCGCGATTACTCCCCCCGGCGACCCGGACCGGTCCGCGCCGGAACCCGTTGCCGGTGATGCGGCCGGAGCCCCCGGCATTACCGTTTCGGCCAGAGTGACTCGCCCGGTTCGGAGAAGATCCGGCCGAATCCCGATAGCTCGTCCTTGACCCCGGCGCGGCGCAGGCAGCTCCACATCTGGGCCTGATTGCTCGTGATCACCGGCTTGCCGGCGAGGTGCTCAATCTCCTGCGCCACCTCGAGCGAGCGTACGCCGCCGCAGCTAAGAAAGATCGCGTCCGCCTCGGGGCGGTCGATCTCGAGCGCGAACTTCTTCCAGTACCCCGGCGTGACCCGCCCGAACTCGATGCCGGTCGCGAGGTTCAGCCCCTGGATGTCGAGCACCTCGAACCCTTTTTTATGTAGGAACTCTGCCTCGGCCGAATTGATCTCGTCAAGGTACGGTGTGCCCACCACCAGCCGCCGTACCCCCAGCTCGCGGAGCGCATCGACGACGCCGGTCACCAGGGTCATCGGCACTGCCCAGGGGGCCCCCTTGCGGATCTCGCGCATGACCGCGGCTTCGCCGTTCACGATCGAACCGGAAGTGCAGCTGTAGCTGATGACGTCGGGCCGGGTGTCGGGCTGGATGCGCGACGCCGCATCCGCCATCGCGTCGAGGTGACGGGCCAGCGTCTCGTTGGTGGTGTAGTCGTCGGTCTTCAGCCGCGTCACGTGGACCCCGACGCCCTCCGGCACCATGGCGTAGAAATCGTCTTCCCCCGCCAGGTCCGTGGACATCATGATGAACCCGAGCTTTGCCCGCCAGTGCTTTCCGCGATCGAGCTCGACCTCGCGAGCGGCCGATACGACCTTGTCACCCGGACTGAACACCAAGATCTCCCACCGTCATGAACCCACCGGTTCTCCGCCCGCTTGCGGGTTGAGCCGACGGCGACATTGTCGACCGACTTCGAATAGGAGGGAAGGGTGACGTCACATGCTTCTCCGTCGATGACTTGAACATCAAGCGCTCTCGCACCACTTTGCGGTCTTGTGGGTAACTTGGTTCATGCCCGAGACAAGCGCTTGCCCCAAACGGGGCGAAGCGCGATTCTACTTGTTTCGGTAGAAATTCTTGCGGTCGCCGATGTTGATGACGTGAACCACCCGCACCGGTCCGGTCACCCGACGACGACATCGTCGAGCGACTTGGGGTGGGACGTGAGCGGCTCGTAGCCTTGCTCGGTGACGACGATGCTGTCGCCGACCTGCGCCCGGAAGTAATGCGGGACGCTGACCGAGCCGTCCACCGCAAGCACCATCCCCGGCGCGAGGACGGTCTCGTCACCGAACACGAGCTGCGGCTTCTCGAGAAAGCTGAATCCGGTCGCCCGGCCGCAGCGAAACGGGAACTCGTACCCCGCCGCCTGAATGACGTCGGCGTAAGCGCGGTGGACCTCGGCCGCGGTGACCCCGGGCCGGATCGAGGCGAGCGCCGCCGCCTGGCTGGCAACTGCGACCTCGTAGATCTCGGCCTGCCGGGGATCGGAGATTTCACCGACCCAGAACGTGCGGTCGAACCCGAGCTTGAAGCGGTGAAAGTCGGTCATGCCGCAGAAGCAAAGGAACACCGGCTCGCCGCGGCGCATCCGACGCGAAGTAGCGCGATGATGCGGCATCGTGATATCGGGTCCCGAGGCCATGATCTGCAGGAAGTGGGTGTTCGGCGACATGCGCGGGGCGTCGTAATGATTCGCGAGCAGCTCGGCCGCCTTGCGGGTGCCGGCCGCGGCGGTGGCGAGCGCCACCTCGTACTCGGGTACGTCCTCCCCGATCGCTTCCCGCCCGGCCGCCATCATCGCCTCGGCGACCTCCCCGGCGTGTCGCGCGAGATCGAGCTCCGCCTCGCTCTTGAGCATCCGCATGCGGGCCACGATGGGGGTGATATCGGTGAGGTCTTTGCCGTTGGCGGCGTCGTCGACGAAGCGTCGTACCAGGGGCGGCATGCCTTGCAGCTCTATTCCGATCGAGCCTCGGCCCGCACCTTCGATCATGCGCCCCAGCGGTCCCCGCCATTCCTCGTCTACCCCATCCTGCCAGGGCTCGATCTGCGCCCACGAAACCATGCGCTGCGCCATCTCGAGCTCGATCGAGGGCGTCAGCAGGCGGCACTCCCCCTCGCGCGGAACCGCCAGCACCGTCGGGCGCCCGAACTCCATGTGAAGATAGTCGTGGAACCCGCTGAAGTAATAGACGCTGTCGTCGTCGGTGATGAGGGCGAGCGCGATGTCGTGCTGCCGAAGCAGCTCCTGCAGCGCGGCGACTCGTGGCTCGAACAAGGGGATCAATACCCGCCGCGAAGCCGGGCGCCGGGGAGTTTGCCGAGACGAGCGGCATCGGTGCCGCCCGCGCGAGCCGGTGCAAGGAACCCGCCATCGGTGGCGATCATCACCATTCGAACCGTCTCATGTCTGGCCGCGGGGAAACAGAAGCCGACATTCTTCTCCCTCGGCGACTTGAACAGCAAGCGCTTTCGCGAATCCGTCGTGAGCCGTCGCGCCGGCCTCGCGCCCCGTCTCCCGTTCTGACGACAGATTCATCGAGTGCCGGCGCGGCGAAAGCGGTATCCTTCCGCGGGACAGCTCGTCGCGAGAATTCGCGGGGGCCACGCGACCGACCAACGAGAATCCGACAAGACCGAGGAGGAGTCAGATGAAAGAGACCAAGGAACATCCCTACATTCCGAAGCTGAAGCAGCAGTTCGCGGAGGGAAAGTGTGACCGACGCGAGTTCCTGCGCACGGCCACGCTGCTCGGTGTCTCGGCGAGCGCGGCCTACGCGTTCACCGGCGCCGCCTTCGCACCGCCGGCGCGGGCCGACATGCCGAAGGGCGGCACCATCCGGATCGCGATGGAGGTGCAGGAGCTCGCTGATCCCCATACCTACTCCTGGTCGCAGAGCGATATCACCCGGCAGGTCTGCGAGTATCTGACCCGCACCGGCCAGGACAATGTCACCCGCCCGTCGCTCTGTGAGAGCTGGCAGGCGAGCGACGACCTGCGGACCTGGACGCTCAATCTTCGCAAGGACGTCAAATGGCACAGCGGCCGCCCGCTGGTTGCCGATGACGTGATCTGGAACATCAAACACGTCCTCGACCCCGACACCGGATCTTCGATCCTCGGTCTGATGCAGGGTTACATGCTCGAAGAGTACGACACCGGCGCCAAGAACGACGACGGCAGCGCCAAGATGTCGACCCGGATCTGGGATGCGAATGCGGTGGAGAAGGTCGACGACCACACCGTTCGCCTCAACACCAAGGCGCCGCAGCTCGCGGTGCCCGAGCACCTGTTTCATTATCCTTTCCACATCCTCGACCCGGCCGAGGGCGGCAAGTTCAAGCCGGGGTCGAACGGCACCGGTCCCTTCGAGCTGGTGGAATACTCGGTCGGGGAAAAGGCGGTGCTCACGGCCCGCAAGGACTACTGGGGCAACGGCCCGCACGTGGACCGGCTCGTCTTCATCGACCTCGGTCAGCAGTCGGCGACTCGAATCGCGGCCCTTGCCTCGAAGCAGGTCGACGGGCTGCGCGAGGCGACGGTGAGCGATCTCGAGGTGCTGAAGTCGCTGTCGCACGTGCAGCTCTACGACGTGCCGACCGCCCAGACCGGCGTCGCTCGCATGAAGTTCGACCAGAAGCCGTTCACTGATGCGAGGGTGCGAAAGGCGTTGCGGCTCGCGGTCGACACCCCGCGGGTCTTCGAGATCGCCCACCGCGGGATCGGCGCCGCGGCCGAGCACCACCACGTCTCACCGATCCACCCCGAGTACGCAAAGCTGCCGATGATGCAGCGCGACGTCGCGAAGGCCAAGGCGCTGCTCGCCGAGGCCGGCTACCCCAAGGGCATCGACATCGAGATCGCGGCCAAGCCGGACCCGGGGTGGGAGCTGATCGCGGTCCAGACCATGGTCGAGCAGTGGAAGGAGGCGGGCATCCGGGTCAAGATCAACGTGTTGCCCGCTTCGCAGTACTGGGACGTCTGGGACAAGGTCCCGTTCGGCTTTACGGAATGGACCCACCGGCCGCTGGGAGTGATGGTGCTATCCCTTGCCTACCGCACCGGGGTGCCGTGGAACGAGTCGAGCTATTCCAACCCCGAGTTCGATGCCCTGCTGACGAAGGCGGAGAGCTACGCCGACGTCGAGAAGCGACGCATCGTGATGGCCGAGATCGAGCAGCTGATGCAGGAGGACGGCCCCATCGTGCAGCCGCTCTGGCGCGGCCTCATCACCGCGTTCGACAAGCGCGTAAAGGGCTACCGAATGCACCCGACGACCTACATCTTCGGCGAGGAGCTGGCGATCGAGTCCTGAGTCGGACATCGACGGAAATGGCGGGGGTCCGACGTCGGGCCGCCCGTCGTTTCCGGCGTTCGGTCGGTTCTGGTCGAAGAATGCATCCTGATCTCGAAGCGCGTCGCGCTCCTTCCCGCTCCGCGCGTCGGAGGGTCCGCGGGCTCATCGTCGATGGTGATAGACGATTCGCTCCAGCTGGACGCCGTCATCGGTCGTCTTGACGATCGCCGCCCCCTCCAACGGAGTACCGACGCACTTCCACCACTCCCAGCAGGTCAGCACGCCGTCCTGGTCGTGGTTGACGACATCGGAGAGCTCGAACTCCCCCGTCCCGCCCAGGGACGTCACCCGCTCGCTCCAGCTGACCATGTAATCGGCCAGAGTCACTCGCGTGATCAGCTCGGGCATCGCCGGGTCATCGAACACGAAATCCTCGGTGACCGAGGCGACGAGCAGGTCGGCATCGAGGGTCTCCCATCCTTCGATGTAGTCTCTGCGATACTCAAATCGATTCGACATCGCGGCTCCTCGATTTTCAGGCCGAAGGTGCAATGATCACCCTCGTGAAGCCGGCGTCCAGGCCGGACCCCGGGTGCACATAGGCGCTAGAATCGATCCCGGCGCCACCACCAGGCGGCCGGTGCGAACGGGCTCTGCTCGGCGATCGGCCTGGCGTGCCGCCTGGCCATGCGATAGATCGCAAACAGGCCGAGCAGAGCATGGATGACCGCGAGACACCAGAAAAATCCGTCCGCGCCGAACCAGGTCATGACCGCGGATGCGCTGACCGGTCCCAGGATGGCGCCGACGCCGCTTGCCAGCACCAGCGCCCCGCTCGCGGCCACCATCTGCTCCGGCTCCAGAAAATCGTTGGCGTGCGCGATGCACAGCGCGTACATGGGCAGGGAAAGCCCGCCGAACACCGCGACCAGCACCAGCAGCCAGAGGCTTGACTCGCGCGCGGCCGGAATCGCGAGCACCGCCGCCGCGGCCGCGAGCGCGGTGACGGCGGTCAGCACGCCACGGCGATCGAGCCGGTCGGAGAGGTGGCCGATCGGCCACTGCAGCAGCAGGCAGCCGGCGATCGCGGCGCTCATGAACAGTGAGATTCGGGCAACGCTGAGCCCGATCGACTGCGCATACACCGGCCCCATCCCGAAGAAGGCGGCCGTCGCCATCCCGGTGCCGGCGGCTCCCACCACCCCGAGCGGGCTGATTCGATAGAGCTGCCGCAGGCTGACCCGGGAGACGGTCTCGAAGCTCGGGGCGGGGCGCGCCGAGAGCAGGAGCGGGACCACCGCGACCGAGATGAGCACCGAGGTGAGAATGAACAGCGCATGCTCGCGCGGGTCGGCAAGATTGAGCAGCAGCTGACCCGCCCCCACCCCGAGGTAGGTGATCAGCATGTAGACCGAAAGCAGCTGGCCGCGGGTCTGGTTGGTGGCCCGATCGTTTAGCCAGCTCTCGGTCACCACGTACAGGCCGGCAAAGCAAAAGCCGCTGAACAGGCGCAGCGCCGCCCAGGTGAGCGGGGTCACGAACAGCGAGTGGATCAGGATCGCGGCGGAGGCAAGGGAGGCGAGCGCCGCGAAGGTGCGGATGTGCCCGACCCGCTCGACGATGCGCGGGGCGGTCAGCGAGCCGCCGAGGAAGCCGACGTAGAATGTGGACATGATCGCACCGGTGGCGGCGGTCGGGAACGCCTCCAGGGACGCACGGACCGCGAGCAGGGTCCCCTGCAGGCCGTCCCCGAGCATCAGGATTGCAAAGCCGAGGAAGAGCGCCCACGACGAAGCGACGACGGAACGCATCGTTTATCGCGCGGTGCTGGCGGCCGAGGTCATGGTGCAGGCAGACCGAGCGAAGAGTTCATGCGTCGGTGGCCATGATGCCCTTGGCGATCTCGTGCTTGCGTCGGGTGACGTAGGCGCTTAAGGCCTCGTCGATCCCCGGGTCGAGGAGCGGCTCGGCATATTCGGCAAGCAGCTGCTTCCAGATCCCGTGGGCGCGCTCCGTCGCGGTGAGTGAGCCCGCCTCCTCCCAGGTCTCGAAGTTTCTCCAGTCCGAGACCATCGGCTCGTAGAAAGCGCTCTCGTAGCGTTCGAGGGTGTGCGCGGCGCCGAAGAAGTGCCCGCCCGGGCCGACCTCCTCGATCGCGGCCAGCCCGAGCGTCGCCTCATCGACCGCGAACGGCTGCAGGTAGGCCGCCATCATCTGCAGCATCTCGGCGTCGACGATGAGCTTCTCGAACGAGGCGGTGAGCCCGCCCTCGAGCCAGCCGGCCGCGTGCACGATGACGTTGGCGTGACCCATCACCGCCCCCCACAACGACATCTGACTCTCATAGGCGGCCTGCGCGTCCACGACGTTCGAGGCGGTGCAGTTACTGGAGCGAAACGGGATCCGGTAACGCCGGGCGAGCTGACCGCTCGCCTGGGCGGCCTGGGCATACTCCGGGGTGCCGAACGCAGGCGCCCCGGATCTCATGTCGACATTCGAGGTGAATGCGCCGTACACGGCGGGCACCCCGGGGCGCACGATCTGTGTGAGGGCGAGCCCGGCGAGCGCCTCCGCGTTCTGCTGGGCGAGCGCGCCCGCGATGGTGGCGGGGCACATCGCGCCCGCGAGGGTGAACGGAGTCACCACCACCGGCTGACCCGCCTCGGCCATCTCGATCAGGCCCTCCGCCATCGGCACGTCGAGGGTGAGGGGCGAGTTGGTGTTGACGATGGAGAGCAGGGCGGGCGATTCCGCAAGCTCGGCCCGGTCGACCCCGAGTCCGATGCAGATCATCTCGATCGCGTCCACCGCGCGGGCGCGGCCGAGCGCCCAGGGCTGGCAGTTCTTGTCGGTGAGCCGGAGCTGGGCGTGGTAAAGGTCGAGGTGGCGGGTCGCGGACGGGAGGTCGAGCGCCTCGAACGCGCCGCCGCCTTCCTGGTGCACGATGTTCAGGCATTGCACGAGGCGCATGAAATCGCACTGCTCGGCAAAGGTGCCCGAGCGGCGGCCGCGATCGAGGTCGGTGCAGTGGGCGGGTCCGCCGACCGAATTGAACACGATGTGGTTCCCGCCGATCTCGAGGTCGTGCGCGGGGTTGCGGGCCCGCAGCCGAAAGCGTGCGGGGATCCGGTCCACCAGCTCCTGCACCATCTCTCCATCCAGGCGCACCATCTGGCTCGAGTGCTCGACCCGAGCCCCGGCAGCGGCGAAGCGCGAGCGCGCGCCGGCATCGAGGATCCGCATGCCGGTGCGCTCGAGCACTCGGAGCGACGCTTCATGGATCGTCTCGACCTGGTCGGCGCTCAGGATCTCGATCGGCGGATAGGGGTTGGTCACCGTCCGCCAGGGCATCTGGGTGACGCGGTCTTGCTCCTTTCGCTCCCGGCGCCGGCGCGGGCGGCGGCGGGTCACGGCGCGCGCTTGCCGCGGGCCACCGAGTCGGCGATGACGCAGAGCATCTCAAACATCAGGTTCGCGACCGTGAGGCAGGTGATGCCGGTAGGATCGAAGCACGGGGAGACCTCGCTGATGTCGGCGCCGATCAGCTCGCGGCCCCGCAGCGATCGGAGGATCACCTGGGCGTCGCGGGGAGTGATGCCGCCGATCTCGGGCACCCCGGTGCCGGGCAGGAAGGCGGGATCCAGCCCGTCGATGTCGAGCGAGATGTAGACCGGTCCCTCGCCCAGCACCTCGTCGATCTTCTCGATCACGGCGGCTCGCCCCAGGTCCTCGTACTCGTCCATGGTGACGATCGTATAGCCGACGTCGTACCCGTACTGGATGTCGTTGTCGTCGAAGCGGCTGCCGCGCAGTCCGATCTGGATGACTCGCTTCGCATCCACGAGACCTTCCTCGTGACCGCGGCGCAGAAAGGTGGCGTGATTGATCCTGTCTCCGCACAGCTCGTCGAGGGTATCGGCGTGGGCATCGAAGTGCACCACACCGACCGGCCGGTCCTTGGCGAGCGCCCGCAGGATTGGCAGGGGGATGGTGTGGTCGCCGCCGATCGCGATCGGCGTGATGCGGTGGTCGCGCAGCTGCGAGAAGAAACCCTGGATCATCTCTATGGACCGATCCTTGTTCATGGGGTTGACGGGGGCATCGCCGAGATCGGCGACGTTGCAGATCTCGAATGGCTTGATGCCGCTGCTCGGGTGAACCCGGCGGATGACGCGAGAGGCCTCGCGCACCCCCGCCGGGCCCTGGCGAGCGCCGGAGCGGTAGTTGAGGCCGATGTCGAAGGGTACCCCTACGAGTCCGATGTCCACCGCTTCGTGAATCTCGTGGCGCCGGGTGCGCATGAAGGTGGCGATGTCCGCGAAACGAGGGACCACCGCCGGGTCGATGGGTTCGAAGTCATGCTTGCCGCTCATGGTTGGATCCTCTTCAGGCAGGCGGTGATGGCTCAGAAGTAGCTTGCGTCGGGCATGCTCGCCTTGCGCTTGGCGATGTACTCGCGTAACGCCTCGTCGATGGCCGGGTCCAGCCCGGGATCCTCGTAGCTCTCGAGCAGGCGTTTCCACTCGGCGTTGGCTCTCTGCGCGGCATCGAGGCCGCCTTCGGCGAGCCATTGCTCGTAGGAGTTGTTGTCGGCGCTGCCGGCGCGGTAGAACGCGGTCAGGAAGTTGGCGAGGGTATGGGCGCTGCCGAGGAAGTGAGCGCCCGGGCCCACCTCCCGGATCGCATCCATCGCGAGCGCGTTCTCGGACAGCTCGATACCCCCGAACAGGCTTGCCACCTTGCCGCACAGGTCCGCGTCGAGGACCGTCTTCTCGTACCCGGTCACGAGCCCTCCCTCCAGCCATCCGGTGGCGTGATTGATGACGTTCGCGCCGGCCATCATCGCCATCAGCAGGGACCAGGTTCCCTCCTGCTGCGACTGGCCGTCGGGCCGCTTGGAGGCCGACAGGGTGCCGACGGTGTGCAGCGGCACCCCGAGTCGCCGCGCGAGCTGCCCCGAGGCGAGCACCATCTTGCCCGCCTCGGGCGTGCCGAAGGTCGGCGCGCCGCTCTGCATCGACAGGGTGCTCGCGAAGCTTCCCATCAGACAGGGGGCGCCGGGATTGATGAGCTGCACCAGGCAAAGCGTCGCGAGCGCCTCGGCCAGCACCTGGATCAGGGTCCCCGCCACCGTGCACGGGCTCATCGCGCCCGCCAGGGTCCAGGGGGTGCAGGCCACCGGCTGACGGCTGCGCGCATAAACCTTGAGCGAGCCGGACATGTTGGCATCCAGCACCAGCGGCGCGTTCGTGTTGCTCACCGCGTAGAGGCAGGGGTGATCGCGAAGGTAGGTCTCGCCGAAGACGATCTTGGCCATTTCCACCGAGTCGCGGGCCCGCTCCGATCCGATGAGCGCGCCCATGAACGGCCGGTCCGAGTAGCGGATGTGGTGGTAGAGCATGTCGAGGTGACGCTTGTTGGCGGGCAAGTCGACGGGCTCGCAGACGACGCCCCCGGAGTGATGCAGATACGGGATCATCTGGTGGATCTGCACCAGCTTGCGAAAATCCTCGAGCGTTGCGTAGCGCCGGCCGGCATCGAGGTCGTGGACGAAGGGCGGGCCCCACGACGGGCACAGCACCGTCGCGTTGGCGCCGATGGTGACCGTGTTGGCGGGGTTGCGCGCGTGCTGCCGGAACTCACGCGGGGCGCTCGCCTGAACGATGCGCCGGCACATCCCCGGCTCGAAGCGCACCCGAGCGCCGCGCACATCCGCCCCCGCGTCGCGAAAGATGTCGAGGATTTCCGGGTCGTCGCGAAACTCCATGCCGGTCTCCTTGAGCAGCAGGTCGGCGTTTTGCTCGATGACGCCGAGCCCCTCCTCGTCGAGAATGTCGAGTGGCCCGAGGTGACGCTCGATGTAGGGCGCGCGGGGGGAGACGCGGCCGGCTCGCTCCTTTGCCCGCCCCGCGCGTCGGCCGGGTCGGCGGCCAGACGCGCTCGATCGGCGGGAAGGCGAACGATCGCCGGTCACGGGCGCGGCGCCCGCGTTCCGCCCAACGCGGCAACCTTTGGGGCCGGCGCCCCCGCCCCGCGGAGCCGCAGGTTGGAGGGATCGTAGGGTGG
>JBFHLI010000010.1:0-27232 GCA_041594935.1 Gammaproteobacteria bacterium | reverse complement strand
CTCGGCCTCGTCATGGCGCGAGGTGCCGGCAAACAGCAGATGCTCGAGAAAGTGGGGCGTCTCGCGGCGCCCGCACGGAAAATCGCTGAACCCGGCCTCGACGACGAGGCGAAACGAGACCGCCTTCACTGCGTCGCGCGGCTTGAGCACCACCCGCAGTCCATTGGCAAGCACGAAATGCTCCACCTCGTAGAGGCCGGGAGGGCTGTAGGCGCTCGCCGATGCCGACTCGGTGGCTGCAACTAGCGCGCCGAGCAAGGCGGCGCCGCCCGCGAGCGCCAGCCCGAGATGTCTCATCCTCGCCGCATTTCCTGCGCGCCTTCCATCACGAATCGCTCGAGGGGCATATTGATACCATCGCGGTCATGCGGGTGCCTGCGTACTCCGACTCTTTGAGCACATGAGGTTAGCCCGAACTTGGCAGATATTCGACTTGGCCGATACCAGTGCTCTTCGATACGCGCTTCGTTCTTAGCCGCAGCCCTCCTTGAGTCTTGCTTCACGGGAGAAAAGGCTCCGCAAGCGCGGCGGTGGTGAACCCCGGCTACGGGCGGGCCGGGCGATAGGCTCGTGGTGACCCCGACAGGGTCGCGATCACGCAATCGCGAATGTACTCGAGCTCGGTCACGGCGAGCGCCTGGCCGCCGAACCGAAGGGAGCCCTTGTCCCCGCACACGTGCAGCGAGAGCTGGTGCCGCTTATCCTTGCGCACCGTTACTTCCTCGACCGAATTCGCGCAAAGCCGCGCATCGGTCATCGTCCAGCCGAACAGCGCGGTGTAGCCGCGGAGCTCGCCAGGCGCGACCCTGAGGGTGCTGGTGGCGTATAGCGAGAAGACGGTTGCGAAGCTCCCGAGGGCGGCGAACACCAACCCGACCACGACCACCACCCACGGGCTGCCTTGGGCATCGGCCGGCAGGCCGAGCCCGAAGTACCAGTAGAGCAGTCCCAGCCCGACGCCGAGGAACGCGAGGCTCATGAGCACCGACACCAGCCCCCGGTAGTGATGCTCGAACACATACCCGCTCGGCTCGCGGCGCATCGTGAGCTTGTGGCTCGGCGGCGGATTGGACGGATTGAAGCGCACGTCGAGCTTGCCCGCCTCGACCAGCTCGCGCACGGACTTGTCCAGATCCTCGACCGCTCGCTGCGCGAAGCTCCCGTCCGCCCGCTCGACGAGCACCGGCCGCGCGAGCAGCTTCGCGAAGCGCTCGGTCTCGCCCCGATGGTTCTTCGATGAGCGCGAGCGATAGAGCAGCACGTCGCGGGCACCCTCCTCGGCGTGCTTGAGCACGACCTTGTAAAGGGTGTACGAGGCGCGATTCTTACCGCCCGAGCGATGCTCTTCCTCCCCGAGCACGCCCCGGTAGGCCCCGAGCGGATCGTGCCAGCGATACGTTCCCTTGAGGCCTCGGCGTGACCCCCGAACCCCTTCGGCGTCGATCGTGATGCTGAGCCGGTGGAGGAGGGCGGAGACCCCGAGGGTCATGATCCCGAGGCCGACCAGCATGAACACCGCGAGCAGCAGGTAGGCAAAGAGGGGTATAGGCTCACCGTCTTGGATGCGGGCGGCCGCGCTCGCGAACCCGAGAAATACAACCGGGAATCCGAAGAACACGCCTCCGAACAGCAGCAGCCCGATGCCGCCCGCGGTGTTCGCACCTTCCTCGTAGCGGATGGGCAGAAAATCGCCGAGATTTACCTCCGGCTCGCGGGCGCCGCCGGTGCGGATCGTGATGCTCATGCGGTGTGCTCGTTAGGGCTCGTTGCCCGCTATCGGCTGCCCGGAGGCGGAAGCTTAGCCGCAGGTCCATTGGCTCGAGCCGGCCCGGTCGGCGCGTCCAGGCGGGCTCGGTATGGTCGGCTTGTCTTCTCGAGACGCAGTGCTCCCGCCTTTGTCTCGCATCGGGGCCGGTGCTAGCATGAGCCGGCGTTCGACCCGTCCGCGGGACGACGTGACAAGATAACGATAACCGTGGGGGATGAACACATGACCATTGCAAATGCATTCCGACTTGGCCTGGGCGCGGCGATCGGGGTCTTGGCGCTTGCTGTCGCAAGCCACGCCGGGGCGGCCGAGTGCGAGGATCCGGAATCGTTGACCTTTGCCATCATTCCGACCGAGGAAACGGTGGCGGAGCTCGAGCTCTACAGGCCGGTGACCGATCGCCTGGCCGAGCTCACCGGAAAATCCATCGAGTTCTTCATGCCGACCTCCTACGCCTCGGTGGTGGAGGCGATGCTCGGCGACTTCGTTGACGTGGCGGTGCTCGGCCCCTACTCGTATGTGATTGCGAGCGAGAAGGACCCCAAGGTGGAGGTGTTTGCGACCTACGCCAAGCGCCCCGGACACCTGCAGGAAGAAGGGCCCGGCTACCGCGCCGCGCTCGTTACCAAGAAGGGCGGCAAGTACACCACCATCGAGTCGCTCAAGGGCGCCACCCTCGGCCTCACCGATCCCGGCAGCACCTCGGGAAATCTGTTGCCGCGGGTGGTGTTCACCAAGGTTATCCATGACGATCTCGACAACTACTTCAGCAAGGTGGTTTATACCGGCAGCCACGAGCTCTCGACCGTGGCGGTCGATCAGGGCAAGGTGGATGCGGCGTTCGTCGCCACCCACCGTTTCGATAACGTCGTCAACAAGGGCGAGGTAATGCTCGAGAACTTCAACGTGCTATGGAGCTCACCACCCATCCCGCAGGACCCTTTCGTGTACCGCAGCTCGCTCTGCGACGACTTGAAGGCGAACATCCGTGAGACGTTCTTCGGGCTCAAGGATCAGCCGGCGGCGAAGAAGTTCCTCGATAACGTGAAGTCCAACACCTTCGTTCCGATGAGCTCGAAGGACTACGACGTCATTCGGGATCTCAAGAAAGCCAAGGACGCCAAGAAGGGCTGAGCCCGGGCTCATGCCTCGTCTCGGGACGGCCTCGCAGGGCGCGAGGCCGTCTCTGTCCGTTAACTAGCTAACCTGGCTGGCACCGATGCCGATATTGCAGGTAGATGGTCTTTGCGCGCGCTATTCCCGCCGGGGGCCGGAGATTCTCAAAGGGGTGAGCTTCGACGTCGACGCGGAGGACTTCTTCGCGATCATCGGCCCGAGCGGGGCGGGAAAATCGACCCTCATCCGATGCATCAATCGCCTGGTGGAGCCGAGCGCCGGCCGGATCCGGCTCTACGACACCGACGTCCTTGCTCTCGGGACGGCAAAGCTGCGCCAGTTGCGCCGTAACATCGGCATGATCTTTCAGGAGTTCAATCTCGTCGACCGCATGTCGGTCATGGACAATGTGCTGTGCGGTCGCCTCGGCTACACCGGGACGGTGCGCAGCGTCTTCAAGCTATTTTCCCGCGCCGATATCGCGCGCGCCCTCGACATGCTCGATCGCGTTGGTCTGGTGGAGCACGTGGACAAGCGTGCCGACGAGCTGAGCGGTGGGCAGCGCCAGCGGGTTGGGATCGCGCGCGCGCTCATGCAGGACCCGAAGCTGCTGCTGCTCGACGAGCCCACCTCGAGCCTCGATCCGAAGATATCGCGCGAGGTGATGGGGCTCATCAAGAGCATCGCGGCGGAAGTCGGCGTGCCGGTGCTCTGCAATATCCACGACGTGCAGCTCGCGACCGAGTTCTGCAACAAGATCATCGGTCTCCAGGACGGGGAGAAGATGTTCGAGGGGCCGCCCGAGAAGCTCGACGAACGTCAGCTCCAGGCGATCTACGCGATGGAGGTGCTGTGAATATTTCGACGCCGCAATCGATCGGCGGGTGAGTCGCTGATGACGCCGAAGCGATCGAGCGTCGGAGACGTCCTTGCGCGCCGGACCCGTCGGCGGCGATGGCGGGGGGCGTTCTACCTGGGGCTGCTGATCCTCGTCGCCTGGAGCGTGCACACCACCATCGTCGCGGACACCGACTGGGCGCGGATCGGTTCCTTTACGCAGATCATGCACTCGATCGGGCGTTTCTTGAGCGTTGACTGGAGCATCGTGCCCGACCTGGTGGCGCCGACGATCGAGACGTTCATGGTCGCCTGCCTCGGCACTTTGCTCGGGGTGCTCATCTGCCTGCCGGTCGCCTGGTTCGGCGCGCTCAATATCACTCCCTTCAAGCCGGTCACCTATCCGCTCGCGCGCTTTCTCATGACGCTGAGCCGTTCCATTCACGAAATTGTCTGGGCCCTGATCTTCGTCGCCGCGGTCGGGCTCGGTTCATTCGCCGGCGTGCTCGCGATCGCGGTGCGCTCGGTCGGGTTCATCGCCAAGATGACGGCGGAGGCGATCGAGGATATCGACTACCGCACGGTGGAGGCGGTGCGGGCCGCGGGCGGCAACCGCATCCAGGTGGTGCGCTTCGCGATCCTGCCTCAGGTGCTTCCCGCGGTGCTGAGCGTCGTCATCTTCGAGTGGGAGATCAACATCCGGCGCTCCGCGGTGCTCGGCCTGGTGGGGGCGGGCGGGCTCGGTCTCGCCTTCTTCCGGCAGATGAACACCTTCAACTACCCCGGGGTCACCACCGTCATCCTCGCCATCCTTTGTCTCATCCTGCTCGGTGAGGTGCTGTCGTATTATTCCCGCAAGGCGGTGATCTGAGCGTCGCGTTACGAGCATGAGCACGCCATCGCGCACCCGCCCCGCCGCGACCTGGAGCCGCTTCAAGTACCCGGCATCGATCATCCACCTCACGGTGTGGCTGCTGGTGCTCGCGTTTCTCGCCTACACCGTCGAGCATCTGGATATTCCGCTCGAGCGTTTCCTGACGATGTTCGGCAAGCTCGGCCGACTGTTCGCCGAGCGCTACTACCCGCCCGATCTCCAGTACGTGCTCGACCGAAGCTATCTCGAGTCGGTGGTGGAGACGGTCCAGATGGCGTATCTGGGCATGCTGTTCGGGGTGCTGGTCTCGATCCCGCTCGCCTGGTTTGCGTCGTTCAACCTGAGTCCCAGCCGGCGCTTCGTCTATCCGATCGCGCGGCTCATCACCATGACCTGTCGCGCCGTGCACGAGATGATCTGGACCATCCTGTTCGTGACCATCCTCGGATTCGGGATGCTGCCGGGGGTGCTGGCGCTGACCGTGTTCTGCATCGGCTTCGCCGGCAAGCTCTTCTCCGAGGAGATCGAGGCGATCGACCCCGGACCGGTGGAAGCCCTGCGCGCGACCGGGGCCAACCCGGTGCAGGTGATGGTCTACGCGGTGTGGCCGCAGGTGCGTGTCGCCTTCACCGGCATCGCCATATACACTTGGGACGTCGCGTTTCGCGCCGCCACCGTGGTCGGATTTTTCGGCGCGGGGGGGATGGGCTGGTACTTGAAGCGCAACGTGTATCAGATCGAGAGCGAGCGCGTCGCCGCGATCCTGATCTCGATCATCGTCCTCGTCTCGGTCTCGGAGGCGGTGTCCGCCTGGGCCCGGGCCCGCGTGGCGAGATCGCACTGAGCGATGTCTCACCCTCAACCGGGCTGTGTCTTGCAAGGGGAGATCAGATGAGCAACGCCGGATTCGAGCTGAACGGCGTGCGTTACGAGGGCCTGAAACGCCCGGTGGTGGTGGTGTGTATCGACGGAGGGGACCCGGCTTATATCGAGCAGGGATTGCGCGACGGCACTGTTCCCCACATCGAGCGCTTCCTGACCGACGGGTTCTACGCGGTCGCGGACGGGACGGTGCCGAGCTTCACCTGTCCTAACAACATGTCGATCGTGACCGGCGCGGAGCCGGCGGTGCACGGCATCTCGGGCAACTTCTACCTCGACCCCGCCACCCGCGAGCCGGTGGTGATGACGGGGCCTGAGCTGCTGCGCTCGAGCACGGTGCTGGCGGAGTACGCCAAACGCGGCGCCAAGGTGGTCTCGATCACGTCGAAGGACAAGCTCCGCCAGCAGCTCCAGAAGGGCATCGACCTCTCGCAGGGTCACATCAGCTTCTCCGCCCAGTACGCCGAGCGCGCCACCGAGGCGGAGAACGGTATCGGCGGGGTCCTCGACTACGTGGGGATGCCGCAGCCGCACATGTACTCCGCCGACCTCTCGCTGTTCGTGCTCGAGGCGGGGATCCGATTGCTCACCGATCGCCGGCCCGATCTGATGTACCTCTCGCTCACCGACTTCATCCAGCACAAGCATGCGCCGGCCGAAACCGAGGCCAAGGCGTTCTACGCGCGCCTCGACGATGCGTTCGGACGCCTCGCGTCGCTCGGGGCGGTGGTCGGGCTCATCGCGGACCACGGCATGAACGACAAATCGAGGCCGGACGGCACGCCCAATGTGATCTGGCTCCAGGACCGGCTGGACGGAGAGTTCGGCCGCGGCTCGACGATCGTGATCTGTCCCATCACCGATCCGTTCGTGGCCCACCACGGATCGCTCGGGGGCTTCGTGCGGGTCTACTGTAATCCGGGCACGGACCCTCACGCGGTGGAGGAATTCATCTGGGCGCTGCCCGGGGTCGAGTCGGTGTGGGACCGACGCGCCGCCGCGCGGCAGTTTGCGTTGCCCCCCGACCGCGAGGGCGACCTCGTGGTGGTGAGCGAGGCCGGCACCTGCCTCGGGGCGGCGGAGGCCGACCACGACCTCGAGGGCCTCAAGGGGCATCGGCTGCGCACCCACGGCGGGGTGTCGGAGTCCCTGGTGCCGTTCATCGTCTCCGAGCCGCTCAACGACGTCTATCGGGCGAAGGCGGCCGGACGTCGGCTGCGCAGCCACAACCTGTTCGAGTATGTCATCAATGGCACCCGGTGAGCGCCGATGACCCGTAGCGCGCGGGCCGCGGTGTACGAGGCCCCGAACACCCCGTTCGTGATCCGAGAGTATCCGCTTCGCGACGTGCGCCCGGGGGAAGCGCTGGTCCGGATCACGATGTCGACGATCTGCCGCTCGGACATCCACTCCTACCACGGCCATCGCCCCAATCCCTGTCCGGGGATCCTCGGTCATGAGATCATCGGCGTCATCGACCAGCTCGGCCCGGGGGTTGAGCGCGACCTGCGCGGGGATCGGCTCGCGGTCGGCGATCGGGTCACCTGGACCGAGTACTTCTTCGCGGGGAGCTCGTACTATCGCGACGTCCTCGATATGCCTCAGAAGTCCAAGGGCGTGCGCAAATACGGTCACGACCGGGTGGACGTCGACCCGCACTTCCTCGGCGGATTCGCGGAGTACTGCTACATCGTGCCCGGCACCGGCATCCTGCGATTGCCCGAAGCGCTGAGCGACGAGGAGGCGACCCCCTTGAACTGCGGGGTGGCGACGATGGTCTGCGTCACCGAGGCGGCCGGGATCGGGCTTGGCGACACGGTCGTGATTCAGGGGCTCGGGCTGCTCGGGCTCTACGGCTGCGCGATGGCGAAGGCCCGCGGGGCGCGGCGGGTGATTGGCCTCGACACGGTGCCGGACCGGCTGAGAATGGCGGAACGGTTCGGAGCCGACCGAGTGTTCGACGTCCGCGCGCTCGGCGCCTCCGAGCTGATCGAGGCGGTGCGGGCAATGAGCCCGCCCGATGGCGCGGATGCGGTCATCGAGGTGTGCGGGGTGCCCGACGTCATTCCGGTCGGGCTCGAGCTGCTTCGCACCGGCGGGCGCTACACCCTGGCCGGGCTCGTCAACCCCGATGCTCAGGTCACCCTCGACGCCAACGTGCTGGTTCGAAAGTGGATCAACCTGCGCGGCATTCACAACTACCATCCCCGGCATCTGATCCAGGCGCTCGATTTCGTCATGAGCCATCGCGAGCGCTTCCCGTTCAAGGATATCGTCGATTCGCGATTCGCCCTCGAGGACCTCGACGAGGCGTTCCGGCGCGCGGCCGAGCGCAGCGTCCTGCGCGCGGCGGTGGTGCCCTAGAAGGGGGTTGGCCGATGTCGAGCGTGGAGATGCGTTTTCGCCACCGGGGCATGTACATCGGGGGCGGCTGGGAGGAGAGCAGCGATGGCCGCACCTTCGAGTCCATCAACCCGTCGAACGGGGAGGTGCTTGCCGAGGTGCCGCGCGCGAGCCCGGCTGATGTTGACCGCGCGGTACGCGCTGCGGGTGAAGCGTTCTCGGACTGGGGACGGACGCCGGCGCGCGAGCGGGCCCGGTGTCTCGAGGCGTTTGCCGATGAGTGCGAGCGCCACGGCGAGGAGCTCGCGACCCTCGACGCCTATGATGCAGGCAATGCGATCTCAGGCATGCGGGCCGACGTCGCCTGGACGGCCGAGACGCTGCGCTTCTTCGCGGGGCTCGTGACCGAGATAAAGGGGGAAACCTCCTCCACCGCGGCCCGCCACCTTAACTTCACCCGGCGCCAGCCCTACGGCGTGGTCGCGAAGATCAACGCCTTCAATCACCCGTTCCGTTTCTGCGCGGAGAAGTCCGCGGCCGCCCTTGCCGCCGGCAATTGTGTGGTCGCCAAGGCGTCCGAGCAGGCGCCGATCTCGAGCCTTCGCATTGCCGAGCTCGCGGAAAAGGTGCTGCCGCCGGGGGTCTTGAACGTGATCACCGGCGATGCCGAGTCCGGCGCCGCCCTGGTCAGCCACCCGGCGGTCGGGCGCATCGGCTTCGTCGGGTCGGTGCCGACCGGCCGGGCGATTGCGCGCGCGGCGGCCGAGACGCTCAAGCGCCTGACCCTGGAGCTCGGCGGCAAGAACCCGATCATCATCTTCGCCGATGCGGACCCGGCCGCGGCCGCGCGGGCCGCGATCCGGGGGATGAACATGAACCGCCAAGGGCAGTCGTGCAGCTCGACCTCGAGAGTGTTCGTGCACGAGAGCCTGCACCGCGCGCTCTGTGAGGCGCTCGTGCGAGAGGCCGAGGCGCTCCCGGTCGGGCTGCCGTGGATCGAGGGCAACGAGGTCGGTCCCGTCGTCTCGCAGCGGCAATACGATCGAGTCATGGGTTACATCGAATCGGCGATGGAGGAGGGCGCGAGGTGCCTCACCGGCGGGAAGCGCTCCGCCGATTCGGCCCTTGAGAACGGCTACTTCATCCTGCCCACGATCTTCGACCGCGTGACGCCCGAGATGCGGATCGGTCGCGAGGAGATCTTCGGTCCGGTGATGTCGGTCCTGCCCTGGCGTGACTACGACGACATGATGGCGAAGGTGAACGGTGTGATGTACGGGCTCACCGCCGCTATCGTCACCGGCGACCTCGCGCTCGCAATGGAGACCGCCGAGCGGGTCGAGGCGGGCTACGTGTGGGTCAACTCGAGCGGCCGTTACCTCGGCGCGCCCTACGGCGGCTGGAAGCAAAGCGGCCTCGGGCAGGAGGAGAGCCTGGAGGAGCTGCTGAGCTATACCCGGGTCAAGAACGTCAATCTGCGCTGGTAGAAGCGGCGCCGAGGAGTAAACTCCCACGATTCGAAGCTTGGGCAGGGAGTCGGCGATGGGGCGGAATATCGAGGCGATCGCGGTGATCGGTCTTGGCAAGGTCGGCTCGCTGGTCGCGAGCCTGCTGAACGAGAGCGGGTTCGACGTGACCGGGGCCGATCTGCGCCAGCCGCCCCCCGGGCCCTTTCCGGTGGAAGTGATCGATGTCACGGATCCCGGGCAGCTCGGCCGGCTCCTCGGCCGGTGCCAGGCGGTGGTGTCGTGCCTTCCCTACCACCTCAACGTCGCGATCGCGAGCGCCGCCCACGATGCCGGCGTGCACTACTTCGACTTGACCGAGGACGTCCCCACCACCAAGCAAATCATGGCCCTCGGCAAGACCGCGCCCGGGGTGATGGCGCCCCAATGCGGCCTCGCCCCCGGCTTCATCGGTATCGTCGGTGCTTCCCTCACCCAGGGTTTCGAGACGCTTCGCAGTATCGAGCTGCGGGTGGGGGCGCTGCCGCAGCACCCGAGCGGTCTACTCGGCTACGCGTTCAACTGGTCGCCGGAGGGCGTGGTCAACGAGTATCTGAACGACTGCGAGGTCATCACCGACGGCAAGAAGATGCTGGTGCCCGCCATGCAGCAGCTCGAGACCATCGTGATCCAGGGTCTCCCCCTCGAGGCGTTTACCACCTCGGGCGGTCTCGGCACGATGTGCGAGACGTTCGAGGGCCGGGTGCAGGAGCTCAACTACAAGACGCTCCGCTACCCCGGGCATTGCAAGCTGATGCGGTTCTTCTTCCAGGAGCTGCACATGAAGGAGCGGCGCGCGGACGCGGGCCGCATCCTGGTTAACGCCAAGCCGCCGGTCAACGACGATGTCGTCTACGTTCACGCTGCGGTCGAAGGCCAGCGCGAAGGGCGACTGTTCCGCGAGGAGTTCGTGCGCGCCTACTATCCTAAGGCGATCGCGGGCAGCACCTGGCGAGCCATTTCGTGGACCACTGCGGCCTCGGTTTGCGCGGTGATCGAGCTGGTCGCCGGTGGCGGTCTGCCGGAGCGGGGTTTTCTTCGCCAGGAGACGATACCGATTGAAGCCTTCTTGGCCACTCGGAACGGCGCCCTCTTCGGCCGTGCCGACTGAAGGTCGAGCCGGCTTGAGCTAGCCCCTCTGCACCATCTCGCGCTCCGGTTGACATGTTTGACTGTCAACCGGCCGACGGCGGTGTCGAGGATCGGTCAGCGGACTGTTCAATCGGGCCCGAGCGCCCGCGCGGACAGCCTGCCGGCAGGATCCTGCCCTCTCTCCGGTCCCCGTTGGGGTGCCAGCCGTGCGCGATTCAGTTCACAAGTCGAGGCGTTAAACCGAGTCGGCTACGAGCCGCATCACGCTTCGAGGGCTGCGCATCCCCTCGCGTGCTCGTGCTGGCATGCCGCGTGCAGCCGTCGATGCGGGAAATCTAGACCGCCAGGCGAGCACGAATGAATTGATTGTGGGGCGAGGGCCCACGCTCCGGATGGCCGACAGATCGCAGCAGTGCGGCGTGCGTCACGTCTTCGCCCGATCGATTTCAAGAATTCTTAACCATGGCCGATAGCCTCATCAAGTCGTCCTCGGCCGGTGGATCATTTTGATCATGCAGATGACATTGCGAACGGTGAGCTTGACCGTGCTGATAAACCTTGTGCCGGGGACCGCCCTGGGCGCCATTTACAAGTGGGTCGCCGCCGACGGCAGCGTGACGTACTCGAGTCAACGGCCGCCGGGCAAAGAGGTGCAGGAGATTGATGCACCCCGTTCGCGCGACGCTGACCGCCGGCTGCAAGTCGCGCCCGAAGCTCCGGCTCAATCTGGCCGCGGCGAGTCGACGGCGGCGGTGACCGAAGGGGAGTCTGACATCGACGCCCTGTTTCGCAAGAACTGTGAGGTGGCGCGCCGCAATCTGCACATCCTCGAATCTTCATCCAGCGTCACCGACGTCGACGCCGACGGCAAAGTCTACCTGGTTGAGAACGAAGAGCGCGCTGCCCGAACCGGTCAGGCACAGGCCAACATCGATAGATACTGTAAGTGATATGAGCCAGAACTGTGATCCCGGCCCGGTCGGGCCCGCGCGCTACCACGGGGGGGGACCTCGGCGAGCTGCTCGAGGTTTCACCACCACCGAGTTGCTGATCGCCCTGTTCGTTGCCGGGATCCTCGCCGGCCTGGCTGCCCCATCGATGACCAGCTTCGTCAAGAATAATCGCATCAAGAGCCACACCCTCGATCTGATGAACATGATCAACTACGCCCGCAGCGAGGGACTGAAGCGCAGGTCCCGGGTCGTTCTTTGCCGCAGCGCAGATCCCACCGCCACCAACCCGACCTGCGGGGGCACCAACAACGTATGGACCACGGGGTGGCTCGTGTTCGAGGAGCAGAGCAGCCCGCCCAACAACACCTATGAGTCCGGCACCGACCGCATCCTCAAGATCGGGCTTGCCGCGACCGAGGATGTCACGGTCATGACCAACGGTACATCCAATCGAAATCTCGAATTCAATCTCGATGGTACCACCAACGAAAATGGCGGCACCGCAATGTTCGCGGTCTGTGACGCCCGGGGGGGTGAGCATGGGCGTCTGGTCAGTGTTGCCCCCCACGGTCGGTCGCGCCTCACTAAGGGTGCCGCCGGCGCGGCCATCGACTGCACCCCATGAGCGTGAGGGGCCACCATCGTCGGCGGCGCCGACACCCATGTTCCACGACGCGAGGTTTCTCGCTGGTTGAGGTGCTGATCGCTGTCTTGGTGCTGTCGGTCGGGATCCTGGGGGTCGCGGCGCTTCAGGTCACCACGAAGCGATCAAACTTCGAGGCAGTGCAGCGCTCATCCGCCGCGGTGCTGGTGCACGATCTCATAGAGCGCATGCGCGCCAACGCCGATGAGCTGGCGAGCTATACCAACAACGGGGCGGGTCTCACCCTTGACGGCGGCACGATCGGGGCCGCGACCGACTGCGCCGTGAGCAGCTGCAACGCCGCGCAGCTCGCGCAGTTCGACCTCTTCGAGTGGGAGCAGGCGCTCGCCGGAGTCACCGAGCAGGTGGGCGGCAACAACAGCGGTGGCCTCGTCACGCCGACCGCGTGCATCACCGGGCCGAACGGGGGCTCGGGAACCTACACCATCGCGCTCGCCTGGCGTGGCCTGTCGAAGCTCAGCAACCCCACTCTCAATGCGTGCGGGCAGGGCACCGGGCGTTACGACAGCGCCACCGAGAACGACGTCTATCGGCGGTTGATTCTGCTAGAGACCTTCATCTCGGAACCGGTGTGAGGAGCGACCCCGTGATTCAATCGTCAGCCAAGGTGCGCGGATTTACGCTGGTTGAGCTGATGATCGCGCTCACCGTCGGATCTCTTCTCACCACCGCGGTGCTGGCGTCCTACATCGCGACTAGCCGGAGCATGGCCGAGGACGAGCGCTACGCGCTGCTCCAGGAGAACGGGCGTTACGCGCTCAAGACCCTGACGGACGAGCTCACCATGGCCGACTTCTGGGGGCAGATGATCGACCCGAGCGTCATCACCGAGGCGCTGGGGGCGACCGGGGGAAACTGTGCCGACGCCCTCGATCTGTACGATGCGAGCACCGCGGCGAGATTCAACAACTACCACGAGAATCCCCAGGGTGCGGCACCTCCGGACGTACATTTCACCCCCTGCAACGAGCTCCTGAGCGACCACCTCGGCGGCACCGATCTGATCGCGATCAAACGGGTGGAGGGTTCTCCCGCCGCCCGTACCTTCGTCGACGTAACGGACACCAACGGCAACGGCAATACCACCGAGGTGCTCACCGAGGGAAGCGGTGTCGCGGACGCCATTTATCTCCGCACCAACGGCACGGTCGGCGAGTTCATCGACGACGCGGACACGAGCGCGCCCGCGCTCGGGGAGAGCGACTGGAAGTACGTGCCGCGGGTGTACTTCATCCGCGACTTCAGTATCACCGCCGGCGACGGGATCCCCTCACTGTGTCGGCTCGACCTGGTGGTGAGCGGCGCAACCGTCGGTCTCGGGAGACTGACCGACCCCGCCACCTCGGCCGGGGTGCTCGACGAGGCAACCTGCCTCGCCGAGGGCGTCGAGGATATGCACCTCCAGTTCGGCGTGGACACCGACCAGGACGGGGTGCCCAACCGGTACCTGGTCGAGCCCACCGAGGCGGATATGGAAGGGGTGGTCTCGGCCCGGATCTATCTGCTGGTGCGAAGCAGCACCGCCGTGCCCCACTACACCAACGCCAAGAGCTACACGCTGGGCGATGTCGCAATCGCGGCGGCTAACGACGGCTTCTTTCGCCGCGTCTACAGCACCACCGTTGCCATGCGGAACTCGGCCAACCTCAACCTGCTCAACCAGTAGTGATGAGCCAATTCCGACTCCAGAGCATGAGACGCACCGGGCGAGAGCGCGGTGCGGTGCTGATCATCACCCTCGTGCTGCTGGTCGGGCTCACCCTGCTCGTGGTCTCGGGGGTGACGACCAGCACCATGGAGCTACGCATGGCGGGGGCGGTGGAGTCCCAGACCAACAACTTTCAGACCGCGATGGCTGCGATCGACTTCGTCATCTCCGATGATGACAATCTGCCGAAGGTTGGCCCTTTGAGCGTGCCGGTCACCGTGACCTTGCCGGACGATACCGGGATCAATCACGAGGTGTTCGACGTCGTCGGCACCGACACCATCACCGCCACTGCCGCCCGGGTGCAGGACTGTGCGCCTCCGCCCCGGATGAAAAACGCGAATAGCCTCACCGCATTCTCCGCGTTCCGCTACGAGATCTCGGCGAGCATCGAGAAGAATGACAGCGGCATGGGGCGCCAGGGCATGAACCAGGGCTACATCCTGCTGGGGCCGAAGTGCTAGTGCTAGACCACCATTTCCACCCACGAACGACGATATGAAGGACGACATGATGCGCATGCGAATTCGATCACTGGCCGCCGGACTCGTGCTCGGAGGCCTGTGCGGCGCCGTGCTCGCCGACGACACCGACATCTATCTCGATCCGGCGCTGCCGGTCGGCGGCAAGCCGGTGGTGATGTTCGCCCTGGACTTTCGCCAGAATCTGAGCGGCACCGGCTGCGATGCCTCCAACTGCGACACGCTCATTGCGGAGGGGTATCTGAGCGGTAAAGCCAGTCCCAGTCAGTACGATAAGTTCGACGTCTTGCGAGCCATCCTCAAGAAGGTTCTCAGCCAGGTCGACGGGGTGCGGGTGGGCTTCATGATGACCCATGATGCAGATGCTTCGTGCGCGGTGCCGGGCCCGGCCGGCCCTGCCCAGGCCAACTGCAGCAACGGCGGCTTTATCGCCCACGGGGCGGGCGATGTTGACGATCCGGCACACTTCGCCGCCCTATTCGCAAAGCTCGACTCGCTGCCGACCCCTAGGAACAACAACACCGCGCACTTCACCCAGCTGCGGGAGACCTTCTTCGAGTTCTATCGCTATCTCACCGCTCAAACCGTGGTGAATGCCCACAACAGCGGTAATGACAAGACCGGCAACCCGCCTCTCACGTCGGACCTAAATATCCAGGACGGCCCCGGCGGTGCCTACGTGAGCCCGATCCTCTCCGAGTGCACCAAGTCGTTCACGGTCACCATCACCGACGCGAAGATCAACAAGGATTCCGAGACCGATGCGCTGATTGCCCAAAGCGTGGCCGCGGGAGGCCTGGGCCTGGTCAATCCGGGCAGCGGAGCGGATGGCGTGACCCAGATCGTCGAGTATCTGAAGGACGCCGATCTCGCCGATGGCAACCACGGGACGCTGCCAGATTATCCCAACAAGCAGAATGTCTTGTCGTACTTCTTTGCAAGCTCGAGCGGTCTCAGCGACGCTGATGAGTGGGCGCGGGCCGGAGGCACTGCCAACGCGTTCAATCTCGATGCGGACCCGGATGACGTGGTCGATTACCTCAGCAACATCTTCAAGAGCATTGTCAGCGTCAGCACCACCTTTGTCGCCCCCTCCGTGCCGGTCAACGTGTTCAACCGCTCCCAGACCGTGAACGAGGTCTTCCTCGCCTTGTTCGAGACCGAGGAGAACGGCTTGCCGCGCTGGACCGGCAATTTGAAGAAGGTCGTCATCGGCAAAAACGCCAGTGGCGAGAGCGAGCTCCAGGACGTGAACGGCGACAACGCGATCGATGTCGACGGGCGTCTCAAGCGCCAGGCTTTGACGTTCTGGACGAACGCCGCGACCCTTCCCCCACCCGTCGACGACGAGGTGGCGGGGGCCGACGGGCGGGCAATCGCCCGCGGCGGCGCCGGTCAGAACATCCCCGGATTCGTGAGCGGAGGGCCGCAGGCGCTCAATAGCGCCGCGGGCGCGCGCCAGCTGTTCACCGAGGACGCGGGTGCGACCAACGGCCTGATGCCGCTCGACGCGGATGCCACCACCGCGGCCGCGTTGTGGTCCGAGATCACGCAAGCCTGGAATCCCGCCGCCTCGAGCGGCAGCTACGCCACCGCGACCGTGGCCGAGCAGCAGAAGGCACTCAATATTCTGCGCTTCGCGCGCGGGCTCGAGAACGACGGCACCACCACCCGCGACTGGCTGATGGTGGACCCGTTGCACTCGCGCCCGAACCCGATCAACTACGGTGCGCGCGCGGCCGGCTTCGATGCGGACAACCCGGACATCCGGATCGTCATGGGCACCAACGACGGCTACCTGCGCATGTTCCGGAACACGGACTCCGCCGGGGCCGAAGACGGCGAGGAGACCTGGGCGTTCATGCCGCGCGAGGTCGTCCCGGTGCTCGACCGCCTATACACTAATCTCGCCGACAACCCCAAGCATCCGACCACCGTGGACGGCTCGCCGGTCGTGTACACCCTGGACGTAAACCAGGACGGTAACCTGAAGAGCGGCGACGGCGACAAGGTCATCGTGTACTTCGGGCTTCGCCGCGGCGGCAAGTCTTACTACGCGCTGGACGTGAGCAACCCGGACGCACCGGAGGTCCTGTGGTCGATCACCAAGGGCGCGGCCGGCACCGACTTTGCCGAGCTGAGCCAGTCCTGGTCCACTCCGCAGGTGGGCCGGGTCAAGGTCGACAATGATGTCATTCCGGTGCTCGTCTTTGGCGGCGGCTACGACGGCAACGACGCCGGCGACGACACCGGGGACCTCGGTAAGGACGCCAAGAACCGCGCCACTCGGGCCGCAGTGGCTCCGGTGCCCGGTACCGATGACGACGAGGGTAACGCGCTGTTCATCGTGAACGCCCTCGACGGGACCCTGGTGTGGAAGGCAACCCAGGGGGCACTCGGCTACAGCGCACCCGCGAAGGCGTTCCGCCACCCCGACCTCAATGACAGCGTGCCGTCCGATGTCGCGGCGGTGGACACCAGCGGCAACGGCCTGTTCGATCGGCTCTACTTCGGTGATACCGGCGGGGTGCTGTGGCGGGTCGATCTCGCGGGCCCGTTCGACCACGACGGCGACGGCGGCACTCCCGACATCGTGGTCAACAACAAGCCGTCGGCCTGGACCGCGACCAAGATCCTCTCGGTCGGCCGTCACGTCGCCGGTCACAACACGATTGCCGACGACCGGCGGTTCTTCAATCGGCCCGATGTCGCTCAGAGCAAGGATGATACCGGGCCATTCGATGCGGTGCTGATCGGCAGCGGTGACCGTGAGGACCCGAACGGGGAGGACGTCGACAACTACTTCTACATGGTCAAGGACCGGGCTATCACGAGCGGTCAGCCGCCGGCCACCCTGCTCGAGCACGGGGTAGTCGGATCGGATGTTGCCGACCTCACCGACAATTGCCTCCAGGACGGGAGCTGCTCCGTGCCGGCCGAGCTCGCCAACGGGTGGCGGATCCGCCTCGAGACGAGTGGCGAGAAGAACCTCGCATCGGCGGTAACGGCGGGGGGGAATGTGTTCTTCACCACCTTCGCGCCGACCCCCGCGGTCATCGCTTGTGGTCTCAGCGAAGGCGAGGGCTACCTCTACGCCGTCTCGCTCGCTGATGCTACCGCGGTGTTCAACTTCAACACCGCTAACGACCAGACCGGGGTGACCTACGAGCGCAGCGACCGGCTCGGAAGCGGCGGGATCCCGGTCGAGGTGGTGCCTCTCGGTGGCGGCCAGATCCTGGTTCAGGGGCAGGAGGCAGGCGAGAACATCATGGACATCGGCGGTCGCACGAGCTTCAAGACCTACTGGCATGCGCTCACAGACTGAACGCCATGCCTATGAACACCGGGGTATCAAGACCATGAAACACTCTCGAGCCATCGATCGGTGCCGGCTTCGCGTCGACTTGCGGCGCCCCGCCGGCCCTGCCAGGTCTGTGGCCGGCTTCACCTTGACCGAACTCATGATCGCGGTGGTGATCATCGCGATCCTATCCTCAATCGCCTACCCGTCCTACCAGAACCACGTACGCAAGTCGCGCCGCGCCGCCGCCCATACGGCGCTGATGGACGCGGCGGCCCGCCAGGAGCAGTTCTTCCTCGACAACCGGACCTACGCCGATTCGGTCGCCGCCGATCTGAACATGTCGGCGACCACTGGCGGCGGCCACTATGCGATCGTGGTCGACCCCGAGGACGTGGTGAATTGTCCGATCGGAAGCTGCTATGTCCTACGCGCGACTCCGCAGGATGGCCAGGCGGCCGACCCGTGTGGGGCGCTCACCCTCGATGCGGACGGTGAGAAGGGCGCGGCGAAGGCGGGCTGCTGGGACTAGGCCGCGGGGCAGTGGATGTCCCGGGCCGGGTATTTGGTGTCTTCCGGTGGCGGCCGGAGGGCAAGAGACGAGAGGGCCGATGAGATGAGCACTTTGACCTCGGCGACGGTGGCCCCCTGGGCCGACGACCACGGCACACAAACGCGGCTGATCCCCACTTATCGGCGCCGACGCCGAAGGTTTCTCACCGCGTCGAAGGAGCAGCTTCGCCTCTTCGGTGAGGCGCTCGTGCTAATCGCGGTCAGTGGGGTGGCGGTCTTCGACACCTACCACGCGTACTCGATCCTGGTAACCGGTCTGGGCGAGCCGCTGTCCGGGTTCTCCGCGACGAGCCAATTGATGGTATGGGCCTACGTGTCGATGGTTGGCCTCATCAGCACCGCCCTCGTGGTGGTGGTTGGGATCTACTATTCGCACCGGGTGATGGGCCCGGCAACAAAGATCACCCGGGTGCTCGCGGAAATGGCCGAGGGGGAGCTCCCCGCAAATGTTCGGCTGCGCAAGCGGGACCATCTCAAGGGCGTCGCGAGCGCGCTGAATTGCACTGGACAAGCGTGGAACGACGCGCTCGCGGACATTCGCCGATCTGTCGACCGACTCAAGACGAGCGACTCGCAGCAGGTCGACCTGCGCGCCGAGCTCGCCGCAATCGAGGCGGTGCTCGATAAGTACCGGTTGAGTGCGCGGACCTGAGCGCTTCTTCCGAGCTGGCGAACTTTCCTGGGGTGGCACCGATAGTTTCTCCCTGACCATCCTCGGGGCGTCCGACCGGGGCTCCACCATCGGGGCCCGGCGGGTGCTTGAGGGCATCTCGCCGATGTGACCCACGTCCACCCGCACTGAGTTCGCACATCGTATCCCGATCGGGAAGCAGCTTCCCATGACCTCGCAGGCGCGACGGTGATTTGCATCAACGACGGTCCGACCTGACGTTCAAGGGCTTGGGTTACAATGGAGCTCGGCAAGTGGTCTCAACGTCAGCCTGTGACCGGCTATACGCGAAGTGCGTGGAAAATTGGCTAACATAGCGGTGTGCATGAATCCCCCGGTGGGTAGAGCGAGGTGGGTAATGCCCTTGGAGAATCGAGCATGAGCAAAGATCGCAAAGCGTCGCCGGTGCTGCCGGCGCTGACCGTGGTAGTGGCGTTGGGGGCATTTGTCCTGGACTCGGTCGTGATTGATCAGACCGGATTGTCGGCCAACGATAGCGCCGCCTACGCCAAGAATGGTGGCGGTCAAGGCGGCGGCAAGGGCGGTGGTGGCAAGGGTGGCGGTGGTAAAGGCGGCGGTGGTAAAGGCGGCGGTGGTAAAGGCGGCGGTGGTAAAGGCGGCAGCGGCAATAGTGGTGGCGCCGGGGTCGGCGCTGGGGCGGGGGGATCGGCGGGCGGCGAGGACGCGGGCGACGACGGTCACGGAAAAGCGCGTGGAGTCGGTCACAGCAAGGGCCGCGGCCAGGGCCACGACCACGCGGGCGCATCTGGCGACGACCACGAGGCCGACCGCGGCAAGACCAAGGGCAAGAGCCACGGCCGATCGGTCGCGTCGAAGAACCGCGGTGATGACGTCGACGACGACCGTGACACGCACGGCCACGCGAAAGCCGGGAAGGCCAAGGCCGGTGGAATCTCGGCGTCGGCGCTCGGCAGCCTGAATGCGGCCCACGCGTCGCCCAACGCGCTCGACAATGCGGCTCCCAGTTCCCAGGTGGGAAAGATTGCTTCGTTCCGGGACGCACTGGAGAGCGATGACATCGAGGGCGCCGCCCAGGCGCTCGCCTCGGCCGCCAACAAGAACATCGATCAGGCGGTCGTCTCCGCCGTGGCGCGGATGGTCGGGGCCGAGATCGACGACGATACCGCGGCCGAGATCGCCGAGCGGGCGAACGCGCCATCCGACTCCGACATGGATGGGGATCACTCGGACATGAACGGTGACGACACCGACATGGGTGGGGACGACTCCGATATGGCCGGAGACGACGGGCGCGACGGCGATGACACGGACATGGCCGGAGACGACGGGCGCAACGGCGATGACACCAGCCCGGGCGGGGACGACTCCGACATGGCCGGAGACGACGGGCGCAACGGCGACGACACCGACATGGCCGGAGACGACTCGGATATGGACAGTGACGACACACCGGCGGTCTCCGCCGCGAAGCTCGGTGGGCTGAACGCAGCCCATGCCTCACCGACAGCCCGGACCCGCGCTGCCCCGAGTTCGACGGTGGGGGCGATCGCTTCGTTCGGGGCCGCGGCCGAGGCGGACGACATCGAAGGGGCGGCAGCGGCGCTATCGTCGGTCGCCAACAAGGACATCGACCAGGGCGTGGTGTCCTCCGTGGCGGGGATGATCGGGATCGAGATGAGCGCTGAGAAGGCGGCCGCGATCGCGGCGGCGGCGAATGCCGATGCACCCGGCGAGGACGACACCAACCCCGGGGCGGATGGCGACGACACCGACCCCGCCTCCGACCCCGGTGATGAGGACGGCCGCGAGGCGACCGAAACTTAGCCGGAAGTTTCGGGCCAGATGCCCAGGTTGACCTGTCTAGGTTGCACCAAGGACCCGGAACGATGGCGACGGAGCCGGCTTTTTCAATTCTGCACCGGGGTCAGAGGTTGGCCTCTAGCCTGAGGCGGTCGACCAGCGCCGGGGAGATGACCCCGTCCGGGGCGAGGCCGGAGCGCTGCTGATAGGCCCGCACCGCCGCGCGGGTGAGGGGGCCGACCAGACCATCCACCGGACCGGGACGCAGCCCCAGCCGCTCGAGCTGGTGTTGCACGTACTTAACGGTCGGGGCGTCGTCGAAGCGGGCCGAGGGCTCAGGTTCGAAGCGCTTCGCCCGGGCGTGGCCGCGTTCGCGCTCGGCTGCGCTCAGCCCGGCCGCGCCGAGCGCGCGCATCTTCGGGGCGGCGGGGTGCCCGAGGGCCTCGGCGAGGGTGAGCCAGACGTAAGCCGATTCGGCATCGACCGGGAGCCCGAGCCCGGTGTGGTGCATCACCCCGTAGGCGAACTGGGCCTCCCGATGACCTTGGTGCGCCGCCTTGCCGTACCACCGAGCGCCCCACGCCGGGTCCTCGCTCACGCCGAGACCGCCGGTATACGCCTCGCCCATCAGGAACTGCGCGCGCGGATGACCCTGGAGCGCGGCGGCTCTCAGGAACGGGATCGCCCGCTGGTAATCCTGCTCGACCCCGGTGCCGGCGAAGTAGGTGGCTCCGACCAGGTACTGGGCGCGCGGCTCGCCGGCCTCGGCGGCGCGGTTGACCCAGCTAGCCCCGACCTCGAGGTCGGACTCGACTCCCCGCCCCTTGGTGTAGGCAATGCCGAGCTCGTAGGCGGCGCCGGGGTGACCGCGCTCGGCCGCAGTACGGAACAGCCGGGCGGCCTCGCTCTCGCGCCCCTCGCGAGCGCGGGCAAGCCCCTGTTGATAGACTGCCTCGAGAGCCGCGCTCTCGCCGCCCGACCCCGCGCCGGGCGCGGCCGCGGAGGATGCCGGAGAGGGTTTAAGGGCGGTGAATTCGGCGCACCCCGCGAGACTGAGCGCGAGCACCACGAGCCAAGCGATCGCAGGATGGCCTGAACGATGAGTGACGGCTCCGCCCATCCGCAGAGTATAGGTGCCCGTAACGCGCATCTGCCGAAGGGGTGTCGGGCCGCCGGCGCATCTCTCGAGGCGGACTGTCCGGGCTAGGGGGTGCGACACAGGGGCTAGGGGGGTGCCCGGTCGTGCCTGCGCGTCACACCGAGCAGAAACGCACCCACTGCGAACAGCACGGATACGAGCGCGAACGCCGGGTCGTAGCTTCCGGTCAAGTCGTACGCCACCCCGGCGAGCAGCGGGCCGGCGCCGAACGATATCACGGTGGCGAGGCTGATCAGGCCCGAGATGCTGCCGTAGTTCTTGAGCCCGAAAAACTCCTGGATGAGCAGCGGCGAGAGCACCCCGGTGCCGCCCATGAAGAATCCGTAGATTGGGACCACCAGAACCAGGGCGGGCGGCGCGACCCAGGCGAGGAGGAGGGCGAGGCTCGCCTGCCCGATGAGGTTAATCAGAAACGCGATCCGGGCCGAGATCCGCTCGGCGAGGTATCCGAAGCTCACCTTGCCGACCATCCCCGCCAGCGCGAGGGTTCCGAGCGAGAAGGAGGCCCGCGCCGGAGAGAAGCCCTCGTTCGTCAGATGCACGACCACGTGGGGCAGTACCGTGCCGTAGGTGAAAAACGCGAGCACGGTGGCGAGCGTAATGGTGTAGAACGCCGGCTCTGCCGTCGCCTCCCGCACCGTCTGCCCGCGTAGATTCGGTGCGGCCGGCGACGCATCCCCCTTCGATCGTGGGTGGTCCCCCTCCCCGGGAAACTCGCGCACCACCAGCCACGCGAATCCGCCGACGAGGGCAACCAGAAGGCCCAGGGCCACGTACGCGCTCTGCCACGACCCGAGGGAGAGGATCGCTGCCACGAGGGCGGGGAGCACGAGCCCGCCGAAGTTCGGCCCAACGCTCGCAATTCCCATCATTCGCCCCCTCCGGTGGGTGAACCAGATGCCGATCAGGCGTCCCGTCGGCAGCACGGTTGCGCCCGAGAATGCGACGTACTGCAGGAAGCTCAATGCATACCAGTGCCAGAGCTCTTGCATGAACGGGCGCAGGAGAAAGCTCGCGGCGGTCAGCAACAGCGACCCGACCAGGATCGGCCGGGCCCCGTGGCGGTCCATCACGCGCCCCAGGAGGGGGGCGGCGAGGCTCCCCACCGCGGTGAACGAGAGCGAGGCGCTGATCTCGGTCCGGCTCCACCCAAAGGCTTCCTCGAGCGGGGGGACGAAGAGTCCGAAGGCGTACTGGGCGGCGCCGATGGTGGCGGCCATCGACGAGAACACGGCCCAGACTACCAACCAGCCGCGAGCGTGATCGTTCACCGGTGCGCGGAGACCCGGGTTCGATTCCCGGTGCCGTTCCGGGCCCCGACCGTCAAGCGGCTTCTACTGTCTCGGAAACCACGCGGTGTATCCCGTCCCCGGGTTGCGTCATCGTCAAGGTCGGTTTCCCGCGAGACCGGCGGGCTCAGGCCGGCCTCCGCCAGGTCACTCCGCGGTCGCCAACGAGTGCCTTCGACCCCCGGGGGCGCTCGATCTCGGCGCGAACAGCCGCTCGAGAAAGCCCATGAACCACCGATGCTGCGCGGGGTCGTGACGACGGGCCAGCTCGTCCTGCTCAGCCTGCGTCTGGGCCCCCGGCTTGCCGTAGCTGGCCCAGTCGCTTTGCTGCCAGCGCCGGAACCCGGCGACGGTGACCTCCGCATGGAACTGGAACGCGAAGGTGCGCTCGCCGTAGCGAATCGCCTGGTGGGGAAAGAGGTCGCCGGTGGCGAGCAGGGTGGCCCCGCTCGGGACGTCGAATCCGTGGAAGTGCGCCTGGGTCACGTGCAGCTGCTCGGGGAGGAACTCGCGCCCCTCGGGAGTCGCATAGATCGGGTAGTAGCCGAACTCGTGGGGCTCGCCGGGTAGCGGACCGACGCTCGCCCCGAGCACGTGGGCGATGGTCTGCGCGCCCTGGCAGATTCCGAGCACCGGGACGTCACGGCGCATGCACGCCTCCGCCCACCGGGCCTCGTGTTTCAGAAACGGGTGTCGGGTCGTCTCGGTGACCGCGAACGGGCCGCCGTATAGGACGGTGGCGGCGACCGAGGCGTCGACGTCCCCGAGCGGCTCGCCCTTGAACGGCCGGCGGGGGTCCACATGAAAACCGTGCGACTCGAAGAAAGTGGCGACCCGGTCGTCCGGTGGACCGTCGCCGTGTCGGATGAGCACCGCCCGTGCGGTCATGTTCGTTCTCCTTCAGGCCACCTGACCAATGCAGTAAGCCGCAACTTAGAAAGAGTAATGACCGCGCGCCAGTTGGTCCAGTGACGCGAGGATGTACCCGGGTCCCGAGCCAGCGACCGAGTGGACTTGCCGCGGAATCAAATTGCACCGCGCTCGGGCCGCCCAGAACGGTTCGTTTACTCATCGCTCTCAGAAGCTTAGTGACGAGCGGCGAGGCGCGTTGGTGAAATATTCAGGTTAGGTAGCCTGGGAGCGTGAGTTCGTCGAGATCCCGTGGGGCCGGGCTTCGAGGCGGGTTGATCCCGGTCAGGGCCTGGCGCCGCATCGCTGCTTATAGTGTTGGCGGTGGGGAGAGTACAATCGGGAAGGGTGGATGCCGGCGTTGCCTGGGGTGTCGGGCTGCGAAACGGCGAGAGGGGAGAGACGCAGGTGATCCGGTTGCGATTCGATGCTCGCACCGCGCGGTGCGGGTGGGCCGCTGTGGGCAGCGCGCTCAGCCGCCCGCGCTCATGAGCGATTCACCCGATGCCGGCGCCCCGGACGTCGAATTCTGTGCGGTCACGAAGCGCTTCGGCGAGGTCGTCGCGGTCGACGATGTGAGCCTGCAGGTCGCGCGCGGCGCTTTCTTCAGCTTTCTCGGCCCGTCCGGGTGCGGCAAGACGACGTCGTTGCGACTGATCGCGGGTTTCGAGCAGCCGACGCAGGGCATCGTTCGGATCAGCGGGGCCAACGTCGTCGGGACCCCGCCCTACCGGCGCCCGGTTAACATGGTGTTTCAACACTATGCACTGTTCCCGCATCTCAACGTCGAGGACAACATCGCTTACGGTCTGCGGCAGCGCTCCCCGCGGCCCGCGCGGCAGGAGATCGCCCGTCAGGTGGGCGAGACGCTGGAGCTGGTGCGCCTAGAGGGGTTCGAGAAGCGGCGTAGCTGGGAGCTCTCCGGCGGGCAGCAGCAACGGGTGGCGCTCGCCCGGGCGCTGATCAACCAGCCGACGGTGCTGCTGCTCGACGAGCCGCTCGCCGCGCTCGACCGGAAGCTGCGCCGCGACATGCAGATCGAGCTGCAGACCCTGCAGCGCGACGTCGGCATCACCTTCGTCCTCGTGACGCACGACCAGGAGGAGGCGCTGTCGATGAGCGACACCATCTGCATCATGCACGAGGGACGAATCGTGCAGACCGGGGGTCCGCGCGAGCTCTACGACGAGCCGATCAACCGCTACGTGGCAGACTTCGTGGGCAAGTCCAACTTCTTCACCGGGCAAGTCGAGGAGGCGCGCGATGACGGCGCGGCGTTAAAGCTGCAAAATGGGCTTATCTTCCGCGGCCGCTATCCGCGCACCGCTCGCGCGCTTCGCCGCGGCGAGACCGCGGATCTCGCGGTTCGCCCGGAGCTCATCGCCATCGCTGCGAGCCGGGAGCCCGATCTCGCCCCGCACGACGTGTCGGCGGCGGGGCGGGTGAGGAACCGGATCTTTCTCGGCGAGCAGACCGAGTACCTGGTGGAGACCGAGGAGCTCGGCAACATCCTCGTGCTCACGGGGAAACAGGCCGAGACGGTCAGCGGCGGGTTCGCCCCCGGGGACCGGGTGTGCATCGGCTGGAAGAACGAGGCCGCTCTCGCCCTCGCCTCCGAATGAGACCGGGGCGGCAAGCGGTAGCGCTCGACAGGTTTTGGGAACCGTTGTCAGCGGTTCGGGACGGGTCGAAGCTTCGGTAGCTCGACCCGGTACGTCAACATCAATCCGTGGAGAAGACCATGACCAAGAAACATGATGGAAATGCGCCGATCACCGCCAAGCAGTTCATGCGTGAGCTGCGCCGTTACGAGCGGGGCTCGATAACCCGGCGTCACTTTTTGGGGGTGACGGGGCTTGGCGCCGCGACCGCCGTCATGGCGGGGGCGATGCCGATGCTCGCGGGCGGGCGCAAGGCGCACGCCGCGATCGGGGATCGCGTCTCCGTCGCCACCTGGCCCAATTACTACGATCCCGACAACTACGCGCAGTTCACGAAGACGACGGGAGCCGAGGTGCAGGTGAGCGTGTTCGGCTCGAACGAGGAGATGCTCGCGAAGCTCCAGGCGGGAGGGACCGGCTGGGATGTCTTCGTCCCCACCAACTACACCATCTCCACCTACGTGGAGCTCGGACTCATCCGGCCGCTCGACCTCGCGCGGCTTCCGAACTTCGACGAGAAGCACTACATCAAGCGATTCATCGAGCCCGGCTCCGTCGGCGGCATGGTCTACGCCGTGCCGAAGAACTGGGGCACCACCGGCTTCGTCCTGAACCGTAACAAGGTGAAGACCAATCCCAGGACGTGGAAGGAGTTCTGGGATCTCACCAAGACCAGCGCCTCGGGCCGGGTCATGGTCCACGATTACCAGCTAACCACCATTGGCAACGCGCTCAAGTACTTCGGATATTCGTTCAACTCGGTGGACCCGAAGGAACTCGCCGACGCCGAGCGCCTGCTGCTCGACGTCAAGCCGCACCTGTTCGCGATCAACAGCGACTACCAGCCCTCGATGCGCAGCACCGACGCCTGGATGTCGATCGCCTGGACCGGTGACGGCCTGCAGCTGCACCGTGACATGCCCGAGATCGACTACGTGCTCGGCAAGGAGGGCGGCGAGCTGTGGAGTGACTTCTACGCCATTCCCGCCGAGGCGCCGCATCTGGACGCGGCTTATGCTTTCATCAACTACCTCATCGACCCGGCGGTCAATGCCAAGGAAGTTCTCGCCCACGGTTACCCGGTCCCAGACAACCGCACCACCAAGCTCCTCCCGAAGGAGATGGTGGAGGACCCGATCATGTATCCGGCCCAGGGGTTGCTCGACGCACTCGAGTTCGGAGCGGCGGTGACGCTGACCGACCCGCTGCGAGCCGAGATCATGGCCCGGTTCAAGTCCGCCTGACCGGTCGCGGGAAGGGGTGAGGCGAGCGAGCGGCATGACCCGTGCGCAAGTTACCGGCGGGCCGAGTGGTCGGGTCACGGCGTTGCTGCTACTGCCGACCGGGCTATGGTTCGTGGTGCTGCTCATCATGCCGCTCGTCGTCATCACCGTGTTCAGCCTGGGCGAGCGTGCGCCCGCGGGCGGTTATCAGCCCGCCCTCACGCTCGCCCAGTACGCCAATCTTCCGGCGCGTCTGAAGGCGTTCACCAACACCCTCACCCTCGCGCCGCTCGGAACCCTGATCTGCCTGGTGATCGCCTACCCGCTGGCCTACTTCCTCGGGGTCAAGGTCAGCGGGCGGGCAAAGCCGTTTCTCCTCACCCTGGTCATCGTGCCGTTCTGGACCAGCTTTCTGATCCGCACCTACGCGTGGATCTACAT